>NZ_LQPV01000064.1:0-86023 GCF_002101935.1 Mycobacterium sp. IEC1808 | reverse complement strand
CCCCTCCCACACCACCCGTACCGCCGGCCCCGCCGTCTCCGCCGTTGATATGGCTGTCGGTGCCGGCCAGACCCGCGCCGCCGACACCGCCCGTTCCGCCGGCCCCGCCCAGGCTCAGCAGGCCGATGCCCGCCCCGCCGGGCCCGCCAGTTCCGCCGACACCTCCCGTGGCGCCAGCGCCCCCGCTGCCGCCAACACCGCCATTGCCGAAGAGCACGCCGCCGGTGCCGCCCGCCCCGCCGACGCCGCCGATGCTGCTTGATGTGCCGACCCCGCCGGCGCCGCCGTGGCCGCCGTTGCCGAACAGTCCGGCGTTACCTCCCGCGCCGCCGGGTTGGCCCGGCAGCCCGGACCCGCCATTGCCGCCGTCGCCCCACAACAGTCCGCCCGGCCCGCCGGCCTGCCCGGTCCCCGGCGCACCGTCGGTGCCCTTGCCGATCAGCGGGGCCCCCAACAGCAACTGCGTGGGAGCGTTGATCGCCCCTCGCACGTCTTGCCAAACGGTTTGCAGCGGAGAAGAATTCGCCGCTTCGGCCGCCGTATACCCCCCGGCCGCCGCACGCAGGGCCTGCACGAACTGGTCATGAAACGCGGCCGCCTGCGCGCCGAGTCCCTGGAACTGCTGGCCGTGGGCGGAGAACAGCGCCGCGATGGCCGCGGACACCTCGTCTTCCCCCGCGGCCAGCACCCCCGTCGTCGAGACCGCCGCCGCGCGGGCCGCGCCGAGCGTCGACCCGATACCGGCCAGATCCGACGCGGCCGCCGCCATCAGCTCCGGCGCCGCGATGAGAAACGACATGTCGGTCCACCTACCAGCTAGCCCCGGTTGTCACTAGCCCGGCGGTCCTCCACCCGTCAGGTTCATGCAACGTAGCAGGATGCCCGAGGGCAAGGGCGCGCTTTAGGTCAGGACCGGCACCGCAGCGACGCGGGCGGCAGCGCGCCCGCCACGAAGTAACGCACCACCGCGGTGTCCACGCACTGGTCGCCGTTGAACACGGCGGTGTGCTGGGTGCCGTCGTAGCTGATCAGCGGCGCGCCGAGTTGCCGGGCCAGGTTGACGCCGGCCTGGTACGGCGTGGCCGGGTCGTGCGTCGTGGAGACGACGACGGCCTTGCCGGGCGCGACGGGCGCCGCGGCGTGCGGCCTCGAGGTGGCGGGCACCGGCCACAGCGCGCACAGGTCGCGCGGCGCGTTTCCGGTGAACTGCCCGTAGCTCAGGAACGGGGCGACCTGGCGCATCTTCTGATCGGCGGCGACCCAGGTCGCCGCATCCGTCGGTGTCGGCGCGTCGACGCAACGCACGGCGTTGAACGCGTCCTGGTCGTTGCTGTAGTGCCCGGCCTTGTCGCGGCCCTCGTAATCGTCGGCCAGCATCAGCAGGTCGCCGGCGTCGGTGCCACGCTGCAGCCCGAGCAGGCCACTGGTCAGGTACTTCCAGTGCGCCGGAGTGTAAAGCGCGTTGATGGTGCCGGTGGTCGCGTCGGCGTAGCTCAACCCGCGCGGGTCCGACGTCCGGCCCGGCTTGGCGACCAGCGGGTCGACCAGGGCGTGGTAGCGGTTGACGAATTGAGCCGGATCGGTGCCCAGCGGGCATCCGGCCGAGCGGGCGCAGTCGGTGGCGTAGTCGTTGAAAGCCGTTTGGAATCCGGCCATTTGGTTGATGTTCTCGGTGACCGGGTCCACGGTCGGGTCGATGGCGCCGTCGAGCACCATCGCCCGCACGTGATCGCCGAACGCCTCGAGGTATGCGGTGCCCAGCTCGGTGCCGTAGCTGTAGCCGAGGTAGTTGATCTGTTCGTCGCCCAGCGCCTGGCGGACCGTGTCCATGTCGCGCGCGACGGATGCGGTGCCGGCGTTGGCCAGGAACGCGTTGCCCATCCGGCTGGCGCATTGCTGGGCCAGGTGCTGGTTGATCTGCTCGATGTGCGCCACGCCGGCCGGGCTGTAATCGACCATCGGTTCGCGGCGGAACGCGTCGAAGTCGGCATCGCTGCGGCAGCGCAACGGCGGGGTCGAGTGGCCCACCCCTCGAGGGTCGAATCCCACCAGGTCGAAGTTGCGGGTGATATCGCTGTTCTCCAGGTCCGATGCCATGCCGGCGACCATGTCGACCGCGGACGCGCCCGGCCCGCCCGGGTTGATCAACAGCGATCCCATCCGTCGTCCCGTCGCGGGCACCCGGATCACCGCCAGCTTGGCCTGCGCGCCGCCCGGATTGGCGTAGTCGACGGGCACCGACACGGTGGTGCACTGGGCGGTGGGGACGTCGCTGGTGTCGGTCAGGAATTGGCTGCAGCTGCCCCAGTTCTGCGGGCGCGCCGCAGCGGCCGGCGGAGCCGGGGTCGGGGTCTGGCCCGCACCCGGTTCCGGGGTCGCGCCGGCCACCGGCAGTGGCAGCACCGGTTGTCCCGCAACCAAAATCCCGAACGACAGCAGCGCCGAGCTCAACGGTCTCAGGCGCGACATGGCTGTCAATATTTGCAGCATCGAATACCCGTCCGAACGCGAAATGGTCACGGCTTGATCTCGCCTCGGCGCGTCGTCACCTGGTCGCGTCGTCGGGCGTTGGGTGTGAATCGTGGGCGTTCCATGTGAGCCCAGGGCGGGAAAATCGGCGAAACCCCGCCCTAGGCGCCCACCGAAAACCGCCAGCTCACAATCAAGCCCCAGTGCGGGCGTCGCGACCAGTCCCTTGAGACTGCGCTCAGCGCCAGAAAACGCCGGATTTTTAGCGCTGAGCGCAGTCTCGGCGCCGCAATACCTCTAGCACTTGGCGCCGCTCGGCGGCGTGTCGCCGCCGATCAGGTACTCCGTCACGTAGTCGTCGATGCAGCTGTCGCCCTGGAAGACCACCGTGTGTTGGGTGCCGTCGAAGGTCAGCAGCGAGCCGCGCAGCTCCTGTGCCAAATCGACGCCGGCCTTGTAGGGGGTCGCCGGGTCGTGCGTGGTCGACACCACCACCGTCGGCGCCAGGCCGGGCGCCGTGATGGCGTGCGGCTTGCTCGTCGGCGGCACCGGCCAGAACGCGCAGGTGCCCAGCGGCGCGTCGCCGGTGAACTGCCCGTAGCTCATGAACGGGGCGATCTCGCGTGACCGGCGGTCCTCGTCGATCACCTTGGCGCGGTCCGTAATCGCCGGCTGGTCAACGCAATTGATCGCGACCCGGGCGTCGGTGGCGTTGGTGTAGTGGCCGTGCGGGTCGCGGCGCATGTACATGTCGGCCAACGCCAGCATGGTGTCGCCGCGGTGGTCGGCCAGCTCGGACAGGCCGTCGGTCAGGTGGTGCCACAGCGACGGCGAGTACAGCGCCATGATGGTCCCCACGATGGCGTCGGCATAACTCAACCCGCGCGGGTCCTTGGTGGGTATCGGCCGGCCGACCATCTCGTTGTTCGGGTCCACCATCGGGTCGACCAGGCTGTGATACACGGTGACCGCCTTGGCCGGGTCGGTGCCCAGCGGGCAGGTCGGCTGCTTGGCGCAGTCGGCGGCGAAGTCGTTGAACGCGTCCTGAAATCCCTTGGCCTGACGCAGATCCGCCTCGATCTGGTCGGCGTTCGGATCGACGGCGCCGTCGAGGATCATCGCGCGCACCTTGGTGGGATAGGCCTCCGCGTAGGCCGAGCCGATCCGGGTGCCGTAGGAGTAGCCGAGGTAGGTCAGCTTGTCGTCGCCCAGCGCCGCGCGGATGGCGTCCAAGTCGCGGGCGACGTTGACCGTCCCCACGTTCGCCAGGAAGTCCTTGCCCATCTTGTCGATGCAGCGGCCGACGAACTGCTTGGTCTCGTCCTCCATGTGGGCCACGCCGGCCGGGCTGTAGTCGACGTTCGGCTCGGTGCGCAGCCGGTCGTTGTCGGCGTCGGAATTGCACCAGATCGCCGGCCGCGACGAGCCGACCCCGCGCGGGTCGAAGCCGACCAGGTCGAAGCGTTCGCGGATGCGCTTGGGCAACGTCTGCACGACGCTCAACGCGGCGTCGATGCCGGACTCACCGGGGCCGCCGGGATTGATCACCAGCGAGCCGATCTTGTCCCCGGTCGCCGGAAACCGAACCATCGCCAGCGTCGCCACGTCGCCGTCGAGGTGGTCGTAGTCAACGGGCACCGCCAGCCGGCCGCACATCGCGCCGCTGGGGATCTTGGCCTTGGGGTTGGACGAGCGGCACGGCGTCCATTCGATCGCCTGGCCCAGCTTGGGCCCCGCCATGACGGCGCGCCCGCCGACGACGCGGAGACAGCCGCCGAGCAGCATCGCCACGGCGGCGAGCGCCATCCAGATCAGCAGCGTGCGCGCGACCTTGTCGCGGCGAGACAACCCCATGCCCACATATGCTGCCAGAGCCAACCTGAGATTCTGATGAGCGCCTCCAGCGGCGAACTAGCCGACGGCCGCGAGCAGTTCTTCCATCGCCACCGCGAAGTCGTCGGCCATCTCCCACAGGTCCGGCAGCAATTCCGGGCACGAGATCAGCCCGACGTCCAACGTCCCGTTCAGCGACATCACGGTGATGTTGAGGCCCGAGCCGTGGAAGATCGGGCCCAGCGGATACATCGCCTTGACCTCGCAGCCCAGGAAGTACAGCGGCTCCTGCGGGCCCGGGACGTTGGAGACCACCAGGTTGTGCACCGGCATGGTCTCGGTCAGTCGGGTCCGGGCGTACAGCCGCATCGCGACGCCGAAGACCGCCGGCGCGGCGAACTGCGTCCAGTCCTGCAGCAGTGAGGCGCCGATGGCCGAACTGTGTTCCTTGGCAAGCGAATTCGCCTCGGCGATGGCCTTGAGGCGCTCGACCGGATCGGCGATCTCGGTGTGCAGGCTGGAGAACATGGCCGAAACCTGGTTGCGGCCCGGGCGATCCGACTTTCCGTGCACCGACACCGGAACGGAGGCCACCAGCGACGTGTCGGGCAACGCGTCGCGCTCGGCCAGGTACTGGCGCAACACCCCGGACACCAGGGCCATCACCACGTCGTTGACCTTGACGCCGAAGTGGTTCTTGACGGTCTTGACGTCCTCGAGGTCCAGCTGCGCGTACGCGATGTTGCGGCGGCCGGTGATGGAGGCGTTGAACGCGGTCCGCGGCGCGGCGAACGGACGCGCCATCGCCTGGCCCTCGACGGCCTTGCGCACCGTCGCGACCACCGAGGACACGGTCTGGGGCACCACGTTGGCCAGCCGCAGCGGCCGGCTGGCGAACCGGACCAACCCGCCCGCGGCAATTTGCCATCCGCTGCCGCCTCCGACGCCGTCCACCGGATCGGGTGCGGGCGCGTCGGCCTCGGTGGCGCACAGCTGCGACATCAGATTCGCGCCCGTCACCCCGTCCACCCCGCAGTGGTGCACCTTGGTCATCACCGCCAGCCGATCGGAATCGGCGCCCGCCACGCCTTCGATGACCCACATCTCCCACAGCGGCCGGCTCCGGTCCAGCGGCAGCGACGCGATGTGCCCGCAGATTTCCGACAACTCGCTGCGGCCGCCCGGCGGCGGCAACCCGATGCGGTGCAGGTGGCGGTCCACGTCGAAGCTCTCGTCCTCCACCCACACCGGGTGATCGAGGTTCAGCGCGCTGTCGGCAAGCTTTTCGCGGAACTGCGGCATCGCCTTCAGGCGCAGCGTCAGCGCGTCGCGCAGCCGGTCGAAGGTGTAGCCGCCCGGCATCGTCGACGTGTCCACCTCGATGATCGAGCAAACATGCATGGGCTGTGCGGCAGTCTCGAGGTACAGGAAACTGGCGTCGAGGCCGCTGAGACGCTGCATGCGAAGAATGGTATGACTCACACCACACGGGCGGTGCAACCGCGCACCCGAGATGGCAGAATGGCGGGAGTCAGCGAACCCGGGGACCGCAATGGCCACGAGGATCGATCCGACCACTACCAGGGACAATGATGTCTGAGCAAAACCCTTATGGTGCCAATCCGCCTGCGCAAGCCAAGCCGCCGACGCGGATTCGCACCCACCACCTGCAGAAAATGAAGGCCGAAGGCCACAAGTGGGCCATGCTCACGGCCTACGACTACTCGACCGCCCGGATCTTCGACGACGCCGGCATCCCGGTGCTGCTGGTCGGTGATTCGGCCGCCAACGTGGTGTACGGCTACGACACCACGGTTCCGGTCTCGATCGACGAACTGATCCCGCTGGTGCGCGGCGTCGCGCGCGGCGCCCAGCAGGCGATGGTCGTCGCCGACTTGCCGTTCGGCAGCTACGAGGCCGGCCCGGCCGCCGCGCTGGCCGCCGCGACCCGGTTCATGAAGGAGGGCGGCGCGCACGCCGTCAAGCTCGAGGGCGGTGAGCGGGTGGCCGACCAGATCGCCTGCCTGACCGCGGCGGGCATCCCGGTGATGGCCCACATCGGCTTCACGCCGCAAAGCGTGAACAGCCTCGGCGGCTTCAAGGTGCAGGGCCGCGGTGACGCCGCGGAGCAAACCGTGCACGACGCGATCGCCGTCGCCGAGGCCGGTGCGTTCTCCGTCGTGATGGAGATGGTGCCCGCCGAGCTGGCCACCCAGATCACCGGCAAGCTCACCATCCCGACCATCGGGATCGGGGCCGGTCCCACCTGCGACGCCCAGGTCCTGGTTTGGCAGGACATGGCCGGCCTGAGCGGCGGCAAGCCGCCGCGGTTCGTCAAGCGGTTCGCCGATGTCGGGGCCGAATTGCGAAAGGCCGCAACGCAATACGCGCAAGAGGTGGCCGCGGGCTCCTTCCCCGCCGAGGAGCACTGCTTCTGACGGCCGCTTAGCCGAAAGGCGCTCAAGCCGCCCTTTCCCCCGCTTGAAGCGGCGGCCCCGGTCATGCCGGGGATTGCTGAAACCTCTTGTGTGACACCGCTGGTAGGGTTGCTGCTATGGGCGACCGGGGCTCGTGAGCGGGGTTGAAGAAATCGTCGGCAGTAATCGTGGTGGCCTCGTGCACCGCCGAACGGTCCTGGCGTTGCCGCTGCTACTGGCGGGTGGCGCGGCCCTGACGCGAGTGCCCCGCGCCGCCGCGCAACCGCCCCCCGGCCCACCGGAATCGAGCCGATGGTCGACCGAGCGCGCCGACCGCTGGTACCGGGCGCAGGGCTGGCTGGTCGGCGCCAACTACGTCACGTCGAACGCGATCAACCAGCTGGAGATGTTCCAGCCCGACACCTTCGACCCGCTGCGCATCCACGTCGAGCTGGGCTGGGCCCGCTCCGCCGGATTCAACGCCGTGCGGGTGTTCCTGCACGACCAGCTGTGGACCCAGGATCAGCGCGGCTTCCAGGCTCGCCTCGCCCAGTTCGTCGCCATCGCCGCCGACCGCGGCATCAAGCCGCTGTTCGTCTTGTTCGACTCGTGCTGGGACCCCTTCCCCAAGGTCGGGCCGCAGCGGTCCCCGACGCCAGGGGTGCACAACTCGGGCTGGGTGCAGGGCCCGGGCGCCGAACGCCTCGGCGACCGCGGCTACCTCGACACCATGCGGGCCTACGTGACGGGGGTGCTGACCCAATTCCGCAACGATGACCGGGTTTTGGGTTGGGACCTATGGAACGAGCCCGACAATCCCTCGCACCACTACGCGTCGGTCGAGCGGCCGGACAAGGAGCAACTCGTCGCGGACCTGCTGCCGCAGGTGTTCGCGTGGGCCCGTTCGGTCGATCCCGTCCAGCCGTTGACGAGCGCGGTGTGGCAGGGCGAATGGCCCGACGCCGGAAGCACCAGCGCGATCGCCGCCATTCAGCTGGGCAACTCCGACTTCCTGACTTTCCACTCCTACGGCGAGCCGGCCGGCTTCGAGAACCGCATCGACGAGCTCGCCTCGCAGGACCGGCCGATCGTCTGCACCGAGTACCTGGCCCGGCCGTTGGGCAGCACCGTCGCGGACATCCTGCCAATTGCCAAGCGCCGCAAGGTCGGTGCGATCAATTGGGGGCTCGTCGCGGGCAAGACCCAGACGTACTTCCCGTGGGACTCGTGGGATCACCCGTACGCCTCGATTCCCGACGTGTGGTTCCACGACCTGTTGCAACCCGACGGGCGGCCGTTCCAGGAAAGCGAAATCCAAACGTTTCGTCAGCTGACCGGCGGGGCGATGCATCTCAACCAGTAGCACCGCGATATGGCACCCTATGGGTTGCCCATCACGCCGCCTCAATGGAGCCGAGAATGCCTGTGAAAGCGCCGAAAACCTCCCGTCATCTGGAGGTGGAGCGCAAGTTCGACGTCGTGGAGTCCACGGTGTCGCCGTCGTTCGAAGGCATCGCCGCGATCGCTCACGTCGACAAGTCGCCGGTCGAATCGCTGGACGCGACGTACTTCGACACGCCGGGGCAGGACCTGGCGCGCAACAAGATCACCCTGCGCCGCCGCACCGGCGGTCACGACGCGGGCTGGCACCTCAAGTTGCCGTCCGGCCCGGAGGCGCGCACCGAGGTTCGCGCACCGCTGGATGCGTCGGATCCCGACACCGTGCCGGGCGAGTTGCGCGATGTGGTGCTGGCCATCGTCCGGGAGCGCCCACTCGCACCCGTCGCCCGGATCAGCACCGAGCGCGAAACCCAGGTGCTCTACGGCGCGGACGGGGCGGCGCTGGCCGAGTTCAGCAACGACCACGTCACCGCGTGGGCGGCCGGCGACTCCGACGCCCAGCCCGCCGAACAGGAGTGGCGCGAGTGGGAACTCGAGCTCGCCGAGGGCAACGGCGCGGCCGACGCCGAGCTGCTGAGCCGGTTGAGCAACCGGCTGCTGGACGCCGGTGCCGCGCCCGCCGGCCACGCCTCCAAGCTGGCCCGCGTGCTCGGCACGCCGGCGCGTCCCGACGGCGCGGTCGAGCCGGCAGACCCGGTGCACCGGGCGGTGGCCGAGCAGGTCGGCGAGCTGCTGGTGTGGGATCGGGCGGTGCGCGCCGACGCCTACGACGCGGTGCACCAGATGCGGGTGACCATCCGCAAGATCCGCAGCCTGCTGGCCGACTCCGGTGACTCGTTCGGGTTGTCCGAGAACGCGTGGATCCTCGACGAACTCCGCGAGCTGGGCAACGTGCTGGGCGCGGCCCGCGACGCCGAGGTGCTGGCCGAGCGCTACCAGCAGGCCTTGGACAAGCTGCCACCCGAGCTGGTGCGCGGACGCATCCGCGAACGCCTCGTCGACGGGGCCCGCCGCCGCTACCAGACCGGGCTGCGGCGGTCGCTGATCGCGATGCGCTCGCAGCGATACTTCCGCCTGCTCGACGCCCTCGAAGCCTGGGTGGCCGAAGCTCCCGCGGCGGTTCCGGGCGAAGAGGCTGCGCCGGTGACCCTCGATGCGGCTTACCGCAAAGTCCGCAAGGCGGCGAAGGCCGCCGCCCAAGTGGAATCCGGCGACGAGCACGAACGAGACCTGGCGCTACATCGAATTCGCAAGCGCGCCAAGCGGCTTCGCTACACCGCCGCGGCCACCGGCGCCACGCAGGTGTCCGAGCAGGCGAAGGTCATCCAGACGCTGCTGGGAGAGCACCAGGACAGCGTTGTCAGCCGCGAGCACCTGGGTCATCAGGCCGAGGCCGCGCACACAGCCGGCGAGGACACCTTCACCTATGGGCTGCTGTACCAGCAGGAGGCCGACCTCGCCGAGCGGTGCCGTCAGCAACTCGACGACGCGCTGCGCAAACTCGCCAAGGCGGTGCGCTAACCGCCGAAGCGGGGCGGACGAGTTGGCCTGTAAGCCGGATTCTGTTCCCCGCCGCCGCGGCATAAGCAACGGCGGCGGGGCGGCGACCATCCATCTGGACACACCGTCGCCGGGTGCCTCGAGCGGCCTACCCGCAGGCTCGGGCGAGCAACCCTCAAACGCCTGCGCGGCCGCACCTTTCGATGCGGCCTTCTTGGCCTTGCTTCGGGTGGGGTTTGCCTAGCCACTCCGGTCACCCGGAATGCTGGTGCGCTCTTACCGCACCGTTTCACCCTTACCACCGCGAGGGTGGCGGTTTGTTTTCTGTGGCACTTTCCCGCGAGTCACCTCGGATTGCCGTTAGCAATCACCCTGCTCTGTGAAGTCCGGACTTTCCTCGACTCGACATGCGAGCCGCGGCCGCCCGGCCAACTCGTCCGCGACGGTCCACGGTACTCGCTGGAGAATCTGCTGACCAGCGGCATTCGGGCATCTCAGCAATTACCTAATCATTGCCTAAATAGCGAAGTTGGTGTCACATTGAACCTCATGACAGAAACCGAAGGGTATGTCGATCAGGCGTTCGCGGGACTCGCTGACCCGCAGCCGATGTACAAGGCGTTGCGTGAAACCACCCCGGTGTTCCGCTCGCCGACGGCGTGGGTGCTCAGTCGTCTGGCCGACATCGAGATGGCCCTCAAGCACACCGAGTTGTTCTCGTCGAACATGGACGCCGTCGACCTCGGCAACGTCCGACCGATGATCCCGCTACAAATCGACCCGCCCGATCACGCGAAATACCGCCGCGTCCTCGACCCGCTGTTCACTCCGCGGGAGATGGCCCGGCGCGAACCCCGCGTCAGCGAGCTCGTCAACGAGATGATCGACCGCTTTGCCGGTCGCGGCGAATGCGACTTCCACGAAGAGTTCGCCGTCCCCCTCCCCTGCACCGTTTTCCTGCAATTGCTCGGCCTGCCGCTGGAGGACCTCGACCAGTTCCTTCAGTGGAAGGACGGCATCATCCGCCCGCCGGGTGACTCCGGCTACGACCGCCGCCACGAGTCCGGTGCTCCGACGGCGCAACAGATCTACGAGTACTTCGACCGTGCCATCGACGACCACATCGCCAATCCGCGCGACGACGTGCTGTCCGCCATGATCGCGGCGAACGTGGAAGGCAAACCGCTGACGCGCGAGGAGCTGCTGGACATCTGCATCCTGTTCCTGATCGCCGGGCTCGACACCGTAACCGACTCTCTGGACTGCTTTTTCGTGTTCCTGGCCCGCCACCCCGAGCACCGTCGCCAACTCGTCGAGCAGCCCGAGATACTGCCGAGCGCCATCGAGGAGCTGTTGCGCTGGGAGACGCCCGTGCCGGGCGTGGCCCGCGTCTGCGTCCAGGACACCGAGGTGGGCGGATGCCCGATCAGCAAGGGCGAACGGATCAGCCCGCTGCTCGGCGCGGCCAACACCGACCCCGCCGAATTCCCCGATCCGGAGGTGGTGGACTTCACGCGCAATCCGAACCGGCACCGCGCCTTTGGCGGCGGCCCGCACCGCTGCCTGGGTTCCCACCTCGCCCGCATGGAGCTGCGGGTGGCGCTGCGCGAATTCCACCGCCGCATCCCGAATTACGAGGTCAAGCCCGGCACGCAGCTGACCTATACCGCCGCGCTGCGGTCGGTGGAGTCGCTGCCGCTGGTGTTCCCGGCGTCATGACCCGCATTGCCGTCGACCCGGACCGCTGCACGGGACACGGCCGCTGCTACACGTTGGCGCCCGACGTCTTCGACGCCGACGACGTGGGGCACTGCGTGGTGCTCGTCGAGGAGGTCTCGGGCGAACTCGAGGCGCAGGCCAAAACGGGTGAGCAGAACTGCCCGGAGCAGGCAATCACACTGTCGCCCTGAGGATTACGCGAAGCACACCACGCTGCGCGCGCCGCGCCCCGCGGACATGTCGGTGAACGCCGCCTCCACGTCATCGATGCCGATCCGCCGCGTCACCAACGCTTCGAGGTCGAGGTTGCCGCGTTGGGCCAGCGCGGCCAGCACCGGGATGTCGCGCGCCGGGTCGCTGGCGCCGTAGACGCTGCCCTGGATCGCCTTGCCGTCGGCCATCAACGACAGCGCGGGAAACGTCACCTCCTCGGCGATCCCGGCGGCACCCACCAGAGTCACCTTGCCGCCGCGGCGGGTGGCCTCGTAGGCCAGGCGCATGGTGGCGGGCTTGCCCACCACCTCGATCCCGTGGTCGACCCCGAGGCCGCCGGTGAGGTCGCGCACCGCGGCGACGACGTCGGCCTCGCTGGCGTCGATGGTGTCGGTCGCCCCGTTGGCCAACGCGGCCGGAAGCTGGCCCACGGCTCGATCGGCGGCGATGATCGGCGCCGCGCCAGCCAGCCGCGCACCCTGGATGGCGGCCAAACCCACACCGCCGCAACCGATCACGAGCACGCTCTCCCCCGGGCGCACGGCCGCGGTGCGCATCACCGCGCCGACCCCGGTGGTGACCCCGCAACCCAGCAGCGCCGCGAGGTCGAGCGGCAGCGACTCGTCGACCCGCACCACCGCCGCGGCCGGCAACAGCGTCTCCTCAGCCAGCGACCCGACGCCCATTCCCGGCCACACCGGCGCGCCGGCGCCCTCGGCGTACGGGCCGCCGTAGGCGTGGTCGTAGCCGTGCACACACAGCTGAGCCTCGCCGCGCAGGCAATGCGGGCAAGAACGGCACGGCACGTTCCACGTCAGCACCACGTGGTCCCCCGGGCTGACGGTGGTGACGTCGGCGCCCACCTCGGCGACGATCCCCGCGCCCTCGTGCCCGAGCGTCGACGGCAGCAGCGTCGGTATAGCCCCGTCGCGCAACGACAGATCGCTGTGGCATACCCCGCTGGCGTGCAGCCGCACCCGGACCTCGTGGCCGGCCAGCGGCCGCAGCGCGAGCTCCTCCACCGCCGTGGGCTGCCCGACCTCCCGCAGCACGACGGCTTTCATCGGACCAAAAATGTGATCGGCGTCATAGCGATTTACCATGGCTGGACAACCGCACCGGGTCAAGGGAGACGGGCGATGACAACTACGGTCCACAAAGCGCCGGCGACCGATTCGGTCCTGACCATCGGCGGCCAGCCGCAGGAAGGCGCCGCGGGAACCTACCCGGTGCACAACCCGGCCCGCCCGGCCGAGATCGTCGGCCACGCACCCGCCGCCGACCGCGCCCAACTGGACGCCGCGGTGTCCGCGGCAAGGCGGGCGGCCCCGGAATGGCGGAAGCTCGGGGTCGCGGAGCGGGTCGCCGCCATTTCGGTCGCCGCGGCCACGGCCGCCGAACAGCTGGCCGCCCGCGACGGCGCGCGGCTCTACACCCGCGAGCACGGCAAGGTGCTCACCGAGGCGAACTTCGAGATCAGCACCGGTCCGGGCCTCGCCGCGCTGATCGGCTCGATGGCCGAGGCGGCGCTGGCCCAAGAGCAGGTCGACCCCGGCTCCGTTTATCCACGGCTGCACCGGGAGCCGTTCGGCGTGGCCGCGCTGGTGCTGCCGTTCAACTGGCCGCTGGCGCTGACGATGACGAAGCTCGCGTCGGCGCTGACGGCGGGCAACACCGCCGTCGTCAAGGTGCCGCCGAGCTGTCCGCTCGCGGCGCTGCAGCTGGCCGGGGCGGTAGCCGCGGCGCTGCCGCCGGGCGTGGTGAACGTCCTTTCCGGACCGGGCAGCGAGCTGGCCCAGGCGCTGGTCACCCACCCGGGCATCGACCTGATCTCGCTGACCGGCGGCGTCGCCACCGGGCGCGCCGTCATGGCCGCCGCCGCGGCGCGCCTCACCCCGGTGCTGCTCGAGCTCGGCGGCAACGACGCCGCGATCATCGCCCCGGACATCGAGGTCACCGACGAGCTGGTGGAGCGGCTGGTGACGGCTACCTATACCACCGGCGGCCAGGTCTGCATGGCGATCAAGCGGCTGTACGCGCCCGCCGGAAAGGTCGGCGAACTGGCCGAGGCGGTGCTCGCTCGCTGCGAGCGCGAGGTAATCGGCGACGGCCTCGCCGACGAGACCACGCTCGGTCCGCTGCACACCGCCGCCGGGCGCGACAGGGTTGCCGCCCTTGTCGGCGACGCCGAGGCCCAGGGCGCGTCGGTGCGCACCGCGGGGCGGATCCGCGACGCAGACGCCGACTCCGGTGGCTACTTTGCGCTGCCGACCGTCGTCACCGACCTCGCCGCCGATTCGCGGCTGGCCACCGAGGAGCAGTTCGGTCCGGTGCTGCCGATCTTCGGCTACGACGACATCGACGACGCCGTAACCGCGGCCAACGCAACAGAATTCGGCCTCACCGCCTCGGTGTGGACCGGGGACGACGCGCTGGCCGACCGGATCACGGGCCGGCTGGTCGCGGGCACGGTCAGCGTCAACTGCCATGGCCTGGCCGCCCAAGACCCGCGCCTGCCGTTCGGCGGCTGCGGCCAGTCGGGGCTCGGCCGGGAACTCGGCGTCGACGGGATCCGGGCGTTCACCCAGCCGCGGACGTTCGTCCGGCATCCGGTGCCGAGCTAGCCGCTACCGGCGATCGGCAGTCCCGGGCACAGCTTGACGTAGCCCATGTCGGGCGACACCCAGTCGCGCCACTGCTGGCGGCTCATGTTCGAAGTCAGCTTGGCGCACAGCATCTCCGGCGACGCATCCGCCGGCCATAGCCGCACCGTGGTGTCGGCGCCCGCGGAGGCCAGCCGTTGCCCGTCGGGGCTGTACGCCACGCTGAGCACCGGGCCGGTGTGGCCCTCGAGGTAGGCCCCGAACGGCTGGCCGGTGGTGGCATCCCAAAGTTGCAGCGTGCCTTCGCTTTCCGCGGTGGCCAGCCGCCGTCCGTTGGGACTGAAGGCCACGGCGTTCACGGTGTCGCCGGTTCCTCTCAAGGGGTCGCCGACCGGTTGTCCGGTTCCCGCGTCCCAAAGCCGCACGGTCTGGTCGCCGCTCGCGGTGGCCAGCCGGCGACCGTCCGGGCTGAACGCCACGCTGAACACCGGGCCGGCGTGGTCGGCGAGGACGGCGAGCGATTGGCCGGTGCCCGCATCCCAGAGCCGCACCGTCTGGTCGACACTGGCCGAGGCCAGCCGGCGTCCGTCGGGGCTGAACACCACGCTGTCCACCCTGCGGGTGTGGCCGGTGAGGGCGATCGACTTACCGGTGGCGGCGTCCCACAGCCGCACCGTCTGGTCGTCGCCGGCCGACGCCAACTGGCGGCCGTCGGGGCTGAACGCCACGCTGAGCACGGGGCCGGTGTGGCCGCGCAGCGGCGCGCCCACCGGTTGGCCGGTCCCGGCGTCCCACAGCCGCACCGTCTGGTCGTCGCCCGCCGAGGCGACGCGCCGCCCGTCGGGGCTGAACGCCACGCTGTTCACGTTGCCGGTGTGGCCGCGCAGCGGCGCGCCGACCGGTTGGCCGGTCCCGGCGTCCCACAGCCGCACCGTCTGGTCGTCGCTGGCCGAGGCCAGGCGGTGTCCGTCGGGGCTGAACGCCACACTGTTCACTTTGCTGGTGTGGCCGACCAGCGGTGAGCCGAACGGCTGGCCGGCGTCCCACAGCCGGACCGTGGCGTCGCTGCTTGCGGTGGCCAGCCGGCGCCCGTCGGGGCTGAACATCACGCCGTTCACGATGCCGCTGTGGCCGACGAGCAACGGGCCGCGGTCATGGCCGGCGTCGGCGTCCCATAGCCGCACGGTCTGGTCGGCGCTCGCGCTGGCCAGCCGGTGTCCCGCGGGGTCGAACGCCACGCCCTGCACCGGCCCGGTGTGACCGGTGAGGGGCGCGCCGACCGGTTGACCGGTGTCGGCGTCCCAGATCCGGACCGTCGTATCCATGCTCGCGGAAGCCAGCCGGTGCCCGTCGGGGCTGAACGCGACGCTGAGCACCGGGCCGATGTGCCCGACGAGGGGGGCGCCGATCGGTTGGCCGGTCCGGGCGTCCCACAGGCGCACGGTCTGGTCGTCGCTCGCGGTCGCCAGCCGCTGCCCATCGGGGCTGTACGCCACGCCGACCACCGAACCCGTGTGGCCGACGAGCCGGGGACCGGGCGTGTAGCCGGCCCGGACATCCCACAGCTGCACGGTGCGATCGCTGCTCGCGGAGGCCAGCCAGTTCCCGTCCGGGCTGAACGCCACCCCGAGCGCCGAACCGGTGTGACCGCGCAGCGGCGCGCCGACCGGTTGGCCCGTCTCGGCGTCCCAGATTCGGACCGTCTTGTCCATGCTCGCGGAAGCCACTCGGCGCCCGTCCGGGCTGAACGCCACGCCGATCACGTTGTCCTGATGACCGGTCATCGCCGCGCCGACCTGTTGACCGGTCTCGGCGTTCCACACCCGCACTGTCTTGTCGAGGCCGACGCTGGCAAGCCGGCGCCCGTCGGAGCTGAACGCCACACCGTTCACCGCGCCGGTGTGCCCGGTGATGATTTTGAGGGTGCTGGCTCGTTGGGCCACCGCGGTGTAGAGCGGGCCGTCGTCGGCGGGAGTGAGCAGGGCGCGCGCGGCGAGGATCTGCTGGAAGGCGCGCGCGTCCCCGCCGGGCTGGGTGCCGGCCAGCATGTCCTGCGCCTCGGCGATCAGGATCTGCCGCTGGGTGAGCAGCTTCTGGTGCAGCTGGCTCTGCGCCTCGTGTCGCGCTTGGACGGCCTGCACACCGAGCATCACGGCGACGAGGGCGACGACGGCGGTGACCGCCAGCGCGGCAGCGAGGATCTGTAGCCGTTTCCGTAGGGCAGCCGCGCGCCGCTGGGCGGCTTCGAGTCCAACTTGCGGGCCGTCGGCACGGGATGCCAAGGCGGCCTTGGTCTTTCCCGTGCGTCGCCGGTCTCGGTGTTCGCGGACCGCGTCGGTGAGCACATCGTGCGTGAGTTCGATGCGCTGCGCGCCGTAGTGTTCCTGCAGCCGTAGCAGCCGCGACCCGATCAGCCGGGACAGTTCGTCCTCGGTCAGCCGCGAAGGCACCGCTTCCTCGCGGACATAGCTGTCGCGGAATCCCTTCTCGGTAATGAGCTCGGACTCGATGAACTGCGCGACGCGCGGGGGAAGGTCGCGCACGCACGACAGGTAGTAGTTCGACAGGATGTCTCGTCTGGCGTCCTGGACCAGCCGGTCGTCGAAGTGGCTCTGCCCACGCCGCTTCCGCTCCTCGTTGAGCTCGCGGCAGAACAAGCTGAGCAGCGCGGGTTCGACCTCCAGGGCGTCGAATTCGTCAGTGGGACGATCGACATCGGCAAACGGGACGCCGCGGGCGCGGTGCAGGTCCTCGCCGGCGACGATCCCCACCACCCGGCGCGCAAGCGGACGGGGCATCAACTCTTCGGCTGGTTTGTACACCGCGTCGACTGCCTCGCTCGTCCCCATCGGCAACAGGCGCATCCGCGACTGCCCGAGCGACGGGATGAGCTGGCGCCAGTCGTCGAGATCCGGGACAGATTCCTCCCGCAGGCAGAGCAGTAACTTGTAGCTGCCCTTCCGTTCGGCCAGCTCACCGAGCTCATCCCTGAATTCCCGAACGAGATCGGCAACCCGCTGAGCGGGCATAACGAGTTCCTCGAACTGGTCGACAACGATCACCGGCGTCAGTAGCTCGCCCCGCTCGCTTCGGAGCTCGAAGTCGTCGCGACGCAGATATTCCGAAAGAGATTCATCCTCCGCAGGCAGCACCGGATCGGGCACCTCGGCCCGAATCGAGTCGAACAGCGATTGCCGCAATTGACGAGTCAGCGGTGCGGCGCCCGGCGCAACGTCAAGGCGCACATAGACCGGCAGAAAGCCGTTGTCGCGCAGCAACGGGAACAGCCCCGCGCGCAGCAACGACGTCTTGCCGACGCCGGACCGCCCGTACAACAGGGTGATCGGAGCGTCGAGAACGCAGCTCAGCAGCGTCGTCGATTCGTGGCCACGCCCGTGGAAGAACGCACTCCCGTATTCCTCGAACGACTCGAGCCCCGGCCACGGGTTTTCGCTGTCGAGCTGTTCGGTCGCCGTCGCGCGCGTCATGCCGCGTCGCCAAACGCCAAGCGCCCGAAGACATCCGGAGCCCGCAGCGCTGCGCGCTCCGCAGTCGCCAAGACAACCGGAATCGACGAACGGATCGTTCGGCGGATCGCGGTCAAGTCTTACGCTCCCATGCGTCCCCCGGGCCTACAAAAGCCCAAGATATGCGGATGGCCAGGGTGTCGGAGGCTAAATCACTTTTTTCATATCTGCAAGCCCGAGCGGGTATCTCGGCTGCTTCTAGACTAGCCGTCCGGCGGGTCACCGGTTTTCCTGCACGGCAAGGTCTTTGCCGCCCTCCGGATTGGGCGGCGAACGCGGGTAGAGTGGCTCGATGGCCGTCGCCCCGTCGAATGAGCGGATGATCGCGGGCGTCGCCGCCGCGTCCGTCTCGCTCGGGGTGGCCCAGCTGGTGGGCATCCCATTCGGCGCGCAGGCCGACGCGCGTGCCGCGATCGGCGCGGTGGCCGTGGACATGACACCGGGGCCCGTCAAAGAATGGGCGATTCAGACCCTCGGCTCCCTGGACAAGCCCTTTGTCGCCGTCGTCGTGCTCATGGCGATCGCCACGATCGCCGCCATCGCGGGGAGCTTCGAGACTGCCCGCTGGCCCGTCGGGAGCGTCACGATCGCAGCGGCGGGCGTCCTTGGATGCCTCGCGGTGTTGTCACGCCCGGGCGCGACGGCCGTCGACACGATCCCGACGCTGGTCGGCGCCGCCTGCGGCGTCGCGACCCTTCGTTTGCTGACCCGTCGGATCCGGTCGGGGTCCGACGACGGGGCCACCGACGACCCGGACGCGGGCAGGCGCAGGCTGCTCATGCTGGGGCTGCTCGGATTCGGAGTGGTGAGCGGCGTGGCGGGTGCGGTCATCACGCGGTTGGCGCATTCGGTGGCCGCCGACCGCACCGGCTTTGCGCTTCCCCGCCCGCGCACACCGGCGCCACCGATACCCACCGACGTGCAACCGAACGGCGTTGCGCTGCCGAGCTTTATCACGCCCAGCGCCGACTTCTACCGCGTGGACACCGCACTGACCGTACCCCAGCTCAGCCACGGCGACTGGCGGCTGCGCGTTCACGGCATGGTGAACCGCGAAACCACCTACAGCTTCGACGACCTGGCCCGCTTCGACGTCGTCGAAACGGTGACGACGCTGACCTGCGTATCGAATCCGGTTGGCGGAAACCTGATTTCGACCGGCGTCTGGGCCGGCTACCGGGTGGCCGATCTGCTCGCCGCGGCCGGGGTGCACGCGGACGCCGACATGGTGCTCTCGACGTCGATCGACGGGTTCACCGCGGGCACGCCCGTTCAGGCGCTCACCGATGGCCGCGCGGCGCTGCTGGCGGTGGGCCTGAACGGTCAGCCGCTCCCGATCGAGCACGGCTACCCGGCCCGGCTGGTGGTACCCGGGCTCTACGGCTACGTGTCGGCGACCAAATGGGTCGTCGACGTGGAGCTGACCCGCTTCGACAGAGCGAAGGCGTACTGGACGCGGCAGGGCTGGGCGCCGCGCGCGCCCATCAAGACCGAGTCGCGGATCGATGTGCCGAAGGATGGTCAGCAGGTGCCCGTGGGCCCCGTGGTCTTCGGCGGTGTCGCGTGGGCACAGAATCGCGGCGTGCGGGCGGTCGAGGTCCTCATCGACGACGGGGTCTGGCAGGCCGCCGAGCAGGGCGCCAGTTATTCCAACGACACGTGGCGGTTGTGGCGCTTTCCGTGGCAGGCGAAAAGCCCTGGGAAGCACACCATCTCCGTGCGTGCCACCGACAACACCGGGGCCACCCAAACGGCCGATCGGGTCGGTAGCGTCCCGGACGGCGCCACCGGCTGGCACACGGTCGACTTCACCGTCGTGCTGGCGTGAACTACTTTGCCGAAAGCTTCCGCCAGCTGAACACCACGATCGCGAGGCCGACCAGCACCGTGATGGGCCCGATGATCGACCAGGTCGTCGTGTTGCTCATCGGGCTACCGAGGAGCACGCCAAAACCCTGCAGCGCCCAGATCAGACCGAACAGCGCGACGATTACCCCGAATGCCAACGTGACGACGAAAGTCCTTCGCATACAGGCAGGCTACGCCGGTGCACTCATAGCGTCGGCCGTCGCGATGTGCCCGTCGAAGCCCAACGTCGTCGCCAGATCGCGGTAGCGACCCACGGACTCACGATATGCCCCGTCATGGCCGCGGGCGCGCGCAACCAGCGCCCGCATGCGCAGCAAAGTGAGTTCGTTGACGACGAATCCCGGCTCGACCGGCGTGGCCGCCAGCCGGTCGATCACCGTCTGCGCCTCGTCCACGTCGGTGTCGTTGCCGCGCAACAACAAAGCGGAAACGAGCGCGGCACTGGCGGCGCCGCGCACCAGCATCTCTCCGGATTCGGTCAGCTCGTTCACCGTCGCGCGGGCAATCGCGATGGCATCGTGGACCTCGCCGGCGTCGGCCTTCAACTCGGCGATGCGAATGTCGGCCATCGCCACACCGAGCAGGTTGCGCTGCCGCAGCTGGGCCTCGCGTCCTTCGCGCAGCACGTCCAACCCGGTGTGCACATCCGCCGGCGCCGCGTGGGTCAACAGCAGCCCGTGGGCTACCTGCGCGAGCGCGACGGCAACGTCCTCCCCGGACCTTTCGGCGTTGCCGAGCACGTCGGCCGTTTCGGCAAGTGCGGCGGCATCCGGCAACAGCAAGCCGTTCGTGACGGCGACGGTGTAGCCGTAAGTGATCACGATTACGAGACCGGAGGGCCCGCGCAGGCCTTGCTGTATCGAGATGGCGCGTTTGAAGTCGGCGCGCCAGGACCGCTCACCGAGCGCCGCGCGAGCATGGGCGCGGTAGATGAGCGCGACCGCCAGCGGGGATCCCAGCCCGGATACGTTGCCCTTCGAGCCGTCTTCGCCGACCAGCTCGATCACTCGCTGCGCTACGCGCAGCGCCTCGGCCGCTTCGCCCGCATGGAGCTTGGCGAACATCCCCGCGGACATCACCGCGAAGTGGTTCATCTGGTCGTCCGCCGAATCGAACAGGGCGATCTGCTCCGACGCCAGCCGGGCCGATTCGTGATGGCGATTGGCCGAGGTCAACGACAACATCACGCCCGACAGGCTGGCCACCAGCGAGACCCGGTTGCCGGATGCGGTGCACAACTCACGCAGCTCCGCGAATCCGGTCTCCTCGGCGCTACCGCCCACCCGCCACGTGCTGTAGCACAGCATTGTCCTGGGGTGGATCTGCAGCGCGACGCGCTCTGGGAGCTCCGGAGGCAGTGCGTCTGCGACCGCGCGGGCCCGCTCCCAGCTGCGCCGCGCAGCGACGATATCCCTGGCCATCAACCACGCGCCGGCCCGCATGTGCTGCGCGTAGGCGCCGAGCGAATCGCCGGCGGCCTCCAGATGTTCGGCTATCAACGCGGCGTTCTCGTCGGCCGATCCCGGATCGTGTGCTCCCATCGCCGCGGCCAACCGGCGATGCAGCGCGGCGCGGTCGGACTTCAACTGCGATTCATAGGCCACCGCGCGGACGAGGGGATGGCGAAACGCGTACTCGATGCGCGGCGCCGAAGCCACTTGCTCCATGAGGTCGGCCTCGATCAGCGGGGCGACTTGCGGGCCGTCCACAACGCCGGCCAACAGGTCGGCGTCGAGCCGCGATCCGATCACCGCTGCGGCGTTCAGGGTTCGTTTTGCCCTGGCATCAAGGCGGTCGATGCGGGCCGCGAGCGTCGCATACAGGCTCGCCGGAACCGTCACGTCGGCGATGTCGCTGGTGCTGCGGTAGCCGCCGCGCTCGCCCTCGAGCACACCGCGTTCGGCGAGGTCGCGCACCATCTCCTGGACGAAGAAAGGGTTGCCTCCCGCCCGCTCCGAAATCAGCTCATTGATGGCCGTAACCGACGGATCCGGCCCCAACAGCTGACCCAGCAATGCGCCGGTCTCTGCGCCACTGAGCGGAGCGAGTGAAATGGTCTGCGCACCAGGCGCATCGAACAACGGTCCGATGTATTCGGGCCGGTAGGTGATCAACACAGCGGAGGGCGTCTGGCGAACGACGCTCAGAAACTCACCGAACATCGACTCGCTGACGCGGTCGATCCAGTGTGCGTCTTCGACGACGTACAGCGCCGCCGTGGTTTGCGCCAGCCATGCCGAGCGGAGTAGGGCGGTCAGCCGTCGTCGCCGCGCGTCGGGGTCGACGTCCGGGAGCGTTGCCTCAGGGTCCCGTATGCCTAGCAGGTCGTCCAACAGCAGCAGATCTTCGGCGTCGCCGGTGGGAATGCAATCACGCACACGCGTCCGCGCCTTGGGGCTGTCGATGTCGTTGATTCCCAGGCGACTTCGCAGCAAGCCTGTCACCGCGTGGAACGGCACGTCGCTGGTGTGGGGCTCGCAGTAGGTTAGGAACACCTCAGCACCGAGGTTGCCGGCCAACGCGGCCGACTCGGCGACGATGCGGCTCTTGCCCATCCCCGGCGAGCCAAGGACGCCGATCACTCGTCCCGCGCCGCCGAAGGACTCCTCGAATATTTCACCGATGGTGCTCAGCTCCCATGTTCGCCCTACCAGCGTCGGGTCGTTTCGCCGGCTGTGCCGGTGCTCGAGGACGCCGACCAAGCGGCAGGCGGCCACCGGATCGCCGGCGCCCTTGATACGCACCATCTCCGGCGCGGCGAGCACCACGGCGTCCTCAACCAGCCGGGCAGTGGACAGGCTCAGCATCACACCACCGGGGGGCGCCGCCGACTCCATCCGCTGGGCCATCCCCACCTGCTCACCGATCGCCGTGTAACCCATTGCGCCCGCACCGATCTCACCCGCGATCACCTGGCCGGAGTTGAGGCCCACGCGCATCCGCAAGTTCACGCCGTCGTGGCGGCCGATGTCCTCGGCGAGGCCGGCAACCGCCTCCTGGATCCCCAGTCCGGCCAGGCAGGCTCGGAAAGCGTGGTTTTCCAACGCAATTGGCGCGCCGAACACTGCCATGATGCCGTCGCCGGTGAACTTGTCCACGGTCCCGCCGTAGCGCCGCACCACTGCCCCACAGCGGTCAACGAGTTCGGCCATGATCTCTCGCAGACGCTCGGCGCCCACGCGCGCTGCGATCTGCATCGATCCGACCACGTCGGCGAACAGAACGGTGACTTGCTTGTACTCGGCGCGGGTCTCGGCCTCGCCGACCGGTGAACCGCAACTATGGCAAAACCGCGCGTTCGCCAGACGCTCGGTGCCACATGTCCGGCACGCCGATGCGGTCGTCATCCGACCTCCGCCTGTCCCGCGCTCCCAGCATTTGCAGTGGTCCTCAAAGGATAGGCCGTGCTACGCGCGCTACCACCGCCGAAACGCACCGAAACTGAGGTAGCCGACTACGCGTGCGATGCGCTTCCCCGCGCCCAAGACTTCGTGGTGAGAGTAGTTCACCGACCACCTCTGGGGACCACCATGACCATCGCGGTTGATGCACCGATCCGCCCGAGCGTGTTCGAGGCCGGCCTCCCGAGGATCAACTACGAGCACTGCCAAAGCCCACACGAGGCGCACGAAATCCTCCGGGCAGCGCGATGCCAGGCGCCGATCGCCGTCAGCCCGCACGGGCCGGAGCTGCTGACCTACGAACTGGTCAGAAGCGTGCTGCGCGACCCCCGATTCCGGATGCCTCAGGGCATGTTCCTGGCCTCACAAGGCATCACCAGTGGGCCGTTGTGGGAGCGGGTGGCAGCCAGCCTGATCAGCCTCGACGGGCCCGAGCACCAACGGCTGCGACGACTGGTGTCCCAAGCCTTCACACCACGCGCCACCGCGCGGCTGCGCACGACGATCGTCGAGGTGATCACCGAACTGGTGGACCGCCACGCCGCTACGGGACGCTGCGAGGTGGTCGGCGAGATCGCTCGGCAATATCCGATCCCGATCATCTGCGCGCTGCTGGGCGCGCCGGCGGAGGATTGGCAGCTCTTCTCGGACTGGACCGACGACATCTTCAAGGCCTTCAGCTGGGACGTCGCCGCCCACGAGCGCACCATCCTGACCGCGTGGGAGGATCTCGACGCCTACATCGACGACATGGTCGCCCAGCGGCGCCACCGGCTGACCGATGACCTGATCTCCGATCTCATCCGGGCCGAGGACGACGGCGATCACCTCAGCGCCGACGAACTACGGATGCTGGCGGCCGGCCTGCTGATCGCCGGCACCGACACCACCCGCAACCAGCTGGCGGCCTCGGTGCAGGCGCTGTGCGAGCACCCCGGCCAGTGGGAGCTGCTGGCCCAGAATCCCGAGCTCGCCAACAAGGCCGTCGAAGAGACGATGCGCCACTCACCGATCGCGGCCGCCACGCTGCGCACCGCGCGCGAGGACGTCGAAATCGCCGGATTCATGATCTCGGCCGGCACGCTGGTCATCGCCAACACCGCCGCCGCGAACCGCGATCCCGCCATGTACGACGAACCCGACCGCCTCGACATCACCCGCGACGGCGCCCCGCCGATGCAGACGTTCGGCGCCGGCATGCACTACTGCCTGGGCGCCAACCTGGCCCGACTTGAGCTGGCCGAAGCACTCGCGATCATGACCCGGCGCATGCCCAACGCCCGCCTCGCCGGTCCGGCCCCATGGAAGCCCCTCAGCGGGCTGAGCGGACCCATGGCACTGCCGATCGAATTCGAGCCCGGGCATTAATCGCTATCGCGCGGTTCGGATGACGAACGCGTCGATGCTTTCGTCGTAACCGACCGTCTCGTCCACGAACAGTTCCCCCACCGTGTGGCCGTCCTCGGCAACCGCGATAAAGCGCGCTGCCTCCTCGTCGTATGTCACCGACCCTTGCACGAACATCGCCGCCACCTCGTGCCCGTCGGCTCCGAAAACGACAATCTTCAACCCTCCGGCATTCTTGACGTACTGCGCCGCTTCGGCACGGGTCTTGGCCATCGCTTGGGTTTCCTTTCTGCCGGCACTGTGGTCAATCCTCACGGCATCGCCTCGGCCCACTTCATCTGGCCTTCGAAGCCCAGCGATGTTGCCATGGCGCGGTAGCGGTCGCGGCCAGCGCGGTGCCGCACGCACCGCACGAGAGTCCCACCCTCGTCAGTGCACCGCGACGGTCGTTCTCCACCCGAATATCGTGTCATCCCTGGTCAAGGGGCCTCCGGCAGCGAAAGACGCGGCGCCAGCGGTATGAGTCATTTATACTCATACCATGAGTAAGCGGCTGCAGGTTCTTCTCGACGTGGACGAGTGGGACGAGCTGCAGAAAATCGCCCGCCGGCATCGCACAACCGTCTCGGAATGGGTGCGCCGCACCCTGCGCGAAGCCCGGGAACGGGAGCCAACCGGCGATCTCGACACCAAGTTGCGGGCCGTCCGAACCGCCGCGCGTCATGAGTTTCCGGCGCCTGGCATTGAGCAAATGCTCGAGGAGACCGAACGCGGATACATGGAGCCTCCTGAAGCTATCCAGTGATCTTCGTCGACACCAACATCCCCATGTACTTGGTGGGCGCCTCACGCCCACACAAGCTGAATGCGCAACGTCTGCTGGAATCCGCACTGTCGGCGGGCAACAGGCTTGTCACCGACGCCGAAGTGCTACAGGAAATCTGTCACCGATATGTGGTGATCGAGCGTCGCGAGGCGATCCAGCCGGCCTTTGACGCGATCCTCGGGGTGGTGGACGAGGTGCTGCCGATCGGGCACGCCGATGTCGAGCTCGCCAAGGACACGCTGTCGCGCTATCGAGGCCTCTCGGCGAGGGATGCATTGCACATCGCCATCATGACTCGCTACCACGTCGCTCAACTGATGAGCTTCGACCGCGGCTTCGACGCATATCCAGGCATCACGCGACTGGATTAGCCGCAACTTTGCTTTCATTGCATAGATAGCATTGACAGCGCCGGAAAACCGACGATAGTCATCAGGTATGGCGCTGCTGCCAGACCCTGATCCCCGGCAGCGACAGCACGTCGTGATCTCGGTGGACGACCACGTCATCGAGCCGCCCGACCTGTTCATCGGCCGGCTGCCCGCGGCGCTGTCCGACCGCGCCCCGAAGGTCGTCGAGACCGACGACGGGCGCCAGGTGTGGCGCTACGAGGGCCGCGAGTATCCCAACATCGGCCTCAACGCGGTGATTGGACGGCCCCGCGAGGAATGGAGCATGGAAGCCGCCCGGTTCGACGAAATGCGGCCCGGCTGTTGGGATGTCGACGCCCGGATCGCCGACATGGACCTCGCCGGCATCTGGGCATCGCTGAACTTCCCGTCGCTGATCGCCGGGTTCGCCGGCACCGTCTTCTGGAGGAGCGACGACCTGGAGCTGGGCCTGGCCACCCTGCGGGCCTGGAACGACTGGCACCTCGAGGCGTGGGCCGGCGCCTACCCCGACCGGATCATCCCGCTGCAGCTGCCGTGGCTGGCCGACCCCCAACTCGCACCCGAGGAGGTCCGCCGCAACGCCGCGCGCGGCTTCAAGGCCGTGAGCTTCCCCGAGCTGCCGGCCCAATGCGGGATCGGCAGCCTGCACAGCGGCGCGTGGGATCCGTTCTTCGCCGCCTGCGAGGAGACCGGCACCGTGGTGTGCCTGCACACCGGCTCCGCGCAGTGGGCGCCAATCCCCGCCCCGGACACGCCTTTTGAAACCATCACCACCCTGTTCCCGGTGAATGGTCTGGTCGCGTGCGCGGACATGCTGTGGTCGGGGATCCCGGTGCGGTTTCCCGGGCTCAACATCACGCTGGCCGAGGGCGGTCTCGGCTGGGCGGCCATGCTCGGCGACCGCGCCGATTACGTTCTGGCGCATTCCGCTTCGGGCCACGAGGGTGGTGCGTGGAAGAGCGACCTGCTGCCCAGCGAGGTGCTGCGGCGCAACTTCTGGTTCTGCTCGATCGACGACCCGCACGCGTTCGGCGCGCTCGACGCGATCGGGGCCGACCGCATCCTCGTCGAAAGCGACTACCCGCACGCCGACTCGACGTGGCCCGACACCCAAGAGGTGGTGGCGCGCAACGTCGCCGGCCTGTCGACGGAGGACGCGGCCCGGATCACCCACCGCAACGCCGCACAGTTGTTCGGCCACCCACTGCCCGACGACGGGTGGCTCGCCAGAACGTAGGAGGCCCGCACGTGCTTGACTTGTTGATCCGCGACGCCGAGATCGTCGACGGCACCGGCGCGCCCGCCCGCCACGGCGACGTCGGCGTCAGCAACGGGCGCATCGTCGCCGTCGGTGACGTCGACGACTTGGCCACCAAAACCGTTGACGCCCAAGGACAGACACTCGCGCCGGGGTTCGTCGACCTGCACACCCACTACGACGCGCAGCTGTTCTGGGACCCGACCGCCAGCCCGTCGGTGCAGCATGGCGTCACGACCGTCTTCGGCGGCAACTGCGGCTTCACGCTGGCGCCCGCGGCGCCCGACCAACACGACTACCTCACCCGGATGCTGGCGCGGGTGGAGGGGATGCCGCTGGACGCGCTGCGGGCCGGCCTGGACTGGGGCTGGGCATCGTTCGGCGACTGGCTGGGCCGCCTCGATGGCCACACCGCGGTCAATGCCGGTTTCCTGGTTGGCCATTCGGCGCTGCGGCTGGCCGCGATGGGCCAGGACGGGGTGGGCCGCCGAGCGACCGCAAACGAGATCCAACGGATGGTCGCGGTGCTGCACGACGCGCTGGGCGCCGGCGCGCTCGGGCTGTCGACCTCGCAGTCACCCACCCACAACGACGGTGCCGGGCAACCGGTTCCGTCGCGCAGCGCTTCGCGCGACGAGCTGGTGACGCTCGCGGGCGCGCTGCGCGACCATCCGGGCACCACACTGGAGGCCATCATCCCCGGCTGCCTGTCCGGCTTCACCGACGAGGACATCGCGCTGCTGACCGACATGTCGGTGGCCGCGGACCGCCCGCTGAACTGGAACCTGCTCGGCGTCTCGGCGGCCAACCCGGCCGGGCACGAAAAGCAGTTGCGCGCCTTCGACGCCTCGGCCCAACGCGGCGGCCGGGTGGTGGCACTCACCCTGCCGCAGGCCATGAAGATCCGGCTGTCGTTCCTGTCCGGCTTCGTGCTCGACGGGCTACCCGGCTGGCGCGACACGATGCACCTGCCGGTGCCCGAACGCCTTGTCGCGCTTGCCGATCCGCAGGTGCGCCGCCGCCTCGCCGAGGGCGCCGCCTCGAAGGAGGCTGGCATGCTGCGCGGCCTGGCGCAATGGGACCGGCTCGTCATCGTGGAGACGTTCGCCCCGGAGAACGCCGACGCGACCGGGCGCAGCGTCGGCGCGATCGCCGCCGACCGGGGTGGCGAGCCCTTCGACACGCTGCTGGACATCGTGATCGCCGACGAGCTGCGCACCGGCCTGTCCCCGCCGCTGACCGGTGACGACGCGGCCGACTGGCGGGCGCGCGCCGAAGTGTGGCGCCACCCGGGCGCGGTGATCGGCGGCTCGGACGCCGGGGCCCACCTCGACATGATGTGCGGCGCCATCTACACAACGTCGTTGCTGGGCCGGGGCGTCCGCGAGCATCAGGTCGTGACGCTCGAGGAGGCCGTCCGGCTGATCACCGACGTGCCGGCCCGGTTTTACGGGCTGACCGAACGCGGCCGCATCGAGCCCGGCTGGCATGCCGACCTGGTGCTGTTCGACCCGGCCACGGTCGACCACGGGCCCGAGCGCACCCGCTACGACCTGCCCGCCGGCGCGCCGCGGCTGGTCGCCGACGCCTACGGGATCACCTCGGTGCTGGTCGGTGGCGTCGAGGTGTGCCGTGACGGCGTCGCCACCGGCGCCCTGCCCGGCAAGGTGTTGCGGTCCGGACGCGACACCGAGACGGTCAAAGCCTCGTGACGACCCAGGACCCGGCCGACCTGCAGGCCGGGCTGCTCCTGCAGGTCGAGAATGTGCACGAGCGGCTGCGCGAAGCCCGCGACCAGCACCGGGTGATGATCGGCAACCCCTTCGCCGAGGTCAGTGCCCCGCAGGTGGGTGAGCTCGGCGTGACCGTCCTGGGGTACGAGGAGTGCCAGACGGTGCTCACCCACCCCGACGCCTTCTCGTCGTCGATCTATGACCAGATCATGGGCCCGGTCATGGGCGTCACGCTGCTCGAGCTCGAGGGGGCCGAGCACCGGGCCAGCCGGGCGCTGGTGTCGCCGTCGTTCCGCACGGCGCTGCTGGAACGCTGGCGCGCCGAGCTCGTGGAGGTGGTCGTCCACGAGCTCATCGACCGGTTCGCGCCGCGCGGGCGAGCCGAGCTGGCCCGCGAGTTCACCTTCGCGTTTCCGGTCCAGGTCATCGCCCGGATCATGGGCCTGCCGCGCCAGGACTACCCGCGCTTCCAGCGGCTGTCGATCGAGTTGCTCAACGTGGTCTACGACTGGGAACGCGGGCTCGCCGCATCGGCGGAGCTGAAGGCCTACCTCGCGGAGATCCTCGCCGAACGGCGGCGCCGCCCGCAGGACGACCTGATCAGCACGCTGGCGGAGTCCGAGATCGACGGCGCCCGTCTGACCGACGACGAGATCTTCGCGTTCCTGCTGCTGATCCTGCCGGCCGGCGTCGAGACGACCTACCGCGCCTCGGGCAACCTGCTGGTGGCACTGCTCACGGAGCCGGCCCTGCTGGCGGAGCTGCGGGCCGACCGCGGCATGCTGCGCGGCGCCTTCGAGGAGGCGCTGCGCTGGGAGCCACCGATCACCACGGTGGTACGACGGGCGGTCCGGGACTGCGAGCTCGGCGGGATCGCGATCCCGGCGGGCGCGACCGTCAGCGTCAGCGTCGCCGCCGCCAACCGCGACCCGGCGCGCTACCCGGACCCGGACCGCTTCGACCCCACCCGCAAGAACATCGCCCACCTGACCTTCGGGGGCGGACCGCACCTGTGCCTGGGCATGCACCTGGCACGGATGGAGGGGACGGTCGCCATCGGCGCGCTGCTCGACCGACTGGGAGACCTGAGGCTGGACCCGACCGCCCCGGTACCGCACGTCGTGGGCGTCGCGTTTCGCTCGCCGGCCGCGCTGCCGGTCGAGTTCACTCCCGCTTGACCAGCGCGTGCCAGGCCATATCGGCGATCGCCTCGCAGTAGCGATCGTCGATAGGTAAATCGGAGTAAAGGACGCGAACGTTCAACGGCGCCAGCACGACTTGCACGGCCGCCAAAGTGTTCACCCCGGCGCGCAGTTCGCCGCGTTCCCTCGCTCGGTCGATGACCGCGCGCAAGGCGTTAAAACGTGCCTGCCACACCAGCATTCGGGTTTCTTCGTCGTGATGGCCGGGACGTTCCATGACGAGCGCCCGCGTGAAGGCGCGGCCCTCCTCGGAGTTGAGCCGCGCGATCGCTCTGCGCGCGAACGCCAGCAGGTCTGAACGCAACGAACCGGTGTCCGGTACCGCACTGAAGGCCTCGGCGTCGGCGAGGGCCGCATCGACGATGAGTCGCTGCCGGCTGCCCCAGTAGCGGTAGACCAGCGCGGGATCGAGGTGATGGCGCTCCGCCATCGCCTCGATGCTGAACCGCTCCACACCCCAGCGGACAAGCTCATCGAGCGCCGCCGGCATCACCCGCGCCCGGACATCGGCGGGAACGGGCTCATCGAGTGGCTGAGACGGCTGCATCCATCGCCCCCTACAAGTAGGCGGTCTGGTTCACCAGCCGCACCGACGACGCCCCATCCGAATAGAACTCTGCGATGCTCAGCGAGGCCAGGTCAAGATGCAGCCGGTAAAGGATCCCCGGCCCCGCGTCCAGCGCCAGCCGCAGCAGCATCTTGATCGGCGTCACGTGGGACACCACCAGCACCGTCTCGCCCTGGTGGGCTTCGATGACCCGTTCGCGCACGCGGAGCACGCGGTCGAGCACCGCGTCGAAGCTTTCCCCGCCCGGCGGTGTCGTGCCGGTGTCGCGCAGCCACCGCCGGTGCAGTTCCGGATCACGTTCGGCCGCTTCGGCGAAGGTCAGGCCCTCCCACGCCCCGAAATCCGTTTCGGTCAGGTCGTCGTCGACCGTGACGTCCAGCCCGAGCGCCTTGGCGGCCGTCGCCGCGGTGTCGTAGGCCCGTTGCAGCGGCGAGGAGATCACCGCGGCGATCCCGCCGCGCTCCGCCATGTAGCGCGCCGCGGCCCCGGCCTGCTGGCGCCCCACCTCCGTCAGCGCCGGGTTGCCGCGCCCCGAATAGCGGCGCTCCACCGACAGTTCGGTCTGCCCGTGCCGCAGCAACAGCAGTCGGGTCGGCGTTCCCCGCGCCCCGGTCCAGCCGGGCGACGTCCTGGCCTCGGCCGCAACGCTTTTCGCCGGCTCGGCAACCCGCGGCTCGGATTCGGTCAGGTCTTCGTCGATACCCGCCGCGGCGTCCATCGCCTCGTTGGCCAACCGGTCGGCGTGCGAGTTCTGGGCCCGGGGCACCCAGGCGTAGGAGACCCGGTCGAACCGCGACGCCAGCTTTCGCGCCTGCGCATGGAGCTCGATCAGGTCGGGATGCTTGACCTTCCACCGCCCGGACATCTGCTCAACCACCAGCTTGGAGTCCAAGAAGGCCTCGACCTCGGTGGCCCCCATTTGCAGGGCGTCGTCCAAACCGGCTATCAGGCCTCGATATTCGGCGACGTTGTTGGTCGCGACGCCGATGGCCTGCTTCGTCTCGGCCAGCACGGTCGAGCGGTCCGCGGTGCGTACCACCGCGCCGTACCCGGCGGGTCCGGGGTTGCCGCGCGACCCGCCGTCGGCTTCGACGACGACCTTCACTGGTCGAACCCCTTGACCCGCAACAGGATCGCGCCGCACTCCGGGCAGCGCACCAGCTCGTCCTCGGGGGCGGCTGAGATGCGGGACAGTTCGCCGCGGCCGATCTCGATCCGGCAGGCGCCGCACCGATGCCCGAGCAACGGCCCGGCCCCCGGCCCTCCCCTGGCGCGCTGCCGCTCGTACATGGCGGACAGCGCGGGATCCAATTCCGCGGACAGGGTGTCGCGTCGCGACGAACGAGCCTGGCGGGCCTCGTCGATCTCGGCGATCGCGGCGTCGAGCGCCTCCTGGGCGGTGGCCAGTTCGGACTGCAGCGCCTCGACCGCGCGCTGCTCGCCGTCCAGCTGCGCCTGCAACTCCTCGCGGCGCTCCATCACCTCCAGCAGCGAGTCCTCGAGACTGGTTTGACGCCGAAGCAGGGTCTCGAGCTCGTGCTGCAGATCCGACAGTTGCTTGGCGTCCGTGGCACCGGATTTGAGCATCGAGCGATCCCGGTCCTCGCGCTGCCGCACCGCCTCGATCTCCGACTCGAACCGCGCCACCTGGGCGTCCAAGTCTTCCAGCGCAATTCGCAGCGCACCCAGCCGATCGGCGGCGGCGGTGTGGTCGGCCCGGATCCGCTCCACGGCCTCCTGCTCGGGCAGATGGCTGGCCTGGTGTGCGATGCGGGACAGCTCGGCGTCCAGTTTCGACAACTCGAGTAGCGAAAGTTGCTGTGCGACCTCAGCTTTCATTGCTCTACTCCCCGTCTCTCCCCGTCTCGGCCACCTGCCCCAGCGTCCAAGGGTCGGTGCGGATGGTGCACACCCGAACGGGCAGCGCCTCCCCGAAACGGGACCGCAGTATGCCGGCGGCCTGCTCGCACCAGGGGAATTCGCTGGCCCAGTGTGCCACGTCGACCAGGGCCACGTCCGAGGCCCGGCGATGCTCGTCGGCCGGATGGTGGCGCAGATCGGCGGTCACATAAGCCTGCACGTCCGCGCGGGCCGCGGCGGTCAGCAGCGAATCCCCGGCGCCGCCGCACACGGCGACCCGCGACACGGGCGCGTCGGGGTCCCCGGACGCACGCACGCCCCACGAGGTCCGCGGCAGCGCAGCGTCGACACGAGAGACGAAGCTGCGCAACGATTCCGGTCGCGCCAGCGTGCCGATCCGGCCCAGCCCCGCGTCGGTGGGCGGGGGCACCAGAGCGAAGATGTCGAACGCGGGCTCCTCGTACGGATGGGCGCCGCGCATCGCCGCCAACACCGCTGCCCGGGCCCGCGCCGGTGCGACCACCTCCAACCGCTCCTCGGGCACCCGTTCGACGCTGCCGACGCTGCCGATCGTCGGCGCGGCCCCCTCGTGCGGCAGGAACTGCCCGATGCCGCTCACGCTCCAACTGCAGTGCGAATAGTCGCCGATGTGGCCGGCGCCGGCCGCGAACACGGCCTCGCGCACCGCCTGCGCGTTCTCCGTCGGCACGTACACGACCCACTTGTCCAGATCGCCCGCGGCCGCGAGCGGTTCGAGCACCGCCTCGACGGTGAGCCCGAGCGCGTCGGCGAGCGCGTCGGACACCCCGGGCGAGGCGGAGTCGGCGTTGGTGTGCGCGGTGAACAGCGATCGCCCGCTGCGGATCAGGCGGTGCACGAGCGCGCCCTTCGGCGTGCTGGCCGCCACGGTGTCGACGCCGCGCAACAGCAACGGGTGATGCGCCAGCAGCAGTCCGCCGTCGGGAACTTCGTCGACGACTTCCGGCGTCGCGTCGACGGCGACGGTCACCGAGTCCAGCGCGTCGTCGGGGTCGCCACATACCAGGCCGACCGAATCCCACGATTGCGCGAGATCCGGCGGGTACGCCTCGTCGAGCACCTCGATCACGTCGGCCAGCCGCACGCTCACCGCAGCGCCTCCGCGATGGCCTGGATCAGCAGTGGCCAGTCCCGTCGCACCGCCGCCCGCAGGTACCGGCCGTCCAGCCCGACGAAGGTGTCACACCGACGGATGGCAATCCCCTTGCGCTCCAAGTGGTTTCGTATCCGGTCGCCGTCGGGCAGACGGAACAGGACGAACGGGCCCCGGCCGTCGACCACGTCGGCGCCCGCCGACGCCAGGCCGGCCACCATCTCGGCGCGTAACTCCGCCAACCGCAGCGCACCGGCCGCGGCATCGGCGACGGCCCGCGGCTCGCAGCAGGCCGCGATGGCCGTCAGCTGCAAGGTCCCCACCGGCCAGTGCGCACGCTGCGCGGTCAGCCGCGCCAACAGCTCCGGCGCGCCCAGCGCGTAGCCCACCCGCAACCCGGCCAGCGCCCACGTCTTGGTCAGGCTGCGCAGCACCAGCACGTCGGGCAGCGCGTCGCCGGCCAGCGACTCGGGCTCACCGGGGACGGAATCGGCGAACGCCTCGTCGACCACCAGGATCCGGCCGGGCCGGCGCAGCGCGAGCAGCTGCGCGCGGGTGTGCAGGACCGAGGTGGGGTTCGTCGGGTTGCCCACCACGACGAGGTCCGCGTCGTCGGGCACCACCGCGCCGTCCAGGCGGAACGGCGGCTCTAGCACGACGTGCCGCACCGGCACCCCGGCCGCGCCCAGCGCCACGGCGGGCTCGGTGAACGACGGCGACACGATCGCCGTCCGCGCCGGGCGCAGGTTGGGCAGCAGCGCGAAGCCCTCGGCCGCGCCGGCCAGCGGCAGCACCTCGTCACGGCTGCGGCCGTGCCGCTCGGCGGCCGCGTCCTGCGCCCGGTGCACGTCCGCCGGACCCGGGTAGCGTGCCAGGTCGGGCAGCCGCGCGGCCAGCCGGCGCATCAGCCACTCCGGCGGCTGCGCGTGCCGGACGTTGACGGCGAAGTCGAGCATCCCGGGCGCCACGGCCTGATCGCCGTGATAGCGCGCCGCCGCTGGCGGGCTCGGGTTCAGAGTCGCCATCCGAGAAACACTAGTGGGCCGCGCTGAGCGCGTGCGGCCATCTAGGACAATGGTGTGGTGACAGACATTGTCTCGGACGCCGCGGAGCTGGTGATCTTCGACCTCGACGGCACGCTGACCGACTCGGCGGACGGGATCGTGGCCAGCTTCCTGCACGCGCTCAACCACGTCGGCGCGGCCGTGCCCGAGGGGGACCTGGCCGCACAGATCGTCGGTCCGCCGATGGACGACACCTTCCGGTCGATGTTCGGCGACTCCGCCGAGGAGGCGATCACGGCCTTCCGCGCCGAGTACGGCGAGCGGGGCTGGGCGATGAACACCCTTTTCGACGGCATCGAGCCGCTGCTGGCCGACCTGCGCGCCGCCGGGGTCCGGCTGGCCGTGGCCACCTCCAAGCTGGAGCCGACGGCGCGGCGCATCCTCGCCCACTTTGGCCTGGACGGGTACTTCGAGGTGATCGCCGGTGCGGCTCCCGACGGCTCACGCAAGAGCAAGGAGGAGGTGCTGGCCCACGCGCTCGACCAGCTGCAGCCCCTGCCCGAGCGGGTGCTGATGGTCGGCGATCGCAGCCACGACGTGCACGGCGCGGCCGCGCACGGCATCGACACGGTGGTGGTCGGCTGGGGCTATGGGCGGTCCGATTTCGAGGACGGGTTCAGCCTCACCGGCGTGACGCACGCGGCGACGGTCGAGGAGTTGCGGAGGGCTCTCGGTGTCTGAACCACTGCACGTCACCTTCGTCTGCACCGGCAACATCTGCCGTTCCCCGATGGCCGAGAAGATGTTCGCCGACCAGCTGCAGCGACGCGGCCTCGGCGACGCGGTCCGGGTGACCAGCGCGGGCACCGGCAACTGGCATGTCGGCAGTTGCGCCGACGACCGGGCCACCCGGGTGCTGCATGCCCATGGCTACCCCACCGCCCACTGCGCCGCGCAGCTCAACGACGACCACCTGGCGGCCGACCTGGTGGTGGCCTTGGGGCGCAATCACGTTCGGATGTTGCGTCAGCTGGGCGTCGAGGAAGACCGGATCCGCATGCTGCGGTCGTTCGACCCGCGCTCGGGCGCCCACGCCCCCGACGTCGAGGACCCCTACTACGGCGACCACGACGACTTCGAGGACGTCTTCGCCGTCATCGAGGCCGCCCTGCCCGGACTGCACGCGTGGGTCGACGAACGACTCGCGGAAAACGGGAGAGGCGCGATGCTCCGGTGAAAAGGGGCCTGGCGTTCCTGCTGCGCCCGGGCTGGATAGCCCTGGCGCTGGTGGTGATCGCCTTCACCTACCTGTGCTTCATGGTGCTCGCGCCCTGGCAGCTGGGCAAGAACACCAGGACATCGCGGGAGAACCACCAGATCGAGTCCTCCCTCAACACCCCGCCGGTGCCGCTGAAAACCCTGCTGCCCCAGCAGGATTCGTCGGCACCGGGCGCACAGTGGCGGCGGGTGACGGCGACCGGGCACTACCTGCCCGACGTGCAGGTGCTGGCCCGGCTGCGGGTGGTCGAGGGCGACCCGGCGTTCGAGGTGCTGGCACCGTTCGTGGTGGACGACGGCCCGACCGTGTTGGTCGACCGCGGCTACGTGCGCCCCGAGCAGGGATCGCATGTCCCGCCGATCGCCCGCCCGCCGGCGGAGACGGTGACGATCACGGCTCGGCTGCGGGACTCCGAACCCACCGTGGCGGGCAAGGATCCTTTCGTCACCGACGGTGTGCAGCAGGTGTATTCGATTAACACCGAACAGGTCTCGGCGTTGACGAAGGTGCCGCTGGCCGGGTCCTATCTGCAGTTGGTCGAGAACCAGCCCGGCGGACTGGGCGTGATCGGCGTGCCGCACCTCGATGCCGGGCCGTTCCTGTCCTATGGCATCCAGTGGATTTCGTTCGGCATCCTCGCGCCCATCGGCTTGGGCTACTTCGTCTACTCCGAGCTGCGTGTCCGGCGGCGGGAAAAGGGGCAGACGACCGCCACCCCGGTGACCGTGGAGGACAAGCTGGCCGATCGCTACGGCCGCCGGCGGTAGGCCGCTTTCAATGTGCGTTGAGGGTTTTCAGAGTGTGCCCACAGCGGTAAAACTTCGTTTTTCCGCCCTACCCGCACACTCATCGCCAGCGACGCACACTGAACGCCGCCAAGAGCCCGATCGATAAGGCCGCGGCCGCCTGCACCGCCCGCGACAGCGCCACCGCGCGGCGCAGGTCGGCCACGTCGGGCGGCCGCCCGTCCCCGAGCGTCGGGCGGATCTGCAGCTCGTGGCGATACTGCGTCGGCCCGCCGAGTCGAACGCCGAGCGCGCCGGCGAAGGCCGCCTCGACCACCCCGGCGTTGGGGCTGGGATGCCGCGCCGCGTCACGGCGCCAGGCCCGCAGCGCCCCTGACGGCGATCCGGAGACCAGCGGTGCGCACAGCACCACCAGCGCTGCGGTTACGCGGGCGGGGAGATAGTTGGCCGCGTCGTCTAATCGCGCTGCGGCCCAACCGAATCGGGCATAGCGCGGCGAGCGGTGGCCGATCATCGAATCCAGCGTGTTGATGCCGCGGTACGCCAGCACCCCGGGCGCCCCGCCAGCCGTCGCCCACAGCAGCGGCGCCACTTCGGCGTCCGAGGTGTTCTCCGCGACCGACTCCAGCGCCGCGCGCGTCAGGCCGGCGGCGTCCAGCCGGGCCGGGTCGCGCCCGCACAGTGACGGCAGCAGCCGTCGGGCGGCATCGACGTCACCGCTCTCCAACAGTCGCGACATCTCCAGGCCGGTGCGCGCCAACGACGTCCCGCCGAGGCAGACCCACGTCGCCGCGACCGTGACCAACAACCCACCCCGACGCAAGGCCCGCGCACCCAGCAGCGTCACCGCGCCTACCAGCACGCCCACGTGCAGCGCACCGGGCCCCTTGGCGTCGCGGTAGGTGGCGCGCTCCAACGCCGCGGCCGCCTTGCCGAACAGGGCGACCGGATGGCCCCGTGTGGGGTCGCTCAGTGCGAGGTCGGCCACGTAGCCGGCCAGCACGCCCGCGGTTCGGGGACGAGTCGCACGCACCCGGGCAGCGTCTCACACCGGCCGCGACCGGGGTCGGCAACTAGATGGCCAAAATGGCCGCCACGATCACCACGAGGATCAGCAGGCCTACCACCCACCACAGCAATGCGTCGGGATCGGCGGTCGGTGACAGGCTGGGCGCGCGCGGTAGCGGCCGGATCGGGCCAGGTTGGGTACTCATCGCTCTGGTCTGCCCACTTTTGGGCGGATATAACGGTTTGCCGTGGTGTACTCGAGTCCATGAGGGGTAATCCGCGATGAAGCGGCCCGCAACCCGGATCGCGGATTTGCTGAACCCGGCGGCGATGTTGCTGCCCGCCGCGAACGTGATCATGCAGCTCTCCCTGCCCGGCGTCGGTTACGGCGTGCTGGAAAGCCCGGTGGACAGCGGCAACGTCTACAAGCATCCGTTCAAGCGGGCGCGGACCACCGGGACCTACCTGGCCGTCGCCGCCATCGGGACGGAATCGGACCGGGCTTTGATCCGCGACGCGGTGGACACCGCGCACCGGCAGGTTCGCTCGACATCGTCAAGCCCGGTGTCCTACAACGCTTTTGACCCCAAGCTGCAGCTGTGGGTGGCCGCCTGCCTGTACCGCTATTTCGTCGACCAGCACGAGTTCCTGCACGGCCCGCTGGACGACGCCAGTGCCGAAGCCGTCTATCGCGATGCGAAACGGCTCGGGACCACGCTGCAGGTGCCCGAGCGCATGTGGCCGCCGGACCTCGCCGCGTTCGACGAGTATTGGAAGCGCTCCCTCGACGAGCTGCGCATCGATCCTCCGGTGCGCGAACACCTGCGCGGCGTGGCCTCGATGGCGTTCCTTCCGCTGCCGCTCCGGGCGCTTGGCGGGCCGTTCAACCTGTTCGCGACGACGGGATTCTTGGCCCCGGAATTTCGGGCGATGATGGAGCTGGACTGGTCGCGGCCCCAGCAGCGCCGGTTCGAATATCTGCTGACCGCCCTGCGCCTGGCAGACTGGCTCATCCCGCACCGCGCGTGGGTCTTCGGCTATCAGGTTTACCTGTGGGACATGCGTTTTCGGGCTCGGAGGGGCTGGCGGATCGTCTAGCGATCATCCCTTGCGCGCCGAGCGTGAATTCAGCGACGCCCACACGGCGCGTCTTGTCGCGAATTTCACACTCGGCGAAGGTATTTCAGCGCACCGTCGCGAAGAACGCGCGGACATCCTCGACGAACAACTCCGGTTGCTCGAACGCGGCGAAGTGCCCGCCGCGCGGCATGTCCGTCCAGTGCGTGATGTTGTACACCGGCTCGCACCAGCGTCGCGGCGCCTTCAGCAGCTCGCCCGGGAAAGCGCTGACGCCGGTGGGCAATTCGACCCGGTCCATCTGACCGAAGACCCGGAAGCTTTCCCAGTACAGCCGCGCCGACGATGCGCCGGTGCCGGTCACCCAGTACATCATCACGTTGTCCAGCAGCTCGTCGCGGCCGAACACGTTCTCGGGGTGCCCGTCGCAATCGGCCCACGCCCAGAACTTCTCGACGATCCACGCCAGCTGCCCCACCGGCGAATCGACCAGCCCGTAGCCCAGCGTTTGCGGCCGGGTCGACTGCTGCTTGGAATAGCCGGTGCCCCACTTTCGGTGCTCGGCCATCGACGCCAGCGCGCGTTGCTCCTCCGGGGTCGGGTCGGCCAGCGCCTCCTTGGTGGGCCGCCCGATCGGCATGTTCAGGTGAATTGCCGCGCAGTGCCCGCCGTTTCGGCCGATCTGCGTGGTGACCGCGGCACCCCAGTCGCCGCCCTGGGCGCCGTAGCGGCTGTAGCCGAGGCGCAGCATCAGCGTCTCCCACGCGTCGGCGATCCGTTCGACGCCCCAGCCCGTCCGGGTGGGCTTGCCCGAGAAGCCGTATCCCGGAAGCGACGGGCACACGACGTGAAACGCGTCCTCGGCGCGCCCGGACGCCGGATTGGTCAGCGGCTCGATCACCTTGTGGAACTCCACGATCGAGCCCGGCCAGCCGTGGGTGATCACCAACGGGAAGGCGTCGTCGTGCGGCGAGCGCTGGTGGATCAAATGAATGTCCAGCCCGTCGATTTCGGTGACGAACTGATCGAAGCGGTTGAGTGCCGCCTCGCGGGACCGCCAGTCGTATTCGCTGGCCCAATAGTCGGCCAGTTCGCGGGTGTACGCCAACGGAACGCCCTGGCTCCAGTCGTCGACGCATTCGGCCTCCGGCCACCGGGTGCGCGCCAGCCGCGAGCGCAGATCGTCAAGATCACCATTGGGCACGTCGATGCGAAATCGCCTCAAGGGTTGCTCGTTCACGCCCTGAGGGTGCCATACCGCCGGATCACCCGACAACGGCGCCGGGCCGCAGGACGCACCGGAAGCCGATGTGGCTCATGCCGGTATCGATCGGCTGTGGTCGGCGCGCGGCGGGCCGGTAGCGCAGGCAGTAGCTGTCCGCGCACAGGAACGAGCCGCCCTTGATCACCTTGCGCGGCACCCGGAACTGCGGCTGGGCCGGGTCGTAGCTGTCCGCCTCGGAGGGCTCGCCGGCGCGCGTGTCGGCATACCAGTCGGTGGTCCACTCCCACACGTTGCCGGCCATGTCGAACAGGCCGTAACCGTTGGGCGGGAAGCTGCCCACCGGTGTGGTGCGCCCGTAGCCCGCATCGGGGCGCCACGGGAAGTCGCCGTGCCAGTAGTTGGCCAGGCGCTGCCCCGACGCCTCGGGCTCGTCACCCCACGTGTACGTCGCGTGGTCGAGCCCGCCGCGCGCCGCGATCTCCCATTCCGCCTCGGTCGGCAGGGAGCGTCCCGCCCAGGCCGCGTAGGCCCGGGCGTCGTCGTATGCGACGTGGACGACGGGATGGTCGGCTCGCTTCGCGATCGAGGAGTGCGGACCGACGGGGTGCCGCCAGGACGCCCCGGGCGTCCAAGTCCACCATTGGCTCAGATGGTGCAGGTCGACCGGGCCGCTGGTCCGGGTGAACACCATCGATCCGGGCTGCAGGTTCTCTTTCGGGGCGCCGGGGTAGTCCGCGGGATCGGGGGCCCGCTCGGCGATGGTCACATACCCTGTCGCGGCGACGAATTCGGCGAATTCCGTGTTCGTGACCGGGCGGGCCTGCATCCAGAAGCCCGCCACACCGACCGGCCGCGCGGGGGCTTCCTCCGGGTAGTGTTCGTCGGAACCGAGAATCGCGGTCTGCTCGGGGACCCAGATCAGATCGTCAGTCAAACACGGCCTTCCAATCGTCGCGCATGCTGACGACCGTCCAGGCGTTTTGCTCGGCCAGCTCGAAGGCCCGCTCCGCTCCCCCGGTGTATGCGAACTCGCGATCGGCGTCGTCGTGGCGGATCAGCAGCCGCAGCGACGGCGTCGCCGGTGTGCCGGTGAATTCCAGCATCTCGATGTCGCCGTTGGAGTTTCCGGCCGCCAGGATCGGCCGTCGCCCGATCCGGCTCCACAACCGCACGGGCTTCACCGGCCCTTCGTCGAGGAACTCCGGTTGCTCCGTGGTGAACAGGTGGCCGTCGCGATAGGTCAGGCCGACCGAGCTGCCCACCACCCGTTCGGGCGGAATGTTGTAGAGCATGCCGGTGACGGGCCGCATGAAGTCCCGCGCGCCGCCCGAGACGATATAGGCGGTGAATCCGTGGGCCTCCAGGTAGCGCAGCAGCTCCACCATGGGCCGGTAGGCACACGACGTGTACGGCCGCCCCAGCGTCGGGTGCGTGGCGTCGCGAAAGAACGCCTCGACCCGGGCACGGTGTTCCTCGACGGTGATCGCGGCATGGGCGGAAAGTATCGCGGCCACAAGCGGTTTGAGGTCGGAGTCGTCGCCCTGGTTGTGTTTGGCCACCGCGCCGGCCAGCCAGGTCAGATCACCGTGGTAGGCGCCCTTGTAGGGCTCACGCTCGCGAAGGCTCGGGTCCGCCGTTGCCTGCTCGGCGAATCGGCGCACCAGGAAGTCGAGCTGGATGTACATCGGCTTCTCGCACCACAGCGTGCCGTCGTTGTCGAACACCGCCACGCGGGCATCCCGCTCGACGAAATCGCTTGAGCCTTCGCTTGTTACGCGGTGAACGAAGTCGACGATCGCCGATTTCGCCGGCCCGTCGTTCCACGTGTTGAGCGTCTGAAGCGTCCCAGACCTCACTTACCGCGAGAGGCGAGGAACTCGTTGAGCTGTTCCACCGCGTGGTCGATGGTGAACGAGGCCGGCTTGGCCCGCGGTGGGAACTCCTTGAACGTCTCCAGGAACCGGTTCACCAGCGCCACACCGAAAAACGCCATGTAGATGCGGTCGATGAGCCAATCCCAGTAGGTATTGGACGTGATGTCGGCCTGCTCGAACGGGTCGGTGCGCAGGTTGAACATCTTCGGCGCCCGCAAGGCCGTGAACGGCTCGAACCAGATCCGCAGCGTGCCAGCGCAGCGCTGCTCCATGAACACCAGCTTCCAGTTGTCGTACCGGATGCCGAGCACGTCGCAATCGTCGGAGAAATAGATCATGCCTTTGCGGGGGCTTTCGGCGACCTGGCCGGTCAGATACGGCAGCAGGTTGTAGCCGTCGATATGGACCTTGAACCGCTTGTCCCCGACCTGATGGCCCTTCTTGAGCTTGTCGACGATGTCCGGGTCACCCGCGGCGGCCAGGAAAGTCGGCAACCAGTCGTGGTGCTGGACGATCTCGTTGGACACCACGCCCGCCGGGATCTTCCCGGGCCAGCGAATCATTTCGGGCACCCGGAACGCGCCCTCCCAGTTGGTGTTCTTCTCGCTGCGAAACGGCGTGGTGGCCCCGTCGGGCCAGCTGTTGGAGTGCGGACCGTTGTCGGTGCTGTAGATGACGATGGTGTCGTCGACGATGCCGAGCTCGTCGAGCGCGTCCAGCAGCTCACCCACGTTGCGGTCGTGGTCGATCATGGTGTCGTGATACGGCGACTGCCAGCGCCCCGCCTGCCCGAGCGAGTCGGGTTTGGTGTGTGTCCGGAAATGCATGTGGGTGGTGTTCATCCACACGAAAAACGGGGTGTTGGCGGCGTGCTGGCGCTTGATGAAGTCGATGCACGCCGCGGTGAACTCGTCGTCGACGGTTTCCATCCGCTTCTTGGTCAGCGGCCCGGTGTCCTCGATGCGCTGCTTACCCACCGGCCCGTAACGCTCGTCAGTCTCATCGCTGTCCTGGTCGGTTGCCCAGGAGTGGATCACCCCGCGCGGCAGCAGCGCCTTGCGCAGCAGCGGCGCCTCCTGCTCGGTCGGGTAGTCGGGGTGCTCGGGTTCCTCCTCGGCGTTCAGGTGATAGAGATTGCCGAAGAATTCGTCGAAGCCGTGCGCCGTCGGCAGGTGTTTGTTGAGGTCGCCGAGGTGGTTCTTGCCGAACTGGCCCGTCGCGTACCCGAGCGGTTTCAGCAGCTCGGCGATCGTCGGGTCATCGGCCGACAGCCCGACGTCCACACCGGGCATGCCGACCTTGGAAAGCCCGGTGCGGTAGACACTTTGGCCGGTGATGAACGACGCGCGGCCGGCGGTGCAACTCTGCTCGCCGTATGAATCGGTGAACAGCATGCCCTCGGCGGCGATCCGGTCGATGTTTGGGGTTCGATAGCCCATCAGCCCCTGGCTGTAACAGCTGAGGTTGGTGATCCCGATGTCGTCGCCCCAGATGACGAGGATGTTCGGCTTTCCACCCGGCATCATTGCCTCCTTCGCCTTCTGGCGCTGCGTTCAAATCCTAGGAGGCCAAGCGGTTTCAATCGATATCTGAACACCGATTCACAGGTAAGCCCTAAGGGCGCCCGCGACAAGCGGAAGACAAACGGCGCGTCACCGCTGGCGTCACGGTTGGCGGCTGGGCGCCGTGGGTTTGGGCCCGGCGGACGGCGCCTGTGGTGTGGTGGTGGGCGCGAGGACCGGGCCGTTGTTGGGACCAGGTCGAGGCCCCGTCGGTTGGGGTGTCGCGCATCCAAGCGGCACGTTGCCGCCCCAATTCGTGATCGGTCCGGGATGCGCCTCGTCGACGGTCGTTCCGCGGGCAAAGCCGTCGGCGTCGATGAGGCCGGTGTAGTGACCGCGGGGTCCGCTGCCCCATTGGATGGTGAAGTCGATGCGGGTGCCGTTGATGCCGCCGCTGACGGTGCCGGTCATTGCGGTTTTGCCCGTTGAGTCCAACGCACTCGCGCTGCCGCCCGCGTCTGGGCCGGTCGATCTGAATTGCACCGTGAAGCCATTGGCTTGATGCAGAGAGTAATCGCCGATGAACTGGAACTGGTCACACGCCGGCGCGAGCGGCACCGGCGGCCGCGCCCCTGCGAGCCCTGGGGACGACATGAGGACCACCGAGCCGACGGCCGTTGCGGCACAGAGCAATCCAGGCTTTCTCCCGATGCTGACATCCGACATCGCAGCTCCTTGCTTAGGCCGGTGCGAACCGGTACGGGCGGGTCCGGCGCTCACCTGATCAGAACGTCACGTTCGTTTCGGAGTGGCCGATCTCCTGGGACTGCTTGCCGCTGGCGTCGTGGCAGGAAACCACGACGTGGTAGCTGGTTAGGGTGTTGATACCTGTGAAGGTCTCGTTCGTACTGTCGTGCGGATTAACCGTGAAGTCACGGTGAGTATTGAAAGGGGTCGAGTCATAGGTGCACTTTGCGGTCAGGGCCGACGAGTTCGAGATCGTCGCCGTGATGCTGCCCAACTTCGGCGGACCGAACGACAATTGGATCGCGTTGATCACCGGCGCCGCGGCGGGGGGAGGGACCGGAACCGGCGCCGGGGCGGGGATGGGCGGCGCAGCCGGGGGTGGTGCCGCAGTCACCGCACAGGTGAATTTGGCATCGGTGTGCCAATCGGCGCGGCCGTTCCGGTTGTCCGTCGCGACACCTAACACGACGGCGCCGTCGTTATTGATGCTCGCCGTGTAGTGCCCAAGCCCGCGCGTCCAGTTGACAGTGAAATCAATGTTGTTTCCGTTCACTCCTCCTTCGGGGTCACCGCCCACGTCTACTTTCTCGTTGCCCTGAAACGCGTTGGCTATGGCGCCTCCTACCCGAGTTCCTTGCCACGGGATGTCGACTCGTTGACCGTTGCTCTGGCTGATCGGCATGTTCCCGCTGTATTGCCATTGCGAGCACGGGGGGCTCAGCGGCACCGGCGGAGCGGCCTGGCTGAGCGGGCTCGACGCCAACCCCCCCACTGCGCTCAGCGCCGCCGCGCCGAGGTAGGCCGCGGCTAGTTTGCGGCGGGATCGGGCGATGCGCGCCGGTGCCGCGCCGGCATCGAGCGTTTGATGCGTGAATGAGTAGTTCATCGCTGTTCCTTGCGGATTCAGGTGAGGACTTGCGACGGTGTGGCGCTGTCCATGCGTGCTCTGCTGTGGATTTGATGCTAGGAGTCAGGTGCGTTGCGGGAATCAGGGATTTCCCTAATCTTTTTCCCTCCAGCGGCGCCGTTACCAGGGCAAACGCGGTAGGTGCTGACGAGCGTGCTCGCTCAATCGTTCCCCGACAAGGTGCTGTCGTCACGGTGCCAGGTGCCGCGAACACGGTCTTCGACGGCGGGGTTGAGCTGTTGCGGTGCCATTCCCGCGTGTCGGCAGACCTGCTCAACGGTGTCCGCGGAGTCGGCCTCGAAAATCCCAAACATCCATTCGCCGGCGGGAACCGCCATCGTCATCACGCGTCGCACCGATGCGCCGCCGGCCGACACAGACTGCGAAGATTCGTCGAGCCTGGCGGCGATGCGATCGATCTCGTCTTGGTCGAGCTCACCGCGGTACCACTCCGCGAGGAAGTACCGCGTGCCGTGGGCGCGACCGCTCATCGCTGAGACGCTACGTGTCGATAACCGCGGCTACATCAGGGATTTCCCCTATTTCCCGCGGATATTCGAGGGCTGGGTCGCCGCGCAGTGCCTTGAATTCGAGTAGCCGGCTGCTCATGTCACCGGTCGACCACACCTGTCAGAGCAAAGGAGACGAATCGCGGAAGCGGTCGAGCGCCAGCTTAGTCCCATGACCACTCGACCCTAGTCGGACAACGATCGAACTCGTTCTCCCGCAATGGGTCTCGAAGTCACCGTCGATTCCTAACGCGGTTGTACCACTCCGCCCGCCGGGCGCTCCTCGACGCCGCTGAGAATCAGCTCGCGCACGGCGGGACGCGGTCCGTACGGTCGCAGCATCGTGCTGGCCGGCCGCGGACGCACGTGCTGTGGCCACCAGAACCAGCGCCCGAGCAAGGTGGCCAGCGACGGCGTCATGAACGACCGCACGATCAAGGTGTCGAACAACAGACCCAGCGCGATCGTCGTACCTACCTGGGCCATCACCAACAGCGGGCTGAACGCGAACGTGGCCATGGTCGCGGCAAACACCAGACCGGCGGAAGTCACCACCGAGCCCGAACCGGCCATCGCGCGGATCGTCCCCGTCTTGAGCCCGGCGTGGATTTCCTCCTTGAACCGCGATATCAACAGCAGGTTGTAGTCCGAGCCGACCGCCAGCAGCAGGATGATCGCCATCGCCAGCACCATCCAGTGCAACTTCATGCCCAGGATGTACTGCCATAGGAGCACGGAAAGTCCGAATGAGGCGCCCAATGACAGCAACACCGTACCGACGATGACAACGGCCGCCACGACGCTTCGGGTGATCACCAGCATGATGATGAAAATCAGTGTGGCTGCAGCAATTGCGGCGATCAGCAGGTCGATGTCAGAGCCGTCGTGCATGTCCTTGTACGTCGCGGCGGTACCGCCGAGATACACCTTGGAGCCCTCCCAGGGCGTGCCCTTGATCGCCTCGTGCACGGCCTGCTTGATCGGTTCGATGTGGCTGATGCCTTCGGGACTCGCCGGGTCACCTTCATGGGAGATGATCAACCGGACGGCGTGCCCATCCGGCGAGATGAAGTTCTTCAGACCCCGCGCGAAATCCGGGCTCTTGAATGCCTCCGGCGGAAGGTAGAAGGTGTCGTCGTTCTTGGCCTTGTCGAAGGCATCGCCTTGGGCGGTGGCGTTGTCGGACTGCGCTTTGGCCTGTTCGTTGAGACCCATCTGGGTCGCGTAGTTCGACATGATGGTGTCGAGGTTGTGCTGCTGACTTTCGATCTGCGGCGGTATCAGCGCCACGAGCTTCGGCTGGATCCGATCCAGCTTGTCCAGGTTCGCGCTGAGGTTCACGATGTTCTGGGCCACCTGGTCGATGCCGTCGAGCGCGTTGAAAATCGACCGGATCGCCCAGCAGGCCGGAATGTCGTAGCAGTGCCGCTCCCAATAGAAGTAGCTGCGGATCGGCCGGAAGAAGTCGTCGAAGTTGGCGATGTCGTCGCGCAACGACTCGGTAATCTGCACGGTTTCCTTGGTGAGCCTGGTGGTTTCGTGCGTGGTGTTGCTTAGGTCTTGGGTGACCTGCATCTGCTCATGCAGCGTTGCCATCGTCTTGCGTAGCTCGTCCGCCTGCTTGAGCAGGTTCGCCGCCTGCTCGTCTTGATAGTGCTGGGTCTGGATCCGCCCTGCGGCTTGTGCACCCATCTGGAAACCGAGGGTGCTGTGGTCGAGCGGCGTGCCCAAGGGTCGGGTGATTGTCTGCACCCGTCCGATGCCGGGGATGTGGAAGACCGCTTTGGCCACCTTGTCCAGGACCAGGAAATCGGCCGGGTTACGCAGGTCGTGATCGGTCTGGATCATCAACAGCTCGGGATTGAGCCGAGCCTGGTCGAAGTGCCGGTCCGCGGCGGCATAACCGACATTGGCCGGGGTGTCCGCCGGCAGGAAGTGGCGGTTGTCGTAATCCGTCTTGTAACCGGGCAGGGCGAGCAGACCAACCAATGCGATCCCAATGGTCACCGCGAGAACCGGCGCGGGCCAGCGGACGACCGCGGTGCCGATGCGACGCCAGCCCTGGGTCGCCAGCTTGCGCTTCGGATCCATGAGCTTGAAGAACGAAGCCACGGTCAGCACCGCGGGGCCCAGCGTCAACGCCGCGAGCACCGCTACCAACATGCCGATGGCGCACGGTGCGCCCAACGACTGGAAATACGGCAATCGGCAGAAGCTCAGGCAGTACATCGCGCCGGCGATGGTCAGGCCCGACCCGAGCACGACATGCGCGGTGCTATGGAACATGGTGTAGAAGGCTTGTTCGCGAGTCTCGCCCAGACCGCGGGCCTCGTGGTAGCGGCCGACAACGAAAATCGCATAGTCCGTTCCGGCGGCGATCGCCATCAACACCAACAAATTGTTGGCGAACGTGGAGAGTCCGATGATCTCGTTGTTGGCCAGAAAGGCAACGACGCCTCGAGCCGCCAACAACTCGATGAAAACCATCGCCAGCATGATCAGCATCGTGGTGAACGAGCGGTAGACGAACAGCAGCATCACCACGATCACCACGAAAGTGACAAGGGTGACGAGCGCGACGCCCTTCTCGCCGGCGTGGGACTGGTCGGCGAACAGCGGACCGGCGCCGGTGACGTATGCCTTGATTCCCGGCGGCGCTGGCACCGAGTCCACGATCTTGCGGACGGCCAGGGCAGATTCGTTCGCCTGCCCGCTGCCCATGTTGCCGGCGAGGTAGACCTGGACGTACGCGGCCTTCTGGTCGTGGCTCTGGGAACCCGCCGCCGTCAGCGGATCACTCCAGAAATCCTGGACGTGCTGAACGTGTTTCTTGTCCTGCTCGACGCGCCTGACGATTTCGTCGTAGTAGCGGTGTGCATCGGCCCCGAGTGGCTTGTCGCCCTCCAGCAAGATCATGGCCGAGTTGTCGGAGTTGAACTCCTTGAACGTCGACCCGACCTTCATCATCGACTGAAAGGATGCCGCGTCAGTCGGACTCATCGACACCGAGTGGTTTTTGGCGACGACTTCCAGCTGCGGGGCCACCGTGTTGGTGAGGAACACGATGCCCAACCACACCAGGACGATCGGCAGGGCCAGCCGATGGATCATCCGCGGCAGGAACGGCGGGATCAGCGGCTGATCGACGCGCGGCGGTGCCTGAGCTGGCTCGCTCATGCGGACTTGTCCAGGCAGTAGACGAACGGGTTCACGGTTTCGTTGGCATCCGAGCGGTTCGGAGTCTTGATGACGTCACCGCTCCCGTCGTGCTTGTTCACCACGAATTGGCAAGCGATCCAACTGCCGTCTCCTTGCGCCACCAGGTTTGCCGGGATGCCGGGCTTCGTTGAACTCAATACTTTGCTCCAGGGCAAGGGCACGTTGAGGGCCTGCTGCGGATGGGAGTTTTCGTCGAGGTAGTTGATGGTTGCCGTGCTGCCCGGTGAGCCCCAGACCTGGAGCGTGATCGTCTTGGCGTTGAACTCGTCGAGGACCTCGCCCGAGGTGCCACCACCGAACGAACCCTTGTGAACGCCAAAGACACCGTGCAATCGGAATACGACGAAGCCCGACACCGCGACGACGGCTGCGATGGTGAGCACCAACCAGAAACGCCCCAGCAGCCCCTTTTTCTTGGCGCGCCGCGGTGCGACATCGTCGCCCGCCCTGCCGGCGGAGCCGGCGGAGGATTGCGCGGTCGGCTCAGGTCCCGAGCGCTCTAGGAGTTCGGGACCGTCTTCACCGGTTGCAGTTCGCCAAGCCACAGCGTTGCGGCCTCCTTTCAGGTTCATGAGGACCCCGAGATCAGGCCGATGCAGGTGGCCGTCAGCAGGCGGGTGAGGGCGGTTGCGAAGTCCAGATTCCACTCGGGCGGAACCACTTCGGGCTCTTCGGCGTAGACGTTCGTCAGGTGCTCCGGCGGGTTCGCGACTTGCCAGAGCGTCGCCGCCAGCGAGTAGGCGGCCAGCAGGATGTCGAGCGAGCCCGATCGTCCGAGTTCGGGCAGCGCGGATGCGATCGAATCGGCCAACGAGAGCGTGGCCGCGGTGCTGATCCGCCTGACCTCGATGACCCGCTCGGCGTTCACCTCGTGTTCCAGGTGCAGGTGCAGGTTGGCAAGCAGGTCACAGAACAACGGGTCCTCGGCCAGGGCTTGGGCCAATGTCTCGGCGATGCGCGAGGGCGACTTCGCTCCGGGCTCGGCCAGCTTCTCCGACACGGTAGTGGACCACCGCACCCAGCCCTCGGCGGACAGATGCAGCAGGACTTCCTTGTACGAGGTGAAGTAGCGGCGGACCGCCGAATAGTGAATTCCGGCGCGGCTGGCGAGCGCGGTCAGGGTGACCGACGCGACGCCCGTTTCCATTGCCAGCGAGCGTGCGGCCTCCACGAGGGCCTCCGCACGTTGGCGCTTCTCTTCCTCGGTGCGAGCGCGCTGGAATGTAAGTTGCGCCACCGACCGAGCCTAACGCACATTGTGTGATTTGCATAACGCACAACGTTTGCGTAGGCCGACACTCACGTAGGAGAGCACTGCCTTCTCCGCTTGGTCCGCCCGCCGCATGAGTAGATGCACCGGCCAAGTGAGAACGTACGCAACCGCTGATCGCTTCAGCCGTCAGCGCCCGCGCGTCAATCGTTGTTCAAATATGTTTGCACTCAACATGATTCGCGATTGTGCTCAGGGCCCGCCACACGGGAGTTCGCCGTTCGAACATGTCTAAACAGCCGTGGGCGCGGACGGTATCGAACCGCCGACCGCTGGTGTGTAAAACCAGAGCTCTACCACTGAGCTACGCGCCCTGGACCCCTTGGGGTAACCCGGGTCCGCCGCAGGTTACACGCCTGAAGGCCGTGAACCCAAACATTCAGGCGCGCAACGCCGCCAACGCTTGAGTCCACAGCCGCTGGTCGCGCGATTCCCCGGGTTGTTTCATCTCCGCGAATCGGATTATCCCGGACCGGTCGACCACGAACGTCCCGCGATTGGGGTAGCCGGCGTCGGCGTTGAACACGTCGTAGGCCTGGCTGACCTCGCCGTGCGGCCAGAAATCCGACAGCACGGGAAACGTGAAGCCGCTCTCGAGCGCCCAGATCTTGTGCGTGGGCGGCGGACCCACCGAGATCGCCAACGCCACGCTGTCGTCGTTCTCGAACTCGGGCAGGTGGTCGCGCAGCAGATCGAGCTCACCCTGGCAGATTCCGGTGAATGCCAGCGGGAAAAAGATCAGCAGGACGTTTTTGTCGCCGCGGTAGGAGCTCAGGGTGACGGGCTGCTGGTTTTGGTCGCGCAATGTGAAGTCGGGGGCGGTGGCGCCGACGGGCAGCATCAACGCTTCCCGGTCCGCGACTTCGGCTGCACCAGCTGGCTGGCGCTCCAGTCGCCCAGGTTGACGGACGAAGTCGGCATCAGGCCGGCGGTGGGGGCGGCCTCGGCGATCTCGGCGGGCAGCACGTGGCCGGGCTTGCCGGTCTTGGGCGTCAGCACCCAGATCACCCCGTCCTCGGCCAGCGGGCTGATCGCGTCCATCAGGGTGTCCACCAGGTCGCCGTCCCCGTCGCGCCACCACAGCAGCACGACGTCAATTACCTCGTCGCTGTCCTCGTCGAGCAACTCGCTGCCGCAGGCCTCCTCGACCGCGGCCCGGATGTCGTCGTCGGTGTCCTCGTCCCAGCCCCACTCCTGAACAACCTGGTCCCGTTGGATGCCGAGTTTGCGAGCGTAGCTCGGGGCGTCATCCGCCGCGACCACCGTGGAGCCTCCTTAAGCCGTTCGCGCGCCGTGTGATGGGAATTATCGTCGCATAGCCGCGACGCGGTCCATACCCGTCCCTCACCAGGGGCCTCAGTAGGACGCCAGGCAGAGTTTCAGCGCCTTCGTCTTGGTGTCGTTGAGCTGGTCGACCCGCCTGTTGAACTCCGCTATGGACGCGTGCGTGCCGATGGCGTTGGCCACCCCGCGGGCCGCGTCGACATAGGCGTTGAACGCGTCCTTCAGCTGCTGCGACAGGGCATCACTGAAGCTATTGGAGACCGTGGTGGCGCTGTCATTGAGCGCGCCGATCGCCGGGCCCTCGTTCGGGCCGGTGTTGCGGCCCGCGTTGAACGCCGCGACGTAGTCGTTCACCCGGTCGATCGCGTCTTTGGCCGATGTGGCCAGCGTGTCGCACGAGGTGCGCACCGCCCTGGTCGTCAGCGACTGCTGGCGCTGGGACTCCTTCACGCGCGATGTGGCCGACGAGGCCGACACCGACGCGGACACCGACTGCCGGTAGGCCGGGGCGACATTCGTGTCGGGCGTGGCGGTCCCCTTGGTAACGCTGGTACACCCCACGATCCCGATGGTCACCGCCGCGACACAGCCAAGCGCCAGCGCGCCTCGCTTGGGGATCTCCCCCAGGTGCATGCGAGGGACGGCACGCCATCCGATGAGCACGAGTGGAGACGTTACCGGGTCCGGATCGTCACCGCGGCTACCCGGCCGAAACGTCGGTGCGGCACGATAGGGAGGTACAACGCACGACGTTGCCCCGCCGACTACAGGAGCGGAAGTTGACCACCGAGTTCGCGCGCCACGATCTGGCGAAAACCCCAAGTAGCGCAAGCGAACCCGACCGCGTTCGGGTGATCCGCGAGGGCGTGGCGTCCTATCTGCCCGACATCGACCCCGACGAGACGTCGGAATGGCTCGAGTCCTTCGACGAACTGCTGGAGCGCTCGGGGCCGGCGCGGGCGCGCTACCTGATGCTGCGGCTGCTGGAACGTTCCCGTGAGAAGCGCGTGGCGATTCCGTCGCTGACGTCGACCGACTACGTCAACACCATCCCGACCGAGCTGGAGCCGTGGTTCCCCGGCGACGAGGACGTCGAACGCCGCTACCGGGCGTGGATCCGGTGGAACGCCGCGATCATGGTGCACCGCGCCCAGCGCCCGGGAATCGGCGTGGGCGGCCACATTTCGACCTACGCCTCCTCGGCGGCGCTGTACGAGGTCGGCTTCAACCACTTCTTCCGCGGCAAGTCGCATCCCGGCGGCGGGGACCAGGTCTTCATCCAGGGCCACGCCTCCCCCGGCATCTACGCCCGCGCCTTCCTGGAGGGCCGGCTCAGCGAGGACCAGCTGGACGGCTTCCGCCAGGAGCACAGCCATGCCGGCGGCGGCCTGCCCTCCTACCCACACCCGCGGCTGATGCCCGACTTCTGGGAGTTCCCCACCGTGTCGATGGGCCTGGGCCCGCTCAACGCCATCTATCAGGCGCGGTTCAACCACTACCTGCACGACCGCGGCATCCGGGACACCTCCGACCAGCACGTGTGGTGCTTTTTGGGCGACGGCGAGATGGACGAGCCGGAGAGCCGTGGCCTGGCGCACGTCGGGGCGCTCGAGGGCCTGGACAACCTGACCTTCGTGATCAACTGCAACCTGCAGCGCCTCGACGGCCCGGTGCGCGGCAACGGAAAGATCATCCAGGAGCTGGAGTCGTTCTTCCGCGGCGCGGGCTGGAACGTCATCAAGGTGGTGTGGGGCCGCGAGTGGGACGCCCTGCTGCACGCCGACAAGGACGGCGCCCTGGTCAATCTGATGAACACCACGCCCGACGGCGACTACCAGACCTACAAGGCCAACGACGGGGCCTACGTGCGCGACCACTTCTTCGGTCGCGACCCGCGCACCAAGGCGCTGGTGGAGCAGATGACCGATTCGGAGATCTGGAACCTCAAGCGCGGCGGGCACGACTACCGCAAGGTGTACGCCGCCTACCGCGCCGCCGTCGACCACCAGGGGCAGCCGACGGTGATCCTGGCCAAGACCATCAAGGGCTACTCGCTGGGCGCGCACTTCCAGGGCCGCAACGCCACCCACCAGATGAAAAAGCTTGCGCTGCAAGACCTCAAGGACTTCCGCGACGCCATCCGGATCCCGATCAGCGACGCTCAGCTCGAAGAGGATCCCTACCTGCCGCCGTACTACCACCCCGGCCCCGACGCCCCGGAGATCCGCTACCTGCTCGACCGGCGCCGCGCGCTGGGCGGCTTCCTGCCGGAACGCCGGACCAAGGCCAAGGCGCTTTCGCTGCCGGGCCGCGACACCTATGCCGCGCTGAAGAAGGGGTCGGGCCACCAGGAGGTCGCCACCACCATGGCGACGGTGCGAACGTTCAAGGAAGTGTTGCGGCACAAGGAAGTTGGGCCGCGCATCGTGCCGATCATTCCCGACGAGGCGCGCACGTTCGGGATGGACTCGTGGTTCCCCTCGCTGAAGATTTACAACCGCCTCGGCCAGCTGTACACGGCCGTCGACGCCGAGCTGATGCTGGCCTACAAGGAAAGCGAAGTCGGTCAGATCCTGCACGAGGGCATCAACGAAGCGGGCTCGGTGGGCTCGTTCATCGCGGCCGGAACGTCGTATGCGACGCACAACGAGCCGATGATCCCGATCTACATCTTCTATTCCATGTTCGGATTCCAGCGCACCGGCGACGGGCTGTGGGCCGCGGCCGACCAGATGGCGCGCGGCTTCCTGCTCGGCGCGACCGCGGGGCGCACCACGCTGACCGGTGAGGGCCTGCAGCATGCCGACGGCCACTCGTTGCTGCTGGCCGCAACGAATCCGGCGGTGGTGTCATATGACCCGGCGTTCGCCTTCGAGATCGCCTACATCGTGGAGAGCGGGCTGGCCCGCATGTTCGGCGACAACCCGGAGAACGTGTTCTTCTACATCACCGTCTACAACGAGCCGTACGTGCAGCCGCCCGAGCCGGAAAACTTCGATCCCGAGGGCGTGTTGCGCGGCATCTACCGCTACCGCGCCGCCACCGAACAGCGGGCCAATAAGGCGCAGATCCTGGCCTCCGGGGTCGCCATGCCCGCGGCGCTGCAGGCGGCCGAGATGCTGGCCGCGGAATGGGACGTCGCCGCCGACGTCTGGTCGGTGACCAGCTGGGGCGAGCTGAACCGCGACGGCGTCAACGTCGAGCGGGCCCGGCTGCGCCACCCGGACCAGCCGGCCGGCACCCCCTACGTGACCCGCGCCCTGGCGGACGCCAGCGGCCCCGTCATCGCGGTGTCGGACTGGATGCGCGCCGTTCCCGAGCAGATCCGCCAGTGGGTGCCGGGCACCTTCGTCACGCTGGGCACCGACGGGTTCGGCTTCTCCGACACCCGGCCCGCCGCGCGACGCTTCTTCAACACCGACGCCGAGTCGCAGGTCGTCGCGGTGCTCGAGGCGCTGGCCCGCGACGGCGAGATCGACCCGTCCGTGCCGGTCGCGGCCGCCCGCCAGTACCGCATCGACGACGTCATGGCCGCGCCCGAACAGACGTCGGACCCCGGGGTGGCCTGAGACCAAGCCCCGCCTGCGCCCCGCCAGCCGGGCGCTGGGCCGCGAGTGCCCGGCCAGCCGGGCCCCGACGCCACCGCCCCTTTGGCGAATACTTCCAAAAAATGGCGTAGGTTTTAGGGGTGAATGACAACCCCTTCGCCGGCCCGTTCGCCAAGCACCCGCGGTCACCGCTCGAGCTGCTCGACACGGTCCCGGAGTCTTTGCTGCGCCGGCTGAAGCAGTACTCCGGCCGGCTGGCCACCGAGGCGGTGTCGGTCATGGGCGATCGGTTGCCGTTCTTCGCCGACCTGGAGGCCTCCCAGCGGGCCAGCGTGGCCCTGGTGGTGCAGACGGCCATCAACAACTTCGTCGAGTGGATGCAGGACCCGCACAGCGACGTCAGCTACACCGCGCAGGCCTTCGAATTGGTGCCCCAGGACCTCGCCCGCCGCATCGCGCTGCGCGACAGCGTGGACCTGGCCCGCGTCACCATGGAGTTCTTCGAGGAGGTCGTGCCCCTGGTGGCCCGCTCCGAGGAGCAGCTGACCGCCCTGACCGTGGGCATCCTGAAGTACAGCCGGGACCTGGCGTTCACCGCAGCCTCGTCCTACGCGAACGCGGCCGAGGCGCGCGGCACCTGGGACAGCCGGATGGAGGCCAGCGTCGTCGACGCGGTCGTCCGCGGCGACACCGGCCCGGAGCTGCTGTCCCGCGCCGCGGCGCTGAACTGGGACACCACCGCCCCGGCGACGGTCGTCGTCGGGATCCCGGCCCCGGACCGCGACGGCTCGAACGGCGACGGCGGCACCCGGCGGGCCAGCCAGAACGTCCGCGACATCGCCGCGCATCACGGCCGGGCGGCGCTCACCGACGTGCATGGCACCTGGCTGGTGGCGATCGTGTCCGGCCAACTATCGCTAACCGACAAATTCCTGGGCGACCTGCTGAACGCGTTGTCGGACGGCCCGGTGGTGATCGGGCCGACGGCGCCCATGCTGACCGCGGCCTACCACAGCGCCAGCGAGGCGATCTCCGGGATGAACGCCGTCGCCGGCTGGCGGGGGGCGCCGCGGCCGGTGCTCGCCCGCGAACTGCTGCCCGAACGCGCCCTGATGGGCGATGCCTCGGCGATCGTGGCACTGCACACCGACGTGATGGGGCCGCTCGCCGCGGCCGGGCCGACGCTGATCGAGACGCTCGACGCGTACTTAGATTGTGGCGGCGCAATTGAGGCTTGTGCCAGAAAGTTGTTCGTTCATCCAAACACCGTCCGATACCGGCTCAAGCGCATCACCGACTTCACCGGGCGTGATCCCACCCAGCCACGCGACGCATACGTGCTGCGTGTGGCGTCGACGGTGGGCCAGTTGAACTACCCTGCACAGCCGTCCAGCATCGACAACAACGTCTTGACGCCGGTCCCGCTGCCGGTCAGGACCGGTGTGGCGGGCACCGGCGAGCGATAGTGATTCAGGCAACAGATCGCAGGCCGGTATCAAAACCGTAGCTTACGGGGCGATTTTGTAGGGTGCTCACAAAAACCTAAGACGAGGTTCATAATCTGTTACACCCGCCAAAACCGTTTCCACAGTGTTCTCTTAAACACGTGATTGCATTGCTTGCGCCCGGACAGGGTTCGCAGACGGAGGGGATGCTGTCGCCGTGGTTGGAGCTGCCAGGCGCCGCAGACCAGCTGGCCCTGTGGTCCAAGGCCAGCGGCCTGGACCTGGTTCGGCTCGGGACCACCGCATCGACCGAGGAGATCACCGACACCGCGGTCGCCCAGCCCCTGATCGTCGCGGCCACGCTGCTCGCTCATCAGGAGCTGACCAGGCGTGAGCTGCTCGCCGGTGAGGAATTCATCGTCGCGGGCCACTCCGTCGGGGAAATCGCGGCCTACGCCATCGCGGGCGTGCTGGCCGCCGATGACGCCGTCGCGCTGGCCGCCACCCGCGGCGCTGAAATGGCCAAGGCCTGCGCCATGGAGCCCACCGGGATGTCCGCGGTGCTCGGCGGCGATGAGGCCGAGGTGCTGAGCCGCCTCGAGGAACTCGACCTGTTCCCCGCCAACCGCAACGCGCCCGGGCAGATCGTCGCCGCGGGCCCGCGGGGCGCGCTGGAGAAGCTCGCCGAGGATCCGCCGGCCAAGGCCCGCGTCCGCGCGCTCGGTGTCGCCGGGGCGTTCCACACCAAGTACATGGCTCCGGCCCTGGACGGTTACGCCGCCGCGGCGGCCGCCGTCGCGACCGCCGAGCCCACCGCCACGCTGCTGTCCAATCGGGATGGAATGCCCGTCGCCTCGGCGGCGGCAGCGATGGACACGCTCGTCGCCCAACTGACCCAGCCGGTGCGCTGGGACCTGTGCAACGAGACGATGCGTGCGCACGATGTCGCGGCGATCGTGGAGTTTCCCCCGGCGGGGACGCTCACCGGCATCGCCAAGCGCGAACTTCGGGGGGTTACGGCCCGTGCCGTGAAGTCACCCGCAGATCTGGACGAGTTGGCAAGCCTCTAGACCGCCGGCTTTTCGCCAGGAAATAAAAACTGCAAACGTCAATCCGATTTGCACACAACACATTACGAAGGGAATAGGCCGTGGCCGTCACTCAGGAAGAAATTATCGCCGGTATCGCCGAGATCATCGAAGAGGTGACCGGAATCGAGCCCTCCGAGGTCACCCCGGAGAAGTCGTTCGTCGACGACCTGGACATCGACTCGCTGTCGATGGTTGAGATCGCGGTGCAGACCGAGGACAAGTACGGCGTGAAGATCCCCGACGAGGACCTGGCCGGCCTGCGCACCGTCGGTGACGTCGTCGCCTACATCCAGAAGCTCGAGGAAGAGGACCCCGAGGCCGCCGCCGCGCTGCGCGCCAAGATCGAGTCCGAGAACCCCGAAGCCGTTGCCAACGTCAAGGCGAGGATGGAAGCGGACAGCAAGTGACCAAGCCTTCCACTGCTAATGGCGGTTACCCCAGCGTTGTGGTAACCGCCGTCACGGCGACGACATCTATCGCGCCGGACATCGAGAGCACGTGGAAGGGTTTGTTGGCCGGCGAAAGCGGCATCCACGTGCTCGAAGACGAGTTCGTCAGCAAGTGGGACCTGCCCGTCAAGATCGGCGGACACCTCAAGGAGCCCGTCGACAACCACATGGGCAGGCTCGACATGCGCCGCATGTCCTACGTCCAGCGGATGAGCAAGCTGCTGTCCGGTCAGCTCTGGGAGAGCGCCGGCAGCCCCGATGTCGACCCCGACCGGTTCTCCGTCGTGGTCGGCACGGGCCTGGGTGGCGCCGAGCGGATCGTCGAGAGCTATGACCTGATGAACGAGGGCGGCCCCCGCAAGGTGTCGCCGCTCGCCGTTCAGATGATCATGCCCAACGGCGCCGCGGCCACCGTCGGCCTGCAGCTCGGGGCCCGCGCCGGCGTGATGACCCCGGTCTCGGCGTGTTCGTCGGGCTCGGAAGCAATCGCGCACGCGTGGCGTCAAATAGTCATGGGTGACGCTGATGTCGCCGTGGCCGGCGGTGTCGAGGGTCCCATCGAGGCGCTGCCCATCGCGGCGTTCTCGATGATGCGGGCCATGTCGACCCGCAACGACGAGCCCGAGCGGGCCTCGCGTCCGTTCGACAAGGACCGCGACGGCTTCGTGTTCGGCGAGGCCGGTGCGCTCATGCTCATCGAGACGGAGGAGCACGCCAAGGCCCGCGGTGCCAAGCCGCTGGCCCGGCTGCTGGGTGCCGGTATCACCTCGGACGCCTTCCACATGGTGGCGCCCGCCGCGGACGGTGTTCGTGCCGGTCGTGCGATGACGCGGTCATTGGAGCTGGCGGGCTTGTCCGCCAAGGACATCGACCACGTGAACGCGCACGGGACGGCGACACCGATCGGCGACGCCGCGGAGGCCAATGCGCTTCGTGTCGCCGGTTGCGAGAACGCCGCGGTGTATGCGCCAAAGTCGGCGCTGGGCCACTCGATCGGCGCGGTCGGCGCGCTGGAATCCGTATTGACGGTATTGACCCTTCGGGATGGCGTCATACCGCCCACGTTGAACTACGAAACACCCGATCCCGAGATCGACCTTGATGTGGTCGCGGGCGAACCTCGCTACGGCGAATTCCGTTACGCGATTAACAACTCGTTCGGCTTCGGTGGTCACAACGTGGCGCTCGCGTTCGGGCGCTACTGAGGCAGGACGTCCGGCGACCCCGCGGCCGAAGACAGCCCGCGGAGGAGCCGGACAACACGGAAGGAACGATCGCTAAAGCCATGACGGAGCTGGTTACGGGGAAAGCGCTCCCCAATGTAGTGGTTACCGGCGTTGCCATGACGACCGCACTCGCGACAGACGCGGAGAACACGTGGAAGCTGTTGTTGGACGGCCAAAGCGGCATCCGCACCCTCGATGACCCGTTCGTCGAGGAGTTCGATCTGCCGGTCCGCATCGGCGGGCACCTGTTGGAGGAATTCGACAGTCAGCTCACGCGTGTCGAGCTGCGCCGGATGGGCTACCTGCAGAAGATGTCCACCGTTCTGAGCCGGCGGCTGTGGGAGAACGCCGGCAACCCGGAGCTCGACACCGACCGGTTGGCGGTGTCCATCGGCACCGGGCTGGGCTCGGCCGAAGAGCTCGTCTTCAGCTACGACGAGATGCGCGCTCGCGGTATGAAGGCGGTCTCGCCGCTGGCGGTGCAGAAGTACATGCCCAACGGCGCCGCCGCCGCGGTGGGCCTGGAACGGCACGCCAAAGCCGGTGTGATGACGCCGATTTCGGCGTGCGCGTCCGGCTCGGAGGGCATCGCGCGGGCGTGGCAACAGATCGTGCTCGGTGAGGCCGACGCCGCGATCTGCGGTGGGGTGGAGACCCGGATCGAGGCGGTGCCCATCGCCGGGTTCGCCCAGATGCGCATCGTGATGTCGACCAACAACGACGACCCCGCCGGTGCCTGCCGCCCGTTCGACAAGGACCGCGACGGCTTCGTGTTCGGCGAGGCCGGGGCGCTCATGTTGATCGAGACCGAGGAGAGCGCCAAGGCTCGTGGCGCCAACATCCTGGCCCGGATCATGGGGGCCAGCATCACCTCGGACGGCTTCCACATGGTGGCGCCGGATCCCAACGGCGAGCGCGCCGGGCACGCGATGACGCGGGCAATCCAGCTCGCCGACCTCACGCCCGGCGACATCGACCACATCAACGCCCACGCCACCGGCACCCAGGTCGGTGACCTGGCCGAGGGCCGGGCCATCAACAACGCGCTGCGCGGCCACAAGCCGGCGGTGTATGCGCCCAAGTCCGCTCTCGGTCACTCGGTCGGGGCAGTCGGCGCGGTGGAGTCCATCCTGACCGTGCTCGCGTTGCGCGAGCAGGTGATCCCGCCGACACTGAACCTCGTCAACCTCGATCCGGAGATCGATTTGGACGTGGTGGCGGGCAAGCCGCGGCCGGGCGACTACAAGTACGCGATCAACAACTCGTTCGGATTCGGCGGTCACAACGTGGCGATCGCTTTCGGGCGGTACTAACCCCGCCCTATAGCCCGGGCACACTCGGAAACAGGAGACCTGCGATGACAATCATGGCCCCCTCGTCGGTTGGTGAGTCGCTCGACCCCCGAGACCCGTTGCTGCGCCTGAGCAATTTCTTCGACGACGGCAGCGTGGAACTCCTGCACGAGCGTGACCGCTCGGGCGTGCTGGCCGCGGCGGGGACCGTAAACGGTCTGCGCACCATCGCGTTCTGCACGGACGGCACCGTGATGGGCGGCGCGATGGGCATCGAGGGGTGCACGCACATCGTCAACGCCTACGACACCGCCATCGAGGAACAGAGCCCGATCGTGGGCATCTGGCACTCCGGTGGTGCCCGGCTGGCCGAGGGGGTCCGGGCGCTGCACGCGGTCGGCCTGGTGTTCGAGGCCATGATCCGCGCGTCGGGCTACATTCCGCAGGTTTCGGTCGTCGTCGGCTTCGCCGCCGGCGGCGCCGCCTACGGACCGGCGCTGACGGATGTCGTCGTGATGGCGCCCGAAAGCCGGGTGTTCGTCACGGGACCCGACGTGGTGCGCAGCGTCACCGGCGAAGACGTCGACATGGCGTCGCTCGGCGGCCCGGAGACGCACCACAAGAAGTCCGGGGTGTGCCACATCGTCGCCGACGACGAGCTCGACGCCTACGAGCGTGGCCGCCGGCTGGTCGGATTGTTCTGCCAGCAGGGGCATTTCGACCGCAGCAAGGCCGAGGCCGGCGACACCGACATCCACGCGCTGCTGCCCGAGTCGGCGCGGCGGGCCTACGACGTGCATCCGATCGTGACCGCGATCCTGGACTCCGACACACCCTTCGACGAGTTCCAGGCCAACTGGGCGCCGTCCATGGTGGTCGGGCTGGGCCGGTTGTCGGGCCGCACCGTCGGCGTGCTGGCGAATAACCCGCTGCGGCTGGGCGGCTGCCTGAACTCCGAAAGCGCCGAGAAGGCAGCACGTTTCGTGCGGCTGTGCGACGCGTTCGGGATCCCGCTGATCGTGGTCGTCGACGTGCCCGGTTACCTGCCGGGCGTCGACCAGGAGTGGGGTGGCGTGGTGCGCCGCGGCGCCAAGCTGCTGCACGCGTTCGGCGAGGCCACCGTGCCCCGGGTCACCCTGGTCACCCGAAAGACCTACGGCGGGGCCTACATCGCGATGAACTCCCGCTCGCTGAACGCGACCAAGGTGTTCGCCTGGCCGGACGCCGAGGTCGCCGTGATGGGCGCCAAGGCGGCCGTCGGCATCCTGCACAAGAAGAAGCTGGCCGCCGCGGCCGACCACGAACGCGAAGCGCTGCACGACGAACTGGCCGCCGAGCACGAGCGGATCGCCGGCGGCGTCGACAGCGCCATCGAGATCGGCGTGGTCGACGAAAAGATCGACCCGGCGCACACCCGCAGCAAGCTCACCGAGGCGCTGGCCCAGGCGCCGGCGCGCCGCGGACGCCACAAGAACATCCCGCTGTAAGTCGCCTCTTTACCGCGAGCAGACGCAAAAGCCCCCGACACGCCGAGCGTGCGGGGGCTTTTGCGTCTGCTCGCGGCTACCTCAGGAGTCCAGGAATCGCTGAACTGCCTCGGTGAGGATGCGCCCGCCGTTGGTGTTGAGATGAATGCCGTCGATATGGAATTGCCAGCCGTTGCGCCGAGCGATCTCGTCAAAGCTTTGGCGTAGCACCATTTCTCGCCACAGGTAGTCGCGGTAGAGCGCCGCGAACGAAAACCTGGTGAACGGTTTCGCCGTCGCCGCCCCGGTGAGGCGCTTCCGGAATGCTTCGTAGAACGGGATGTAGTCCGTCGACTCCCGCGCGGCCGCTTCGCGGATGATGCCGTTGTACGTGCCGAACAGGTCGTTGAGCCGCGCCTGCACCGGCTGGCGTGAACCGGGCGCTTCCCCCACCGGGGCAAGGGAACTCAGCGCGACCCTGGCGTTCGTCTCCCGTTGCAGCCGGCGCACGATGACGGCCAGGTTCTCCTCGAACCGCGCCGGTGACGGTTCTTCACGAAGCCCCTTCCACATACGGACAAATCGCCGGAAGTTGGGAAAGACGCTCGCCATGATGTCGTTGCTTCCGATCAGCACGATGACCCGGTCCGGCCGGCGCGCGATCGCCCGGTCGAGGCGCCGGACGGCGTTGAGCGACAGATCCCCGCCGACGCCGAGGTTGACGAAGCGAAACCGGTTGTTGCGGGGCCGCTTTTCCAGCTCGTCGATCCATTTGTAGGTTCCCCTCGACGCGGTGGTGCTCGACCCCAGGCACGCCACGGTTTCGGAACGCGGCGGGTCGGTCATGGCGCGCGGCCGAGGATGCGGCACAGCACCCGACCGAGCTCGTCACCCGGTGAGCGCGGGATCTCGTCGGCGCGCCAGGCGACAAAGTCGTCGGGTCGCACCAACAACGCCCCGTCGGGCGCGAGTCCCGCGGCGGCGGCCCACGAGCCGTCGACGTCAACCGCGGTCCCGATGCGCCGCACGGTGATTGGGACGCCGGCGGCCTTCGACGCGCAGGCCGCGGCGTCCGGCCACGCGGCGTCGTCGTCTCCGGTGAGCAGCGTGAAGCTGGGACCGAGCAGATCGAGGGTCGAGACCCGCTTTCCGCCGTCGACGATCCAGGCGTGCGGGACGCGGGTGCCGGGCTGCCCGCGCAACTCGTCCACCAGCGACACGGCGTCGGCATCCGGCGGAACCGGATCATCGGAAACCACTGCGGCAGAACGGTATCGGTATCCGATCAGCAGCGCGAACATCGGCGCCTCTTCGTCCGGCGGCAATAGCGGCCGGTCGTCGTCCAACCGCAGGAAGGCCAGCGACGGCCCGGTGAGCGACTGGCGCGCGTTGAAGCGCCCGACCGGATGCCGCTCGGCATGGTAGGTGCCCAACAACGCCGGACCGGCGGTCCCGTTCAAGACGCTGGCCAGCTTCCAGGCCAGGTTATGCGCGCTCTGGATGGCGGTGTTGGCTCCGCCGGCCTTGAACGGCGGCATGGTGTGGGCCGAGTCGCCGACGAGAAACACTCGGCCGCAGCGGAATTGGTCGGCGACCCGCTCGTATGGCTGCCAGGGTGCGACGTCGATGATTTCCACGTCGATCGGCTCGCCGATCGCTTTCGTCAGCATCTCGCGGCAGCGCTGCGCGGTGAACTGTTCGGCGGATTCGCCGCGGGCGGGAAAGTACGTGTTGATGAACATGCCGAAGTCGTCGCGCACCGGCAGAAAGATGCCCTCCACGTCCGGGTTCTTGACCTGGATGCCGTCGCCCGCGCCGAGATCGCGGGCGAATTTTCGCCACGGCGCCCGGAAGTAGACGAACACGACATAGATCGGCAGTGCTCCGTAGCCGGAGGTCGTCACGCCCAGCGCGTCGCGGATCGGGCTGTGCACACCGTCGGCGGCGACGAGATAGTCGGCGCGTACCGCCTCGGTCGCGCCCGACTCGCGATCGCGGATGACCGCGGTGACGCCGCTTTCGTCCTGTTCGAACGAGTCCAACTCTGTGTTGTAGCGCGCCTCGCTACCGTGCCGGCGGATGTGGGTGAGCAGGATCGGTTCGAAGGCGCTCTGCGGACAGTACTGGCCGCCCGGCTCCGGGCTCAGATCCTTGAACGGCGCGAAGATCGCGTTGACGTCGAGCGCCTGACGCTGTTCGGCGCTGTTGAGTGTCGGCTTGCTCACCATGTTGGAAACGCCGTGGGCGATCGCGTGGACCTCGTCGGCCAATCCAAGGCCGCGCAGAATCTCCAGGCTGCGGAAGCTCAGGTTGCGCGCCTTCGGGTAGATGAACACCTCACCACGCTTTTCCACCACCAGCGAGCGGACACCGTGTTTAGCGAGCAGCGCAGAGGTGGCCAGGCCGGCGGCTCCCGCGCCGACGATCAACACCGGGACGTGCTTGACGTTCATCGCCGCCTCCCATCTATACGGAACTAGTTAGTTCCGCATAGGCTCCAATGTGGCACGGCGCGGCGGGATGCGCAACAACTACGGCGCCGATCCCCCGGCCATCGGCAAGATCACGTCTTCGAGCATGCGCCGGACGTAGACCCGGTCGACCGGACGCCCGGTGACGACCCGCAACACGTTGAGGCCCAGCGCGACGTCGGGGATCAGGCTGAGGTCGCGGTCGGCCGGGATTTCCCCGCGGGCCACCGCGTGGTCGAGCACCGCGCGGACCACCTGTCGCGGGGTGGACAACACCAGGTCGTCCAGGGCGGCCGCCAGGACGGGATTGTGCATGGCCGCCGTCGCCACGCCGACAACCACCCGAACCATGTGCGTATCAGCGTCATTCAAGTCGGGAGTGGCCGCAACCAGCGCGTCGATGTCACCGCGAAGGCTGCCGGTATTGGGCGGTTCGATGGGTCCCAGCCGCCGCCTCCAGTGCGCGATCGCGTCGGCGACGACCACCTCCTTCGACGGCCAGCGACGGTAGATCGCCGCCTTGCCGACGCCGGCGCGCGACGCGATGTCGTCCATGCTCAACCGGTCATAGCCGACTTCGGCGACGCCCGCCAGCGTCGCGTCGAGGATGGCCGCGTCCAGCGAGCGATCGAGGCGTCCCGGACTGCGGGTCCGGCTCGACGCGTTTGCCTGGCCGCTTTCGCGCTTCATATGCTCCTAACGATACTGGCTAGTTCCGTTCGATGGTATCCTCAGCCGAAGTTCGCCACGAATTCCTTGGCCACCGACACGACGCGCTCGCGATCGCGCGCAACCAGACCGATCCGGGTTCGTCGGTCGAGAATGTCGTCGACGTCCAGCGCGCACTCGTGGGTGACGGCGTACTCGAACTCCGCGCGGGTCACGTCGATGCCCTCGGCGACGGGCTCGGTCGGCCGGTCGCAGGTCGCCTGGGCGATGACGTGGGGCGCCTCGGCGCCGTAGCGCGCCACCAGCGACGCCGGGAGGGCGCCCGCAACCGCGCCCGGCCCGGGATTGCCCGGCGCCCCGACCAGCGGCAGGTTGCGAGTCCGGCAGTCGCCCGCGCGCAACCCCCGCCGGCCGATGGCGAAGTCCAGGACGTCCTCCGCCATGTAGCGGTATTCGGTCAGCTTGCCGCCGATCACGCTGATCGCTCCCGACGGGGCCTCGGCGACGGCGTGCTCGCGCGACACGTCGGCGGTGCGGCCCTCGCCGGTGTCGATCAGCGGCCGCAGGCCCGCGTAGGCGCCGATCACGTCGGCGGTGCCGAGCTCGCTGCCCAGCGCGGTGTTCACCGTGTCCAGCAGGAACGCGATCTCCTGCTCGGCCGGCTCCGGCACGTCGGGAATCGGGCCGGGCGCGGCTTCATCGGTCAGGCCCAGATATACCCGGCCCAGTTGCTCGGGCATGGCGAACACGAAGCGATTGAGCTCGCCGGGAATCGGAATGGTAAGGGCCGCAGTCGGATTCCCGAAGGCGCCGGCGTCGAACACGAGGTGCGTCCCCCGGCTGGGCCGCAGCCGCAACGACCCGTCGATCTCGCCCGCCCACACCCCGGCCGCGTTGATGACCGCGCGGGCCGACACGTCGAACGACTGCCCCGTGCGCTGATCGGTCAGCCGCACCGAGGTGCCCGACGCCTCCGAGGCCGCGACGTAAGTCAGGATCCGCGCGCCGTGCTGCGCCGCGGTCCGCGCGACCGCGATGACCAGCCGGGCGTCGTCGATCAACTGCCCGTCGTAGGCCAGAAAGCCGCCGGCCAGGCCGTCGCGCCGAACCGTGGGCGCCATCTCCACGGCGCGCTGCGCCGAGACGCGCCGCGACCGCGGCAGCACCGACGACGGCGTCCCCGCCAACGCCCGCAGCGCGTCGCCGGCCAGGAACCCGGCCCGCACCAACGCCCGCTTGGTGTGACTGAGCGACGGCAACAACGGCACCAGCTGCGGCATCGCGTGGACGAGATGGGGGGCGTTGCGCGTCATCAGGATTCCGCGCTCGATGGCGCTGCGCCGGGCGATGCCGACGTTGCCGGTCGCCAGGTAGCGCAGGCCGCCGTGCACCAGCTTGGAGCTCCAGCGGCTGGTGCCGAACGCCAGGTCGTGCTTTTCCACCAGCGCCACCCGCAAGCCCCGCGACGCGGCGTCCAACGCGATCCCCACCCCGGTGATGCCGCCGCCGATCACGACGACGTCCAGCGGCTCGCCGTCGGCCAGCGCGGTGAGGTCGGCCGTGCGGCGCGCCGCGTTCAAGGCGGTCACGACAGGTATCCGTTCAGCGAGTAGGCGAGTTCGGCGGCCAGCGCGTCGGCATCGAGGATCGGGCGGACGATCCGCTCGGACTGGATGGTCGACTGGGCGATGAGCAACACCATCGTGGCCATCTGCAGCGGGTCCCCGGCGCGGACGCTGCCGTGCCGCTGGGCCGCGCGCAGCCGCTCGGCCAGGGCGTCGATCAGCATCTGCTGGCTGGCGCCGAGGCGCTCGGTGATGTAGATCGGCGCCAGCTCCGAGTGCATCACCGACATCACCAGCTCGTCGTGGCGCAGCAGGTCGGCGACCGTGACGATCTGTCGCACGAGCGATTCCCGGTCGTCGCCCTGTAGCGGCGCGTCGCGCATCACGCCGACGATGCGCTGGGTCAGCAGCGTCGCGACGATCGACTTGGTGTCCGGCCAGCGCCGGTACACCGTGGGCCGGCTGACCCCGGCCCGCCGGGCGATCTCCGCCAGGGTCACCCGGTCCACCCCGAAGTCCACGACGCAGCTGGCCGCGGCCGACAGGATCCGGTCGCGGGTGTCCGGCTGTGCGTTACTGATTGACAGCATGTGTAATACTGTAACGCATGACGCACGCCGAGCAACTCCTCCCGCCGATGAAGTGGAACGCCTGGGGAGATCCCGCCGCCGCGAAGCCGCTCTCCGAGGGCATCCGCTCACTGTTGAAACAGGCGGTGGGACTGCAGGATTCGGACCAACCCGAGCTCGACGCCGACCAGGTGAAGCTGCGTCCGTCGGCGTTGTCACAAGCCGACAAAGACGCGCTGGCCGGCATCGTCGGCGCCGAGCACTGCCGCACCGCCGACCGCGACCGCCTGCTGCGCGCCGGCGGCAAGTCCACGCTCGACCTGCTGCGCCGCAGGGACACTGGCGTGCAGGACGCGCCCGACGCCGTGCTGCTGCCCGGGGACGACGACACCGTCGGCGCCATCCTGCGCTACTGCTCCGAGCACCGCATCGCGGTGATCCCGTTCGGCGGCGGCACCAGCGTGGTCGGCGGTCTGGACCCCACCCGCGGCGAATTCGGCGCCGTGGTGTCGCTCGACCTGCGCCGCTTCGACCGGCTCGTAGAGCTCGACGAGGTGTCCGGCCAGGCCGTGTTCGGGGCCGGCGTCACCGGCCCGGACGCCGAACGCCTGCTCGGTGAACGCGGGTTTTCGCTCGGGCACTTCCCGCAGAGCTTCGAGTACGCCACGATCGGCGGCTTCGCCGCGACCCGGTCCTCGGGTCAGGACTCGGCCGGCTACGGCCGGTTCAACGACATGGTTCGCGGCCTTCGGATGGTGACCCCGGTGGGCACGATGGAGCTGGGTCGCGCGCCGGAATCGGCCGCGGGTCCCGACCTGCGCCAGCTGCTGCTCGGCTCGGAGGGGACGTTCGGCGTCATCACCCAGGTGTGCCTGCGCGTGCACCGCGTCCCCGAGGCCGTGCGCTACCAGGCGTGGTCCTTCCCCGATTTCGAGACCGGGACCGCTGCGCTGCGCGCCGTCACCCAGAATGCCACCGGCCCCACCGTCATTCGGCTCTCCGACGAGGTCGAGACCGGGGTCAACCTCGCCACCACCGAGGCGATCGGCGAAAGCCAGATCACCGGCGGCTGCCTGGGCATCACCGTGTTCGAGGGCACCAAGGAACACGTCGAGAGCCGGCACGCCGAGACCAGCGCGCTGCTGGCGGCCCGCGGCGGCACGTCTCTGGGCGAAGCGCCGGCGCAGGCCTGGGAGCGGGGCCGGTTCGCCGCGCCGTATCTGCGCGACTCGCTGCTGTCCGCGGGAGCGCTCTGTGAGACGCTCGAGACCGCCACCGACTGGTCGAACGTGCCGAGGCTGAAAACCGCTGTCACCGAGGCGCTTACGAGCGCGTTGGCCGAATCCGGCACACCCGCGTTGGTGATGTGCCACATCTCGCACGTCTACCCCACTGGCGCGTCGCTCTACTTCACGATCGTTGCCGGACAGCGTGGCAACCCGATCGAGCAGTGGTGGGCCGCCAAGAAGGCCGCCTCGGACGCGATCATCGCCGCGGGCGGCACCATCACCCACCATCATTCGGTCGGCGCCGACCACCGGCCCTGGATGCGCGACGAGGTCGGCGAGCTCGGAGTGCAGGTCCTGCGCGCGGTCAAGGCGACGCTCGATCCGGCCGGAATCCTCAACCCCGGCAAGCTGATTCCGTGAACGCTCAGCGCGAGATCGGCAAGGTGACCGCGCTGACCAATCCCGTCTCGGGTCACGGCGCCGCGATCCGCGCCGCGCAGGTCGCGATCGCCCGGCTGCACGAGCGGGGCGTGCAGGTCACCGAGATCATCGGCGACGACGCCGAGGACGCGCGCCATCTGGTCGCCGCCGAGCTCGAGCGGGGCACCGACGCGGTGATGGTCACCGGCGGCGACGGCGTCGTCTCCAACGCGCTGCAGGTGTTGGCGGGCACCGACGTTCCGCTGGGCATCATCCCGGCCGGCACCGGCAACGACCACGCCCGCGAATTCGGCATTCCCACAAAGGATCCCGAGGCCGCCGCGGACGTCGTCGTCGACGGCCGGACGGAGACCATCGACCTGGGCCGGATCACGTGGGGCGATTCCGAGAAGTGGTTCGGCACCGTCGCGGCCACCGGGTTCGACTCCCTGGTGACGGACCGCGCCAACCGGATGACCTGGCCGCACGGGCGGCTGCGCTACTACCTCGCGATGCTCGCCGAGCTGTCGCAGTTGCGGCTCTTGCCCTTTCGCATGGTGCTCGACGGCACGCGCGAGATCGACGCCGACATCACGCTGGCGGCGTTCGGCAACACCCGCAGCTACGGCGGCGGCCTGCTGATCTGTCCCAACGCCGATCCCACCGACGGCCTGCTCGACATCACCATGGCGCATTCGGCGTCCCGCACCAAGTTGGTGCGCCTGTTCCCCACCGTCATGAAGGGCACGCACGTCGACCTCGACGAGGTGACCACGGCGCGCGCCAAGACGATCCACGTCGAGTGCCCCGGCATCAACGTCTACGCCGACGGCGACTTCGCCTGCGCGCTGCCCGCCGAGATTTCCGCGGTCCCCGCCGCGCTGCACGTCCTGCGAGGCGCGGGCGCCTGATCAACGCCCGGGGCGGGTCGGGCGGGGATTGACGAGCCGTCCGTGGCTCACGAGCGAGCCGTGTTGCTTGAGGCGCTGAGTGCGCAAGTTGACCTCGTAGCTGAGGATCTCCGTTATCTGCCCGAGTTCCTCGTTCAGATACCGGTACAGATCGTCGCTGTCCCGGCAGATGGCGATCGCCATCAGGTTCTTGGACCCGCTGGTGGCGCCCGCGAAGGCGATGTTGTCGTGCGCCGCGATCCGCTCGCCGACGCTGTGAATATCCTTGGGCGCCAACGTCATCCATAGCATGGCGCTGAGCTGGTATCCGATCCGCTCGGGCAACACATCGACGTCAAAGAGCAGCGCGCCGCAGGCCTCCAGCGCCGCGAGCCGTCGACCCACGCGCGCCACCGACCAGCCCGTGCGGGCGGACAGTTGCGCCTGCGGCGTGCGGCCGTCCTCGGCGAGGGCGTCCAGCAGGAGGCGGTCCTCGGCCGTGATCGCCGGCGGCCGATCAGAGCGCGCGGGGCGGGGTCCCTCGGCCAGGATCTCCGCGGCCTGCCGCTCGGAGAGCCGGTGGCCGTAACCGGTCCAGGGCATGGTCGCCGGCTGGCCGAACGAGTGCAGCATCAGGTCCACGGTGATGTCGGTGACCGAGGTGGCGCGCGGGAGTAGTTGCAGCAACAGATCCTCGCGATGATCGCCCAGCGGTGCCCGGATGACGCAGACCAAGTCGGTCCATCCGGCCAGCACGTTGGCGTGGGACACCTCCGGCCGGCGCACCAGCGCGTCGGCCAGCAGCGGGATGCGGTCGGGGGCGGCGCGCATCCGGCACACCCAGCTCGCCTCGCCGTCGGTCCACCGGTTCTCGAGGCCGACCACCCGCATCACGCCGTCGCGGCGCAACCGGTGATAGCGCCGCGCGACCGTCTGCTCGCTGGCCCCGATCACGGCGCCGATCCGCCGGAACGACACCCGCGGCGCCAACTGCAGCGCATGCAGAATCTGCGCGTCAAGCCGATCGATCACGGTGGAAAGTATCCGTCAATCACGGTCTAGATGAGGACTTCTCTTCAATCTCGGCGCATCGATCGTTGATTTCATGCGACCACTGCCAGCCTGGGACCCATGAACCTGACTGGCATGCACACGATGCGGATCGGAATCGGACTGCCCGGCCATATCGCCCACGTGGCGGGGCCCTTGACCGCCGAGTGGGCCCGCCGAGCCGAGGAGCGCGGGTTCGCCAGCGTGGCCGCGATCGACCGGCTGGTGTACGAAAGCCTCGACGCGATCGCCGCGTTGTCGGTGGCCGCGGGCGCCACCAGCGAGATCGGATTGATGACGAATGTGCTGCTGGCCCCGCTGTATCCGGCGGTGCTGCTGGCCAAGCAAATCACCACCGTCGCCGCCGCATCCGGTGACCGGCTCACCCTCGGGTTGGGCGTCGGGAGTCGACCCGACGACTACACCGCCGTCGGCGTCGATTTTCGGCGGCGCGGGCGCATCCTCGACCAGACCGTCGCCGTGCTGCGCGACGCGTGCGACGCCAAGGTCGTCGCCGGCGACAAGGCGCTCAGCCCGGCACCGGCGCGGATCCCGATCTTGTTCGGTGGACGCGCCGACGCGACGGTCCGGCGCGCCGCGAGGATCGGCGACGGCTGGGCCGCCGGAGCGCTGCGCGAGTACGCCAACCAGTCCGCGCTCGCCGACCGGGTGCGTGCGGCGTGGGTGGAGGCGGGCCGGTCGGGCCGTCCCTGGCTGCACGCCAGCGTCAACTTCGCGCTGGGCGACGCGGACACCGTCGCCGCCGGTCGCGCAAACCTGTACCGCTATTACGGGTTCAAACCCGACTACGCCGCCCTCAACGTCGACGACATGGTCGCCTCACCGGAGGATGCGGCACAGACCGTGCGCGCCTACCGCGACCTGGGCTTCGACGGGCTGGTGTTCCACCCCTTCGTGGCCGATATCGAGCAGGTCGACCGCCTCGCGGACGCGGTCTTGTGACGGAGCCGCTTACCCGACGCCGCGGCTGAGCCAGGTCACTTCCCCGGCGTCGCCGCCGTCGCGATACACCTCGAGCGCCTCGTCCCACGCTGTGCCCAGCACCGAGTCCAGCTCGGCGGCCAGATAGTCGGCGCCCTGCGCCATCATCGACCGAAGCCGCATCTCGCCGACCATGACGTCGCCGTTGGCGCTCATCGACCCACTCCACAGGCCGAGCTGCGGGGTGTGGCTGAACCGCTGGCCGTCGACCCCCGGGCTTGGGTCCTCGGTGACCTCGAACCGCAGCACCGACCACGAGCGCAGGGCGTTGGCCAACCGGGCGCCGGTGCCCACCGGCCCGACCCAGTTGGTGACCGCGCGCAGCTGCCCGGGCATCGCCGGCTGCGGCGTCCAGACCAGGTTGGCCTTCGACTGCAGGGTTGACGACAACGCCCACTCGACGTGCGGGCATACCGCCGCGGGCGAGGCGTGGACGTACACCACACCCGTCGTCACGTCGGCAAATTGGTTCGACGCACGCATATCCTGCTCCTTCGGTTCCACGAGGGACGTCTTCCCCAACGACCTGGTGGACCCGTACAAGCGGGATGCATGTAAAGTTTTGTGTCCTGCGTGTCTATTGTGCCCTCTGATGCCCCTGTTGCGCTAGTGTGCGGAGTGGTCAATTATGACCGCATCCGAAACCGCCGGCCAGGGCTTGTGCGCCCACTCGCCGAAATCGCGGTCGGTCAGCACCACCAGCGCCAGGTCGGCCTCGGGATCGACCCAGATAAACCCGCCCGACTGGCCGAAATGGCCGTACGTCCGCGCCGAGTTGCGCGACCCCGTCCAGTGCGGCGATTTGCCATCGCGGATCTCAAAACCCAGGCCCCAGTCGTTGGGCCGCTGCACCCCGTAGCCGGGCAGCACCCCGTCCAGGCCCGGAAATTGCACGGTCGTGGCCTCGGTGTGCAGCTGCGGCGACACGACGGCCGGCCGCAGCAGCTCACGGGCGAAGGCCGCCAGATCGGCGACCGTCGAGGTGGCGCCGAACCCGGCGGCCGCGGCGCCGCCGTTCAGCCGGGTAGTGGCCATGCCGAGCGGCTCGCACACCGCCTCGTACAGGTAGCGGCCGAACTCGATCCCCGACTCGGCCTCCAAAGTCTGCGCCAGCACGGTGAAGCCCTGGTTTGAATACATCCGCCGGGTGCCGGGCTTGGCCAGCACCCGATCGTTGTGCATCGCCAGGCCCGACGCGTGCGCCAGCAGGTGCCGGACCGTGGCGCCGGGCGGCCCGGCGGGGGTGTCGAGCTCGACGACGCCCTCCTCGATGGCGATCTGCGCGGCCCGGGCCACCAGCGGCTTGGTAACCGAGGCCAGCTCGAAGACCCGCGCGGTGTCGCCGTGGCTGGCCAGGACCCCGGCCGGCCCGACGACCGCGGCGGCCGCATTTGCTACCGGCCAGTCGTCGAGCGCGTCGAGGGCGGTCACTTCCTGGCGATGTAGTAGCTGTTGATCGGGTCCCCCTCGATCTCGGTCACCCGGACGTCGGCGAACCCGGCGTCGGCGAGCATCGACGTGGCCAGCTGCGTCCCCCAGGCGGTGCCCAGCCCGACGCCGTCCAGCGCCAGCGACACCGTCATGCAGTGCATCAGCGAGACCGTGTAGAGGTAGGTGCTCATCGGGACGTCGACGTTGTCCTCCAGCCGGCTCGACGCCTTGATGTCGGCCATCAGGAAAACGCCGCCGGGGCGCAGCGCGCGGTAGATGTTCTCCAGCACCCGGGCGGGCTGCGCCTGATCGTGGATGGCGTCGAATGTGGTGATGACGTCGTAGGCGTCGGCCTTGTCCAGGTCGGTCAGGTTGTGCGCCTCGAAGGAGGCGTTGGTCAGGCCGAGCCGCGCCGCCTCCTCGACGCCCGTCGCGATGGCCTCTTCCGAGAAGTCGATGCCGGTGAACCGGCTCGCCGGGAACGCCTGTGCCATCACGTTGATCGCGTGGCCGCTGCCGCAGCCGAAGTCGGCCACGTCCGCCCCGGCGCGCAGGCGGTCGGGCAGGCCGTCGACCAACGGCAGCACGACGTCGACGAGCGCGATGTCGAACACCGCGGCGCTCTGCTCGGCCATCAGCGCGTGGAAACGCGGGAACTCGCTGTAGGGCAGCCCGCCGCCGTCGCGGAAGCAGCCGACGATCTTCTGCTCCACCTCGCCGAGCTGCGGGAGGAACAGGGCCACCAATGCCAGGTTGTCGGGCCCGGCCGCGCGGGTCAGCGCGGCCGCCCGGTGGGCGGGCAGCGTGTAGGTGGCGGCGGCCGGGTCGTAGTCGATAACGTGCGCGGTGGTCATGCCGGCCAGCCATTCGCGCACATAGCGTTCGTTGAGGCCGGCGGCCTCGGCGATCTGCGCGCTGGTCGCCGGCGGGAGTCCGGCCATCGTGTCCAGCAGGCCGGTCTGGTGCCCGATGCTCAGCAGGATCGTGAGGCTCGCGCCGTCGATGGCCGCGACCATTCGCCCGGCGAATTCCTCTGTGGTCTCGGAGGTTGTCTCAGGTGCCGTCACGTTCTGCAGACGCTACACCTGGTCCCTCGCGCCGAGTCTGCGCTCAGCGCGTGCGTTTGGCCCAAGTGGGCGATCTCAGCGCAGACTCGACGCAACGACCGCAAAGCCCGCCAGTAGGTTGGTGCCCATGAGTCAGACAGTGCGCGGAGTCATTTCACGCAAGAAGGGCGAACCCGTCGAGCTGGTCGACATCGTCGTCCCCGACCCCGGCCCCGGCGAGGCGGTGGTCGACGTCATCGCCTGCGGGGTCTGCCACACCGACCTGACCTACCGCGAGGGTGGCATCAACGACGAGTATCCGTTCCTGCTCGGCCACGAGGCCGCCGGCCGCGTCGAGGCGGTGGGGCCGGGCGTGACGGCGGTCGAGCCGGGCGACTTCGTGATCCTGAACTGGCGCGCCGTGTGCGGGCAGTGCCGGGCCTGCAAGCGCGGGCGCCCGCACCTGTGCTTCGACACGTTCAACGCCACCCAGAAGATGACGCTGACCGACGGCACGGAACTCACGCCGGCGCTGGGCATCGGGGCGTTCGCCGACAAGACGCTGGTGCACTCCGGCCAGTGCACCAAGGTCGACCCGCAGGCCGACCCCGCCGTCGCCGGCCTGCTGGGCTGCGGCGTGATGGCCGGCATCGGCGCCGCGATCAACACCGGGGCGGTGACCCGCGACGACACCGTCGCCGTGATCGGCTGCGGCGGCGTGGGCGACGCCGCGATCGCCGGGGCGGCGCTGGTCGGAGCCCGGCAGATCATCGCGGTCGACACCGACAACACCAAGCTGGACCTGGCCCGCAAGTTCGGCGCCACCCACACGATCAACGCCCGCGAGTTCGACGTGGTGAAGACCATCCAGGACCTCACCGACGGCTTCGGCGTCAACGTGGCGATCGATGCGGTGGGCCGCCCCGAAACCTGGCAGCAGGCCTTCTACGCCCGCGACCTCGCGGGAACCGTTGTGCTGGTTGGTGTTCCGACGCCCGACATGCGCCTGGAGATGCCGCTGGTGGACTTCTTCAGCCACGGCGGCTCGCTGAAGTCGTCGTGGTACGGCGACTGCCTACCCGAGCGCGACTTCCCCACCCTGATCGACCTTTACCTGCAGGGCCGGCTGCCGTTGGACAAGTTCGTCTCCGAGCGCATCGGTCTCGACGACGTCGAGGAGGCTTTCCACAAGATGCATGGAGGCAAGATATTGCGATCGGTGGTGCTGCTCTGATGGTGGACATCGATCGGGTGGTGACCCACGGCACGTTCGAATTAGACGGCGGCAGTTGGGAAGTCGACAACAACATCTGGCTGATCGGCGACAACTCCAACGTCGTGGTGTTCGACGCCGCCCACGATGCGGCACCGATCGTCGAGGCCGTGGCCGGCCGCCACGTGGTCGCGGTGGTGTGCACGCACGGCCACAACGACCACGTGACGGTCGCGCCCGAGCTCGGCAAGACCCTCGACGCGCCAGTGCTGCTGCATCCCGCCGACGAGGTCCTGTGGCGAATGACGCACCCGGACAGCGACTTCCGCTCCATCTCCGACGGCCAGACGCTCAGCGTGGGGGGCACGGAGCTGCGGGCGCTGCACACCCCGGGCCACTCCCCCGGGTCGGTGTGTTGGTATTCGCACGACCTGGGCGTCGTGTTCAGCGGCGACACCCTGTTCTCCGGCGGCCCTGGCGCCACCGGCCGGTCGTACTCCGATTTCCCGACGATCCTGCAATCCATCTCGGAGCGCCTCGGCACGCTGCCCGGCGAGACGATCGTGGACACCGGCCACGGCGATAGCACCACCATCGGCGACGAGATCGTGCACTACGAAGAGTGGGTCGCCCGCGGCCACTAGGCCACCCGCTCCACCCAGCTCAACCTCCTTGTTCGATTCCGTCATTCTCCTGTATTGTCACATTTAGTGATAATCATCGCGGAAGGCGGACTTATGAAGATCACGGTATTCGGCGCGACCGGCGGCGTCGGTCGCGAGCTGGTAAAGCAAGCGCTGGGACGCGGTTACGGCGTGGTCGCAGTCGTACGCGATGCCGGGCGGCTGGCCGTGACACATCCAGCGCTGGACGTCGTCACGGTCATCGCGCTCGACGATCCCGGCACCCTCATCCCGGCGATCCGCGGCAGCGACGCCGTGCTGTCGGCCCTCGGTCCGCGTGGACGCAAAGACGGGGCCGTCGTGAGCAGCAGCACCCGCGCGATCCTGGCAGCGATGAACGCCTGCGCGACGAAGCGATTCGTCGCCGTCAGCGCGCTGCCGGTGGGTCCGACGGCCGAAGGCGAGCGTCTGATGACGCGCTGGGTGTTGCTTCCTGTGCTGAAAACCGTTCTGGGAAACGTCTATGCCGACCTCGCGGACATGGAATCTCTCTTGCAGCACAGCGACGTCGATTGGACCGTCGTGCGTCCACCCCGGCTTGTCGACCGGCCCCTCACCGGTGATTACCGCACGGTGGTGGGCGCCAACGTGGCCCGCGGCTCGGCCATTTCGAGGGCCGACGTTGCGCACGCCATGCTCGACGCCCTGGCGTCGGCACAGACGATCCGGCAGCCAGTCGGCGTGTCGTACTGATTATCCTGACCCGTGACAATCCCGGCCGGTGTTAGCCTTGGCCGATGACTGAACAGGGCTCCGGCATCACCGAACTCGACGAACGGATCCCGTTTCTGCTCTCACAGCTGGGCGCCCATGTCAGCAGCGATTTCCAGCGGCGGCTGGCGCCGATCGGAACCGACCCGCGCACGTACGCGGTGCTGCTGGCCTTGGCCGCCGCCGACGGCCAGTCCCAGCGCCAGCTGTCCGAACGCCTCGGCATTCACCGCAACGCCATGGTCATGGTCATCGACAACCTTGAGCAACGCGGGCTGGCCAAACGGTTGACCCATCCCGACGACAGACGGGCGGTGGCCGTGACCCTTACCGCCAAAGCCCGCCGCCTGCTGCCGGCCCTGCACGACCAGGGCCGTGAGCTCGAAGACGAGATCGCCGCACCGCTGTCCGCGACGGAACGGGCCACGCTGCGGCGACTTTTGCAGCGAGTCGCGGCCGGAGCGGGCCTCATCCCGGGGGTCCACCCGGGCCTGACGCGCTGACACGCGTTCTGCAACCACTCCGCCGAGCTCCACTGAGACCGGCGGGGGTCTAGCACTCCTCATGATTGTCACATATCATGATGATCACTATATGTGACTAATATGCCTCTGGCTCGATAGGAGAGCGCCGTGCACACCGCATATCTCGTCATAACGCTCATCGCGATCGCCTTCGATGGATTTTCCGGCGTCGCGGCACTGGTTCACTTCGCACCGATACTTCCGGGCATGGCAAGCGCGGGCGTGCCGGTCTCTTGGTTGAGGTTTCCCATCGGCACGTTGAAGACGCTGGGGACCGTCGGACTCGTTGTGGGCCTCTGGGTTCCGGCTATCGGCATCGCGGCCGCGGCAGGGTTGGTGATGTTCTTCGTGTGCGCCGTGTACACCCATGTGCTCGCCCACGACATCACCGGTCAGATGATGTTCGGCGGGTTTCTGCTCGCGCTCAATTGTGCCACCTTGACCGCCGCGATCGCGGCCCACCCAGGGATCTTGTGACCATGAAACCGGCCGCGCGTGCGCCATTGTTGTTGGCGCGCTTCAGCACCGCGTTGATGATCGCCTGGGCCCTGACGCAGGCGATCTTGGCCGGCAACTTCCTCGGCGGCCAGTACGACGCGCTGCGGCTGCACGCGCTCGGCGCCAGAGCGATCACCGTCACCTCCGCGGTGCAGATCGTGATCCTGGCGTGGGTCTGGCGCAGCACTGGCCGCCGAGGACCGTTCTTCGCCGGCGTCGTGCAGACCCTGCTGCTCGTCGCCGAATTCGCAACCGGCGAACTGCGCCTCACCGCCCTACACGTCCCGCTCGGTGTGCTGCTGGTCGCCGGGATTGTCCAACTGGTGACGATGATCTGGCGCATCCCCCTGCCGGTGCGACGCGCCGGCGCGGACCTGGGGGCGACACGATGAACCGCCGCGCCGTGCTGCGCGCGGGGCTGCTCACCGCGGGCGTCGGCGTCGTCGCAGCCGCGTTGCCGACGGCGCAGACGGCGCTGGGGCCGGCCGAGCCGGGCACGCTGCTGCCAAGCCGCACGCCGCTGCCGCCGCGTTATCAGACGCCGCTGCCCATCCCGGTTCGGCTGGCCCCCAACGAAACCGACGGCACGACGGACTACTACATCATCACCCAGCAGGTCGCGGATTTGGCGATACTTCCCGGCCTGACCACGCGAGCGTGGACTTACGGGGGGACGTTTCCCGGGCCCACGATCGAGTCGCGGTCGGGTCGGCGAACCGCGATCGGCCATCACAACGCCCTGCCCGTACCGGTGGCGGTGCACCTCCACGGCGGCCACACCCCACCGGACAGCGATGGGTACCCGCTCGATCTCATCGAGCCGCATGCGCCAGATGCCGCGGCCGGCCACACCGGCATGTCCGGTATGTCGCGCAATTCGGTTGTCGGGCAACGTGAGTACGTCTACCCGATGCAGCAGCGCGCGGCCACCCTCTGGTATCACGATCACCGCATGGGCTACACGGGTCAGGCCGTCTGGCGGGGGCTCGCGGGCTTTCACATCGTGCACGACGACGAAGAGGACGCGCTGCCGCTGCCGCGCGGCCGCCGCGACATACCGCTGATGATCGCCGATCGGTCGTTCGGCGCCGACGGCTCGTTCCAGTATCCGACCACGGAGGGCGGCGACGTCGCCCATCCCTACATGAACGGTGTGCTCGGTGACGTCGTCTTGGTCAACGGGGCGCCGTGGCCGGTGCTGGAAACCGACCCCGCGCGGTACCGATTCCGGGTGCTCAACGCCTCCAACGCGCGCCGGTATCGGCTACAACTCGACCCGCCGCCGCCCGGCGGGTCCGCATTCACCCAAATAGGAAGCGACGGCGGCCTGCTGGGCGCACCGGTCAACCACGACGCGATCGACATCGCCCCGGCCGAACGGTTCGACCTCATCGTCGATTTCTCCCGCTACCCGTCGGGAACCCGGGTGCGACTCACCAACGCGCTTGGCGCCCAGTCCACCTCGGAGATCATGCGCTTCGACATTGTCGGCACCGACCGATCGGACGACACGACGATTCCCGAGAAACTTGGTGACAGCTATACCCCGCTAGAGCGTGGTCGCGCCGTGGCCACCCGCACCTTCCTGTTCGGGCAAGGCCGCGCGGGCATGTGGACGATCAACAACAAGCCCTACCGGCCGGGGGTTCCGCTGGCCACACCGCGCCTGGGTGACATCGAAATCTGGCGGTTCATCACAGATATCCGGCACCCGATCCATGTGCATCTCAACCACTTCCAGGTGCTATCCCGCAACAACAGGCCGCCGAGCCGCTTCGATCGCGGATGGAAAGACACCGTCGATGTCGCGCCGTCCGCGGCGGTCGAGGTCGCCGTCCAATTCACCGACTACCGCGGAACGTATCTCGTGCATTGCCATAACCTCGAGCACGAAGACATGGCCATGATGGCCGACTTCGTCACGCACTAGGTCGCCCAGCTCGCTCAGCAGAAACCGCCCCGGCCAACGACAATGAGTACGTGGACGATAGGGCCGAATCCGACCTGGCGTGGGAACTGGCTGATGCGGTCAGCCCGCTACTGACCGACCGCGACCGCAGCCGGTTTTACGCCGCCATCGGGTCGGGCGAGTCATACACCGCGATCGACACGGCGCTGCAAACCATGGCACGGCAGCGCGCGCCGATATCGTCCGAGCTGATCACCAAGCTCACCGACTGGCTCGGGGCATACACGCACAGCGCCGACGCACCGCGGCTGCGCAGGCTGCTGCGCGCCATCGAATCAACCCGCTGATGCTCCGCCGCCCGCCGGATTTCGCAGTGTGGTTACGCTCGCGACGAAGACCCTTAGTTTGCGGGCGGTCGAAGACCGAGAGCACCCAGCAGTTCGTCGCGTCCCCAAGGCTTGCTGGTGGCGGCCTCACGAAGTTCGTCCCGCCATTCGTCCTTGTCGCGCAGCCGCAATCGCAGCTTGTCGCGCAACCCCCGAAGGCTTCGCAGCCGTAGCGGCGGGATGGGCAGGGGCACTGCCGCTTTGTCGCGGTCGGAGTGATCCGGCTGCGCCGCATCGCCCGGGTGCGCCGGGCCGCCCTGGTGCAGCGGCTGCGCCTTGGCTGCCGTTGGTATGGCCGGGGCCGCGGGCGGAGGTACCGCTTCGACGGAGGCCGCCGGTGCGACCGGCTCCCCCAAGCCGGTGACGGCGGCGGAATGGCCGCTGACGCCGTCCAGCCCCGGCAGCACCGCCGCGGCCGGGTAGGCAGTCGCCATGACGTGGGGCGCTGGCGGCGGCGTCGCTATGCCCGGCACCAGCGGCGCGGCCGGCGCAGCCGGCGCCGCCCCCCAGGCAGGTGGGACGGCCGCCGCGGCGGTGCCTCCGCCGACGCTGACGGCACCACCGGCCGGCTGAGGGGCGTCGCCGCCCCCACCGCCACCGCCGGGGCCGCCGCCGTCACCGGTGACCGCGCTGGCACCGCTGGCATTGCCGCCTGGTGGGCCACCGGCCGCGGCCGCGTGGGCGTCCCCGGTCGATGCGCCGGCGCCGGCGCCCACGTGGTTGGCGCTGACGGGCGCGGCGCCGACGCTGCCCGGCACCGGCCCGCCGGTTCCGCTATGTTGCGCGGCATCCATCGCCCCATGGGCGGTGTTGCCGATCAGGTGCCCGGCTGGAGACTGGCTGGCCGCGCCGACAAATTCCTGCACTTTCTGCAGCGGCGACGCGTTGACGGCCTCGGTGCTGGCGTACGTTCCCGCGCTCGCGCGCAGCGCCTGCACAAACTGGTCGTGGTAATACGCTGCTTGGGCGCCGGCGGCCTGATAGGCCTTCGAGTGCGCGGAAAACAGCGCCGATACGAACGCCGAAACCGCGTCGCCGCCCGGGGCGTCCACTCCCGCGGTCCCGGCCGCGGCGGCCGAATTGGCCGCGTTGATCGTCGACCCGACCGAGGCCAGATCCCCGGCCGCGGCCGCCAGCAGGTGCGGCGTGGCGGTCACATGCGACATGAGCTACCTCCCAGCCCCAGGTCGACCTTGTACGGCGGATCGTAGCGCGGTCGGAACGGACATCCTAGGGTTCGGGCCGAATCAATGCCCCTCGAGGATCCGGCGCTTTTCGGCCTCGAACTCCTCGGCGGTCAACGCCCCGGAATCCCGCAGCGCCGCCAGCGTTTTGAGCCGCTCGAGGCGGACCCCGTCGTCGCTGGGTTCCACCGGGGTCGTCGGCGACACCGGCACCGGCGGTGGGTAGTACGGGTTGGCCGCCACCACCGCCTTCCGCCGGGTGCGCGACAGCCACAGGCCCGACAGGATCGAACCGACCAGTCCCGCGACGAACAGGCCGACGAACAACCACACGAGATAGCCGTACGAACTCTTGTGGCCGAAGGCCAGTCGCGGGTTGATGTACCCGTTGACTTGGCCGTCGGTCGTGACGTTGTAGGTGCCGGCGACGGGAATCTGGGCCACCCACACGCGCACGTGCGCGTCGTTGTTGACCGTCGTTGTGCTGCCGATGCTTTCGTTGAGCGCGGGTTGCGCGACCCCGTCGGGCGGCGCGATCGTCACCCCGAGCGGCGGCACCGGCAGGCCGCCGTTGGGACTGCCGACGACGACGGCGTGCAGGCTGATGGTGACCTCGCCGGCGGGCAGGTTCAGGCTGTTCGACCCCGGGATCGGCACCTCGCCGTAGGCGTTGTACTTGTCCAAAAAGAACGCGTTGAGCACCAGCGCGACGATGAACCCGGCCACCGACACCACCATCAGCACGACGGCGGTGGACAGCGAAATCTTCGCGAGCCGACGGCTGGTCATCCCCGCAGTGTGGCACCGCGGCCCAGGCGACGCCAGGTAAGCAGCACGGCGCCGACGAGGATCACCACCGCCAGCACCGGCACCCAGTCCCCCAGCCGTACGTACGGCGTGGCGGTCGATCCCATCGGGACGCTGACCACCGTGACGCCCCGGAATCCGGACGGGCACCAGGCCAGGCGGCGGCCTCGGGCGTCGAAGGCGGAGCTGTCGCCGGACAACCCGACGTGCACCGCTGGGAGGCCCGCCTCGACGGCGCGGACCGCGGGCTGGGCGGCCAGCTGCGGCTGCGCCCAACTGCCCTGGAACGACGAGGTGGAGCTCTGGTACACCAGCAACCCGGCGCCGAGCCGTGCCTCCCGGCGGGCCAGGTCGGAGAACAGGGTCTCGTAGCTGACGAGCGGCCCGATGGGCAGGTCGCCGGCGTGCAGCAGCACCGGGCCGGTCCCGCGCTGCCGGTCCTGCGCGGCGGCCCGGCTGTGCCGGGTGATCCAGCCGAAAAGCGTTCGCAGCGGGACGTATTCGCCGAACGGCACCAGCCGGGTCTTGCGGTAACTACCCAACACCCCGGTCTCCCCGACGAGCACGGCCGACTTGTAGATGCCGCCGCCCGGCGCGGGCGCGTCGACGTTGACCAGCAGGTCCGCGCCCACCCGCCGGGACAGGTCGGCGAGCCGGGCCAACACCTCCGGGTGGCCCGTGAGGTCGGAGCCCACGCTGCTTTCTCCCCAGACAACAAGGTCGAGCCGCTGCCCGGCGAGCCCCGCCGTCAGCGCCTCGCCGGCCTCTAGACGCTCGCCGGCGTCGGCGATCTGCCCGGGCTGCACCAGCGCCACGCGCACCGTCGCACCGCCGGACGGCGACGGGCCCAGCCCGTACCACAACGGCCCCACAGCGACGCACACCACCGCGCACCCCAGCGCCACGGCACGGCCCAGAGCGTTGCGGTGCACCAGCACGCCCACCAGAGCCGTATTGCACGCGGCCACAAGGAAACTCGTCAACCACACTCCGCCCAGCGACGCCGACGCCAGCGTCACCGGCTGGGCGGCCTGCGACGCGCCCAGCGACGCCCACGAACCGCCCAGCGGCGGCCAGGACCGCACGACTTCGGCCAGCAACCACGCGCTGGGCAGCACCACCACGGCCGCGACGGTGCGCCGAAAGCCGACGGGCGCGGCCAACAACCGATGCGCCAGCCACCCCCACGGCAGCCACAGCGCACCCAACCCGATGGCCAACAGCACCAGCAGCGGGCCGGCGCTGGTCACCAGCCAGTACTGGGTGGCCAGCACGAACCCGGCCAGACCGCACCAGGCCCGCGCTGCCCCCGCCCAGGCGGACGGCGCCGCGCGCACCAGCAACAGCAGCGGAACCAGGCCGACCCAGGCCAGCCACCACCACGCGAGCGCGGGGAAGGCGAGGGCGGGCAGCGCACCGAGCACCAACGCGGCGATCAGATTTCCGCAGGGGTTCGCTGACCGCGACACAAAGAGCAGACTAAGACCGGGCTCATACGAGAGGAGTGACACGCATGGCCAACGATCTCGTCGCCACGGTTCCCGACCTGTCGGGCAAGCTGGCAATCGTCACCGGGGCCAACAGCGGTCTGGGGTTCGGGCTGGCCCGGCGCCTGTCGGCCGCCGGCGCCGACGTCGTGATGGCGATCCGCAACCGCGCCAAGGGGGAAAAGGCGATCGAGGAAATCCGCGCCACGGTTCCCGACGCCAAGCTGACCATCAAGGCCCTCGACCTGTCGTCGCTGACCTCGGTCGCCGCGCTGGGCGAACAGCTCAACGCCGAGGGCCGCCCGATCGACATCCTGATCAACAACGCCGGCGTCATGACGCCACCGGAACGCGACACCACCGCCGACGGCTTCGAATTGCAGTTCGGCAGCAACCATCTCGGGCATTTCGCGCTGACCGGACACGTGCTGCCGCTGCTGCGCGCCGCCAAGGGCGCCCGCGTCGTCTCGCTGAGCAGCCTCGCGGCCCGCCAGAGCGGCAAGATCCACTTCGACGACCCGCAGTTCGAGAAGTCCTACGCCGCCATGTCGGCCTACGGCCAGTCGAAGCTGGCGGTGTTGATGTTCGCCCTCGAGCTCGACCGGCGCAGCCGCGCGGGCGGCTGGGGCATCGTGTCCAACGCCGCGCACCCCGGCCTGACCAAGACCAACCTGCAGATCGCCGGACCCTCGCACGGCCGCGAACGGCCCGCCCTGATGGAGCGGCTGTACAAGGCGTCCTGGCGGTTCACGCCGTTCTTGTGGCAGGAGATCGACGAGGGGATCCTGCCGGCGCTGTACGCGGCCGCCGCGCCGCATGCCGAGGGCGGCGTCTTCTACGGGCCACGCGGGTTCCAGGAGCTGGCAGGCGGCGGCGTCGCCCTCGCCCGGGTGCCCAAGCTCGCCCAGAACGAGGACGACTGCCGGCGCCTCTGGGAGCTTTCCGAGCAGCTCACCGGAGTCAGCTATCCGGGGCCGAACTGACTATCGTTGGTGCATGCGGCCGGAACGTCGACTGCCCGAGTCGAGCATCGTGGTCCGGCCAGAGCCGACGGACAGCGCGACCTACACCCAGTCATCCCGGCTGCAGGCCGCCGGCCTGGCCCAGGGCATCGCGTTGTTCGAGCGCGCCGCCGAACAGGTGCCGATCCCCGCAGCTCCGCAGCCGATCGTCATCGCCGACTACGGCGCCGCCAACGGGCACAACTCGCTCAAGCCGATGTCGGCCGGCATCGCGGTGCTGCGCCTCCGCACCCGCCACGACCACGCGATCCTGGTCGCGCACACCGACGTCCCGGACAATGACTTCACCACGCTGTTTCGCACCCTGTCCGACGACCCGGACAGCTACTTGCATTCGGACACAGCGAGTTTCGCCTCGGCGATCGGGCGGTCATTTTACGGTCAGATCCTGCCGTCGAACACGGTCAACCTCGGCTGGACGTCGTGGGCGACGCAGTGGGTGAGCCGGATCCCCTGCGAGCTAGAAGATCACGTGCACGTCGGCTACAGCAGCAACGACGCCGCCCGCGCGGCCTACGCGCACCAGGCCGCCGTGGACTGGAACGACTTCGTAGCGTTCCGCGGCCGCGAGTTGGCTCCCGACGGGCGGCTGGTGGTGATGACATCGGCGGTCGACGAGGACGGCACGTCGGGCTTCCGGCCGCTGCTCGACGCGATCGTCGCGGCGCTGGCCGATCAGGCACGGGACGGCCGGCTCGGCGAGGACGAGCTGCGCCGCATGGCCATCCCCACATTCGCCCGCAGCGAGAAGGACTTTCACGCGCCATTCGCGCCGAGCGGGCGGTTCGAGGGCCTGAGGATAGAGCATCTCGAGACGTTCAACGCCGAGGACCGATTCTGGGCCCGGCTCCAAATTGACGATGACGCAAATGCTTTCGGGGCGCAATGGGCGGCGTTCGCGCGGGCCGCGCTCTTTCCGGCCCTGGTGGGCGGGCTGAATGGCGGCGCCGGTGACCCGCGAGCGACCGCGTTCGTCGACCACCTGGAGACCGCCGTTGCTGGACGCTTGGCAACCGCGCCCGAGCCCATGCGCATTCCGATCGCCACGGTGGTGCTCGTCAAGCGCGGCCGATCGCAGTGACGGGAGTTTCGGCGCGCCGCCACAGCGGGTAACCCCCGCAGATAGTCGCCGCGACTCCAAAGGGGGTACGTCATGAGCGTGCAGGACGACAAAGTGGCTGGCCAGGAAGAGGACCAGCGGGCAACCGACCAGGAGTCGGGCGAACAAGACGATCGGCAGCAAACCGAAAAGCCGGAGCCGAACGAGGAGCACAAGGAAAAGGCCGCCGAGATGATGACGGCCTACGAAGAGCGCCCCACTCTGGTGCTGCCGGGTTCCGGTGCGATGGTGTCGGGCACGGCGGTCAACGATTGGCTGGACGACGAGGGCAACCCGAAATGCGAGACGCCCGAGGGTGCCGACTCGAACGCCGGCTCGGACCAGCAGGACGACGAAGGCAGGGACCCCGAAGCCTACAAAGAGCAAATCGAGAAGGACAAGGCCCTGAACGAAGAGCTGAAGAAGGCCTCGGCCGAGGAGAACAAGGGCGAAAAGCGCCCCAGCGGAAGCTGATTCAGCGGGCGCGCGGAGCGAGCTGGCTCAGTAGGGTCGGGATTTCCGGGAAGCCCGGGATCGGTTCGTTGATCCCCGGGATTGGCGGCAGGGCCGGGATCGCGGGGATTCGCGGGATCCGTGGGAGGGGCGGCTCGGCGACTGCCGGCGGCGGCGCGGGCGGCTCGGCCGGTGCGACGGGCTCTTGGGCCGCCGGCGGCGCGGGGCTGGGCGCATCGCTCGCGGGCGGCGGGTTGGGCTCGGCGC
>NZ_LQPV01000063.1:0-1197 GCF_002101935.1 Mycobacterium sp. IEC1808 | reverse complement strand
CCCTGGTTGATTTCGGGCGGGCTGGTGCCGTCGGTCCAGGCGAGGCGTCCGGTGTTGGTGACTTCGGTGTGGTAGTCGCCGTTGGTGGCGCCGGCGTGGTCGGGGCCGCAGGCGAAGAAGAGTTTGTCGGCGTCGGTTTGTCCACCTTGGGCCCAGTCGGGGGCGTGGTGGACTTCGGAGTGGTAGCCCGATTCGAGGCAGTTGGGGCGGGTGCAGCCGTGGTCGCGGGCGTGGCAGATGAGGCGTTGGTCGGTGGTGGCGAGGCGTTTTTGCCGGCCCAGATACAGCGGCCGGGCGGTGTGGTCCTCGAACACCGCGAGGTAGTGAATCGCGTTGGCCGCCATCCGAATCAGATCGGGCATGGGGAGCCGGGAGCCGCCGCCGGTGCGCGCTGGGGCGGGCATCGCGATGGCGGGGTTGACGGTGGCGTGGGCGGCCCGGTCGAGTTCGGCCAGGGTGGTGGTGATGACCACGGTGACCGGATGGCCGCGGTGGGTGCCGAGGTTCCCCGAGCCGATCGCGGTCCGCAGGGCCAGTTTGAGGGCGTCGTGGCCGCGTTGAGCTTGGCTGCGGGTGTCGCGCTCCTCGGCGGGGCTGGTGTCGGGTTGGCGGAATCCAGGGCGCACCGCGGCCTCGATGGCTTCGAAGTAGGCGCGGGCCTCGGGGTCGAGCAGCCCCGTGAGTCGGGACATGCCATCGGGGCCTTGCGGGCCCAGCCGCAGGCTGCGCCGGCGGGCCCGGTCTTCGTCGGTGAAATTCCCGTCGGGGTTGAGGTAGTCGGCGATGCGCTGCCCTAGCCGGGTCACCACGGCGGAGTCCAGTTTCGACGCATGCTCGACCAGGACGCGTTCGGCCTCGGCGACGTCGGCCGGTGACACCGCGGCGGGCAGCACATCCACCGCGTGACAGATCACCCGGATGTGGTCCTCACCGAGTGCGCCGGCCTCGACCGCGCCGGCCAGCGCTTCCAGTTCGGGCGCCAGGGGCGGGCCGGTCAGCGAGCGCCGCGGCCGAATCCGGGCCGCCAGCCGAAACCGGCGCGTCAGCTCCCCCGGAGTGATACGCAGCCGCGCACACACCCGACCCCGTAGCCCCGGGCTGGACTCCGCGCCGTCGGGCGGCTCGGCGATCTCACCGAAGAACCGATACATCAACCCCCGGTTGGTCCGCTGCTGGGTCTCGAGCCGCTCGGCCACC
>NZ_LQPV01000062.1:0-177364 GCF_002101935.1 Mycobacterium sp. IEC1808 | reverse complement strand
CCTCCGAATTCCCACCCGCCCCACCGGCGCCGCCGGAGCCGAACAGCCCCGCGGCGCCGCCGTGGCCGCCGGCTCCACCGGGGCCTACCAAGGCGGCTCCGCCGGCGCCACCGGCGCCGCCGGTGCCGATCAACCCGGCGGCCCCGCCGTTGCCGCCGTTACCGCCCGTGGCACCGTTGGTTCCGGACCCGCCGGCGCCGCCGTTACCGATCAACCAACCGCCGTCGCCGCCGTTTTGACCGGTCCCCGCGGCGCCGTTGGCGCCGTTACCGATCAGGGGGCGCCCCGTCGCGGCCTGGATGGGCGCGTTGATCCCATCGAGCACGGTCTGCAGCGGCGACACGTTCGCGGCTTCGGCGGCCGCGAACATCGCCCCGCTCGCGCTCATCGTCTGTGTGAATTGCTGATGGAACAGCGCCGCCTCGGCGCCCAGCGCCTGAAACTCTTGGGCATGGCCGGAAAACAGCGTGGCCAACGCCGCCGACACCTCATCGGCGCCGGCGGCCAGCACCGCGGTCGTCGGGCCTGCCGCCGCCGCGTGGGCGGCGTTGAGCGCCGATCCGATGTTCTCCACATCCGCGGCCGCGGCCGCCACCAGCGCGGGGTCCACTATCACGAACGACATTGCTTTCCTCCCGATCGTCATCACGTGTTCGGGGGGATGTGCTTTGCTACCCCAGCCCGACATTCATCTGGAATCGAGTCCAGGATGCGGGCCGATGCGGGTGCAAAACGTCGGTCAAAGCTCGTAAATAGCGCGCGGCAGGGGGTCGTAGATCTGCCCGTTCGCGGTGCTTAGGCATATTTGGCTATGCCATGCGGCGCTCAGCCGCGGCCGGCCACTTCCTGGGCGAGTTGCACGCGAGACGTGATGCCCAGCTTCGCGTAGACGTGCGTGAGGTGGGTTTGCACCGTCCGCCGGGAGATGAACAGCCGGGCGGCGATCTCGTTGTTCGCCAGCCCGTCGGCGACCAGCCGCGCGACGTCCCGTTCGGTCGGGGTCAGCGACGCCCAGCCGCTCGTCGGGCGCTTGCGCTCCCCCCGGCCGCGGCGCGCGTAGGCGACGGCCTCGTCGAGCGAGAGCCCGGCCCCTTCGGCCCACGCGGCGTCGAAGTCCTGCGCGCCCATGGCCTCGCGCAGCGCCGCGACCGTGCGCGCATGATCCGCGTCGTAGATCCGGAACCGCACCGCGCCGATCTGCCGCCGGATCGTGTCCGCGGCACCCAGCAGCCGCGCCGCGTCGCGATGGCTCTGGCCGTCGGCGGCCAGCCGGCTTAGGCATTCGAGGATGTCGGGGACGGCGAGGTGCGCGCCGTACTCGGCGGCGCAGCCGAGCGCCTTGTGGGCGTCGCGCTCGGCCTGATCCGGCTCGCCCTTGGCGATCGCGACGCGCGCGCGCCGGGTCAGCGCCCGGGCCAGGTGCCAGCCCGCCGACGACGCGACCTGGTGGTCCGCCCAGCGTCCGGCCTCGATCAGATCCCCTCGGGCCAGGGCGACCTCGACGATCGGGTTGGCGATCGCCGCACCCAACTCGCCCTCGACGGTCACCCGCTGCTGCGCCGCCTCGGTGGCCGCGGTCGCCGCCGCGACGTCGCCGGCGGCCAGCGCCGCGGTGGCCAACACCGCATAGCTGAATCCCTCGTTGTACGGCCACAAATCCGACGCGGCTTCCAGGGACGCGCGGGCCGCGGCCGCGGCCGCCTCCACCTCGCCCTGGAAGGAGAGCACGAGGCTGAGGCTCAGCCGCGCGCCCCACCGGAACAGGACGTCGTGCGCCGCGTCGGCGTCGGCGGTCACCTCGCCGAACTGCTCGACGGCCTTGACCAACTCGCCCTTCATCATGTGCGCCAGGCCCAGGGTCCAGTGGCACGAGCGCGCATGGAACCGGTCGCCGATCGAGGCGGCGAGCTCGCAGCCTTCGCGGGAGGTCGCCTCGGCGGCGACCGGATCGCCGGCGTAGAACGCGCCGTTCGCCTGCCAGGTCAGGATCTGGATCAGTCGCCATTGGTCGTCCAGCGTGCGGGCGATGCCGATGGCCTCGGCCAGGTACGGGCGGGCCGCGTCGGCGCTGTAGGAAGCGATCGCGCCGCAGGCGGTGAGCGCGCGCGCCAGCAGCGCGGGGTCGTCGATCTGGCGTGCGATCGCGACGGCCTGTTGCGCCTGCTCGAGGTTGTCGCCGATGCTGCGCGACGCGTCCAGGGCCGCCTTGTCGGCGAGGGCGCGCCCGCGCACCACGGCCGAGATCCCTGCGTTGTCCTCGGGCAGCGTGGCGTCGAACCACGCCAGCCCCTCCTGGATGCGGCCGCGGGTCTGCCACAGCGGCTGCAGCGACGACGTCAGCTCCAGCGCCCGCTCGATGTCCCCGGTTTGGCGGCTCCACGCGAACGCGGCCCGCAGGTTGTCGATCTCGATCTCGACCTGTTCGATGCGGCGCTGATGGTCGGGGTCGGCGGGGCTGTCCAGCAGGGCCGCCAGCGCGGCGTAGTAATCGCGGTGCCGCGCGTGCACCTCGTCGGCCTCACCGGATTCAATCAGCTTGGCCATCGCGTAGTGGCGCACCGTGTCGAGTAGCCGGAAGCGGGTCCTGTCGCCGGCGTTTTCCGCCACCACAAGGGACTTGTCCACCAGCTGGGCGAGCCGGTCGAGGATCTGGAGTTGCTGCGCCGGGTCGCCGTCGCCGACGACCCGCGCGGCGTCGAGGTCGAATCCGGCTCGGAAAACCGCCAGCCGGCGGAATAGCACGCGCTCCGGCTCGCTCAGCAGCTCGTGGGACCAGTCGACCGATTCACCCAACGTCCGTTTGCGCCGCGTCCCGGGACGGACGCCGGTGACCAGCCGGAACCGGTTACGCAGGCCGTCGAGGATCTCGGTCAGCGACATCATCCGCACCCGCGCCGCCGCCAGCTCGATCCCCAGGGGCAGGCCGTCCAGGCGCTCGCATATCTCGCGGACCGCGGCGGTGTCGTCGACGGCGATGTCGAAGTCGGGCCGGGCCAGGCGCGCACGGTCGACGAACAGTTCGATCGCTTCGTCAGCGAGCGACAGCGACGGCACCCGCCAGGTCACCTCGCCGGCCACCCCGATCGGCTCGCGGCTGGTGGTCAGGATCGTCAACTGCGGGCACGCGCCCAGCAGCGCGAGGGTCAGGTCGGCGCACTCGTCGATCAGGTGCTCGCAATTGTCCAGGACGAGCAACACCCGGCGATCGCCGAGGAACCGCACCAGGGTGTCCGTCGCCGAGCGGCCCGGCTGGTCGGGCAGGCCCAGCGCCCGAAGCGCCGCGACCGGCACCACGTCGGGGTCGGTGACCGGCGTCAGGTCGACGAACCACACATTGCCGTCGAACTCGGCCGCCGCCTGCGCGGCCACCTGGACCGCCAGCCGGGTCTTGCCGACGCCGCCGGCGCCCGCAAGGGTCACCAGCCGGTTCTCGTACAGTGCCTTGACGACGTCGTTGGTCAGGGTGACGCGACCCACGAACCGGGTCAGCTGCACCGGGAGGCCGTGCGGGACGACGCTGCCCGTGGTGCGCAGCGGCGGGAACTCGACATCCAGGTCGGAGTGGCACAGCTGCGCCACCCGTTCGGGGCGCGGTAGGTCGCCGAGCTGGTGGGTGCCGAGATCGGTCAGCCAGGCATCGGCCGGCAATTGGTCGACGACCAGGTCGCGGGTGATGCCCGAGAGCAGGATCTGGCCGCCGTGCGCAAGGTCGCGCAGGAGTGCCGCCCGCTCTGGGGTCGAGCCAACGTAGTCGCCGGCGTCGTCCAGCTCGACCTCGCCGGTGTGCACGCCGATCCGCAGCCGAATCGGCGCCAGCGGCGCGCGCTGCAACTCCACAGCACACGCCACCGCGTCGGTCGCGTGCGCGAAGGCGGCCATGAAGCTGTCGCCGACACCCGGCTCGATCGCCAGCACGCCGTCGTGGGTGGGGACGACCTCTGAGGCGGCGCGGTCAAGGCGCGCGAGCGCGGCCGTCATTTGCTCCGGCCGCGACTCCCACAGTCGCTCGGAGCCCTCGAAATCGGCGACCAGCAGGGTCACAGTTCCCGTGGGCATGAACTCTCTGACGCCAGGGTCACTCCTGTTCCATGACCGTATGCCCCCGCGCACATCAGTTTCGCTCATGCCACCCGCCCAGGGTCCAGTTCCAACGCAAATCCATTGAGGTCATCGCGGCGGGGGAGGAAGCCACGGCGGGCCCGCGGACATGGGCTGCCGCTTTGCCGTGGGCGGTCCTACGACCCCGGGCCTCGCTGCATTTACGACCCCTCATGCTCTGTATCTACGCGATACGACCGACGTTAGTTCGACGCAATCCCCCGCATATTTGACTCGTTTCCAACACACGTCGGGGGCCGGGTTCGCAATTCGCTGCGTTTTCACCCCTCGCCCGACGGCGAACGATCGGGAGGGACGGCAATGTCGTACGTGGTAGCGGCCCCGGAGATGCTGGCGGCCGCATCGGCGGATCTGGAGGGCATCCGCTCGGCGTTGAGCGCGGCAAACGCGGCGGCGGCCGCTCCGACCTCCGCGGTCGCGGCGGCCGGTGCCGACGAGGTCTCGGCCGCGATCGCCGCCCTGTTTTCCGGGCATGCCGAGCTGTATCAGGCGCTGAGCGCCCGGGCGGCGAGCTTCCATCAGCAGTTCGTTCGGGCCATGAGCGCCGGCGGGGCGCTCTACGCGGAAGCAGAGGCGGAAAACGCGTCGATGATCGGGGCGCCCACGCAGGCCGCGGCGCAGGACGTCCTGGCCAACTTGGGCATCGGCAACGTCGGCGCCGGCAATGTGGGCGGGGGCAACAACGGCGGCGGCAACGTGGGCAGCGGCAACAGCGGCAGCCAGAACCTGGGCAGCGGCAACATCGGCGGCGGCAACGTCGGCAATGGGAACAACGGCTTCGGCAACATCGGCGACGGCAACCGCGGCAGCCAAAACCTGGGCAGCGGGAACGCCGGCAACAACAACACCGGCTTCGGGAACAACGGCGTCGGCAACGTCGGAGCCGGAAACCTCGGCAACACCAACGTCGGCAACGGGAACCTGGGCAGCGGCAACATGGGCAGCGGCAACCGCGGCGACGCGAACATGGGCTTCGGGAACCGCGGCAGCAACAACGTCGGAGCCGCCAACACCGGCAACCACAACTTCGGTTTCGGCAACACGGGCAACAACGACATCGGCTTCGGGCTGACGGGCGACAACCAGATCGGTTTCGGCGCACTGAATTCCGGCAGCGGCAACCTCGGCTTCGGCAACTCGGGCACCGGGAACATCGGCTTCTTCAACTCGGGCACCGGAAACGTCGGCATTTTCAACTCCGGCAACCACAGCTTCGGATTCGAGAATTCGGGCAGCTTCAACACCGGGTTCACCAACTCCGGTCTGGGCAATACCGGCTTACTCAACAGCGGATTCAGCAATTTCGGCGCGGCCAACGGCGGCTCGAACAACTTGGGCATGTTCAATGGCGGCTCCCAGAACTTCGGGATGGGGAACTCCGGCTTCCAGAACACCGGCAACGGAAACGCCGGCTCCCTCAACACCGGTGACTTCAACGCGGGCAACTTCAACACCGGATGGGGAAATTCGGGCGCGAGCAACACCGGCGGATTCGATGCGGGCAACCTGAACACCGGCTTCGGCAGCGGGATCACCCCGGCCGGGGTGAAGAACTCGGGCTTCGGCAACACCGGTCTGGACAGCTCCGGCTTCTTCAACGCGGGCGGCGACACGTCCGGCTTCCAAAACGCCGGCCTGGCCTTCGAGTCGGGCTTCCGAAACTCGGGCAACGGCAACAACGTCGGAATCGGCAACTCGGGCAGTTTCCTTGCGGGGATTGGGAACACCGGCTTCGACAACATCGGCATCGGCAACTCGAACGTCTTCAACTCGGGCATCGGCAACTCGGGCAACGACGACTCCGGCTTCTTCAACAAGCGTGACGCGCAGTCGGGCTTCTTCCAGTAAGGACGTGTGATGAGTTTTTTGGTGTTGCCGCCGGAGATCAATTCGGCGCGGGTGTATTTGGGTGCGGGGCCGGGTCCGATGTTGGATGCGGCGGTGGCGTGGGAGGGTTTGGCGGGTGAGTTGGGTTCGGCGGCTTCGTCTTTCGGGGCGGTGACGTCGGGGTTGGCCGGTGCGGCGTGGCAGGGTGCGGCGGCGGTGGCGATGACGGCGGCGGCGGCGCCGTATGTGGGGTGGTTGAGCGCGGCGGCGGCGCGGGCGTCGGGGGCGGCGGGTCAGGCGCGGGCGGCGGCGTCGGCGTTTGAGGCGGCGGTGTCGGGGTCGGTGCATCCGGCGGCGGTGGCGGCCAACCGGAACCAGTTCGTCTCGCTGGTGCGCTCAAACCTGTTGGGGCTCAACGCTCCGGCGATCGCGGCGGCCGAGGCGCAGTACGAGGCGATGTGGGCCGCGGACGTGTCGGCGATGGTGGGTTATCACGGCGGTGCGACCGCGGTGGCCGCCCAGCTGGCCCAGGCCGCGCTGCCCAACATCAACCTCGGCCTGGGCAACATCGGCAACCTCAACCTCGGCGGCGGAAACGCCGGCAACCAGAACGCCGGCAGCGGCAACACGGGCGACACGAACGTCGGCAGCGGAAACCACGGCAACAACAACGTCGGCAACGGCAACTTCGGCAACCAGAACCTGGGCAGCGGAAACGTCGGCAGCGGCAACCTCGGCGACGGAAACTTCGGCAGCGGAAACGTCGGCAGCGGAAACATCGGCAACAACGACGTCGGCACCGGCAACCTCGGTGGCGGCAACATCGGCAACGGGAACAACGGCGTCGGCAACGTCGGCAGCGGCAACCGCGGCCAGGGCAACATGGGCTTCGGCAACCGCGGCAACAACAACGTCGGCGCCGCCAACTCCGGCAACCACGACATGGGCTTCGGTAATACGGGCAACAACGACATCGGGTTCGGGCTCACCGGCGACAACCAGATCGGTTTCGGCGCTCTGAATTCCGGCAGCGGCAACCTCGGCTTCGGCAACTCGGGCACGGGAAACATCGGCCTCTTCAACTCGGGCACCGGAAACGTCGGCTTCTTCAACTCGGGCACCGGCAACTTCGGGTTCGGCAACGGCGGTGACACCAACACCGGCTTCTGGAACGGTGGCTCGGTCAACACCGGCTTCGGCAACGGTGGCGCCGAGAACCTCGGCTGGGGCAGTGCCGGCCTTGACAACGTGGGTTACGGGAACGCGGGCACGCTGAACATGGGCTTCGGAAACTCCGGCGCCGTCAACACGGGCAGCGGCAACTCGGGAGCCTTTGACACGGGCGACTTCAACTCCGGGTCCAACAACACGGGGTGGGCGAACTCAGGCGCCACCAACACGGGCGGCTTCAACTCGGGAAGCCTGAACACCGGCTTCGGCAGCGCGGTCACCCAGCTGGGCGTCACAAGCTCGGGCTTCGGCAATGCCTCTGGTTCCTCCGGCTTTTTCAACTCGAGCTCCAGCTCGTCGGGCTTCTTTAACACCGGAGTCGCGTTCAACTCCGGTTTCGAGAACACGGGCGTCTTTGGCGCCGGCGTCCAAAACTCGGGCGACTTCAATGCGGGCATCGCGAACTCCGGCTTCGAAAGCGCGGGCATCGCCACCACGGGCGACTTCGACGGGGGCATCGCCGACTCCGGCATCGAGAGCTCGGGTTTCTTCAACAAGCGTGACGCGCAGTCGGGCTTCTTCCAGTAAGGACGTGTGATGAGTTTTTTGGTGTTGCCGCCGGAGATCAATTCGGCGCGGGTGTATTTGGGTGCGGGGCCGGGTCCGATGTTGGATGCGGCGGTGGCGTGGGAGGGTTTGGCGGGTGAGTTGGGTTCGGCGGCTTCGTCTTTCGGGGCGGTGACGTCGGGGTTGGCCGGTGCGGCGTGGCAGGGTGCGGCGGCGGTGGCGATGACGGATGCGGCGATGCCGTATGTGGGGTGGTTGAGCGCGGCGGCGGCGCAAGCGCGGGAGGCGGCGGGTCAGGCGCGGGCGGCGGCGTCGGCGTTTGAGGCGGCGGTGTCGGGGTCGGTGCATCCGGCGGCGGTGGCGGCCAACCGGAACCAGTTCGTCTCGCTGGTGCGCTCAAACCTGTTGGGGCTCAATGCCCCGGCGATCGCGGCGGCCGAGGCGCAGTACGAGGCGATGTGGGCCACGGACGTGTCGGCGATGGTGGGCTATCACGGCGGGGCGACGGCGGTGGCCGCCCAGCTGGCCCAGGCCGCGCTGCCGAACATCAACCTCGGCCTGGGCAACATCGGCAACCTCAACCTGGGCGCCGGAAACGCCGGAAACACCAACGTGGGCGCCGGCAACGTCGGCAACACCAACGTGGGCATGGGCAACCTCGGCAGCGGAAATGCCGGCAGCGGCAACGCCGGCAATGGCAACTTCGGCAACGGCAACAGCGGCTCCGGCAACCTCGGCAACGGCAACCTCGGTAGCGGCAACGTCGGCAGCGGGAACCGCGGCCAGGCCAACATGGGCTTCGGGAACCGAGGAAACAACAACGTCGGCGCCGCCAACACCGGCAACCACGACTTCGGCTTCGGGAACACCGGAAGCAACGACATCGGCTTCGGGCTCACCGGTGACAACCAGATCGGCTTCGGGGCGCTGAACTCCGGCAGCGGCAACCTCGGCTTCGGCAACTCCGGGACGGGAAATGTCGGGTTCTTCAACTCGGGAACCGGGAACATGGGCTTCTTCAACTCGGGCAGCGGCAATTTCGGCTTCGGCAACGCGGGCGACACCAACACCGGGTTCTGGAACTCGGGCATCACGAATACCGGATTCGGCAACGCTGGCGAGGTGAACTTCGGCTTCGGCAACGGGGCATCCTTCAACTTCGGCGCCGGGAATGCGGGCAGCTCCAACTTCGGCTTCGGAAATTCCGGCGGCAACAACACGGGCAGCTTCAACACGGGCGGCGACAACACCGGCGACTTCAACACCGGCATGTTGAACACGGGATGGGCGAACGCGGGGAACACCAACACGGGCGCCTTCAACACCGGCGACCTCAACACCGGCTTCTTCAGCGCGATCACCCCGACCGGTATCACCAGCTCCGGCTTCGGTAACACCGGCGCGGGGAGTTCAGGGTTCTTCAACGGGGGTTTCGACAACTCCGGCTTCATGAACACCGGCGCGGGCTTCAACTCCGGTTTCAACAACACGGGCGGCGGCGTCGACGCGGGCTTCAACAACTCGGGCGTCTTCGCGGTGGGCATCGGCAACGCGGGCGCCGACGTCACCGGCATCGGGCTGGCGGGCCTGCTCTCCTCGGGCATCGCGAACCTGGGCAACTTCAGCTCCGGCGGCTTCAACCATGGCAGCTCCCAGGCCGGCTTCTTCCACTAGGGAATGTCCGAATGGCGATCTACGACCCCGCACTGCGCGGATCTACGAGTTTTGACCGACGTAGTTCCGTTCGCCGCTTCGCATAGTTGGGACCGTGATGTCGGACTTTTCGTTGTTGCCGCCGGAGATCAATTCGGCGCGAATGTATGCCGGCGCGGGCGCGGGTCCGCTGTTCGTGGCGGCGACGGCCTGGGACGGGCTGGCCGCCGACTTGCGGTCGTCGGCGTCGTCGTTCGCCTCCGTTGTCTCGGCGCTGATCGGCGGCCCGTGGACGGGCCCGGCGTCGCAGGCGATGGCGGGCTCGGCCGCGCCCTACGTGTCGTGGTTGGCCGGATCGGCGGTCCAGGCGGAGGGCGCCGCGGCGCAGGCCCGGGCCGCGGCGACGGCGTTCGAGGCGGCGCAGACGGCCACCGTGCACCCGGTCGCCGTCGCGGCGAACCGCGCGCAGCTGATGACGTTGGTGGCGACGAACTTTCTGGGCCAGAACTTTCCGGCGATCGCGGCCACGGAGTTCCACTACATGGAGATGTGGGCCCAGGACGTCGCCGCGATGGCCGGCTACCACGCCGGGGCGATGTCGGTGGCGTCGTCGTTGACGCCGTTCGCGGCGCCGCCGGTGGACCTGGCCGGAATGGCGGCGCAGGGCGGCGGGGCGGCTGATCCCCTTTCGGCCCTGGTGGCCGCGGTGCAATCACTGGTGTCCGGGGCGCCGCTGTCGTCGCTGTCGTCGCTGGCCCAGGTCGCGACCTTGCCCGTCAGCATGCTGATGTCGCCGATCATGTCGCTCGCGCAGGGGGCGAACGCCGGCACGGCGGGATTGGCCAACGCTGCGGTGGGGGCAGACGTCCCGAAGTTCGTCGGGAGCACCGCTCCGGTGGCGGCCCCACTTGGCGGCGGGGGCGCGGGTTCTGCGATGACGGGCGGTTTGGGCAAGGCGCGGCTGGTGGGGTCGATGTCCGTGCCCCCGACGTGGCAGGGGTCGATGCCGGCGCGGATGGTCAGCGCGGCCATGTCGGGGCTGGGCGGCGAACTCCCCGGTGGCGCTGCGGGAGTCGGTCCTGCGGCGGGCGGCATGCCGATGATGCCGATGCCGCTGGGCGGCATGGGCGGTGGAGCGGCGGGTGGGATGTTGGGCCGCGGCGGGGCCAGTCCGCATGTGGTGCAGTCGCGGCCCAGCGTGGTGCCGCGGGTCGGGGTCGGATAGGGCGGGGGTGAGCGGTAAGGCTGTCGAGATCCGCCACCGCGTGTGACGCGGCGGCACAAAGAGATTGATCACTTCTTGAAAGGAGCAAACCGGTGGCTACTCGGTTTATGACCGATCCGTATGCGATGCGGGAAATGGCGAGCCGTTTCTCGGTGCACGCGCAGACGGTCGAGGACGAGGCGCGACGCATGTGGGCGTCGTCGCAAGACATTTCGGGAACGAGCTGGAGTGGGGCGGCCCAGGCGACGTCCTACGACACGATGGGACAGATGAATCAGGCGTTTCGCAACATCGTGAGCATGCTGCAGGGCGTGCGCGACGGGCTGGTTCGCGACGCCAACAACTACGAGCAGCAAGAGCAGGCTTCGCAGCAAGCGTTGAGCAGCTAGGAGATTTGGCAATGACGATCAATTACCAATTCGGTGACGTGGATTCGCACGGGGCGCTGATCCGGGCACAGGCGGCGTCGCTGGAGGCCGAACACCAGGCGATCGTGCGAGACGTGTTGGCGGCGGGGGATTTCTGGGGCGGCGCAGGATCGGTGGCCTGCCAGGAGTTCATCACGCAGCTGGGTCGCAACTTCCAGGTGATCTACGAGCAGGCCAATGCCCACGGCGCCAAGGTTCAGTCCGCGGGCAGCAACATGGCCAGCACTGATTCGGCAGTGGGCGCCGGCTGGGCGTGACCAGTGCCCCCAGGAGCGGGTAGCACAACGGCGTGCTGCCCGCGTCCCATCGCAGGCCTAACTGACTGCGGCCGTAGCGGTTTCGGTCGCCATCACCTCGGCGGCCGCGCGCTCGCCCGAGCGGATCGCGCCGTCTATCCACCCGCACATGATCGCCGAGCTCTCGGTGCCTGCCCAGTGCACGCGGCCGCAGGGCTCCCGCAGGGTGTAGCCGAATTCGGTCAGCACGCCGGTCGGGGCGTGGCTGATCATGCCGCCACCGGAGTAGCGCTCGGTGGTCCAGTTCTGTTCGTGGAATTCCAGCGGCGATTTGGCCTTGCCGCCGAACCGATCGACCAGCTCGGCGATCACCGCCGCTTTCCGGTCGGCCTCGTCCATCTTTGTCAGTCGCCGCGCGGCCGCCCCCTCGGTGATCACGCACATGATGCCGGGGTCCGCGGTGTCCGTGCAGGCGTCGATGGTGAGCGTGGCCGGCGACCCGGGCGCGGCCGACTGGCCGCACAATCCGTCGGCACGCCAGAACGGCTCGTCGTAGATGATCGAGATCTTGATGACGGCGCCACTTGGCATGCGCTGGTGCAGAAGTGCCCGGTCCACCGGCAACATCGGTTCGTAAACAATCGAACTGGCGATGGCAAGCGGGATCGCGACAATGGCCCGCCGCGCCCGCACCGTCAAGCCGTCGGCCGCGACCGTCACGCCGCCGTCGTCCTGGGTGATCTGCCGGACGGGGCGCGAAAGGTGCAGCGCGTCACCGAGTTCGGCGGCGATCTGCCGGTAGATGGCACCCATCCCGCCGACGGGCCGGGCGTCCTGGGCGCCGCCCTTGCCCGAGATGACGAAGGTGGGCCCGCCGCCCGAGCCCATCTGTAGCAGCGCCCACAGCAGCGACGTCTCCGACCCCGCCGAGGTGTACACGCCGGACAGCGCCATGTCCAGCATCTCGCGGGCCTGCTGGGACATGGTGTTCTTGTCGATCCATTCGCCCAGGCTGATGCGGTCCCACTCGGCGGCGTTCTTCGCCTCCCACGGCGCCTCGCGCGGAATCGATTTGCACATATTCTCAAACGAGAGCAGACCGACGCCGAGGTTGGCGACCGCCCACGGGCTCATCGACCAGGGGATGGTGCCACCGTAGCGGTGCTTCTTGCCGTCGAGGACCATCATCGCGTCGCCGTCGTTGTGCTGCTTGTATTCGGGCACGCCGAACTCGTGCATCATCGCGTAGATGCGATCCTGGCCCGGCCCTACCCAGGCGCCGCCGCGGTCGATCCAGGTGCCGTCGTCGCGGGTGACCGTAAACGTGCGACCGCCGACCCGGTCACGCGCCTCCAGCAAGGCCACCGAGCGACCGGCTTGCTTCAGCCGCAGGGCGGCCGTCAAACCCGCGAACCCGGCCCCGACCACGCAGTAATCAACGTCCGACACGACTGGCTCCTTCACCCGGCCCGCCCCAGCAGCAAACTACACCGATCGCAGTGCCGGCAGTAGCGTGTTCACCCCGATTTCTCGGGCGATTCAGCGGCTGCCGACCGGCCCGGCCCGGGGTCTGACCGCCGCGGCTCGCAAAGCCCTTGTCGCGCTTGGTGGTTGGCGTCAAAGATGATGGGCCTGATTGCCGCCGCGGCGTTTGGCCGTGTACATCGCGCTGTCCGCGACGTCGATGAGTTTTTCGATGAGTCCGGGAATGTCGGAGGTTCCCATCGGGGACAGCTCGGCGGTGGCCGTGCCGATGCTGGCGGTCAGCCCCTGCGGAAGGGCGGCGATGGCCGCGCCCAATCCCGCCGAGATCGCCTCGGCGTCCGGCGACGGGCCGACGGTGGCGATGAGGAACTCTTCGCCGCCCGCGCGGCACAGCACCGCCGTCGGCGCCGCCTGCTGTTGCAGCACCTCGGCGACGGCGACCAACGCGCGATCGCCCGCCGCGTGGCCGAGGGTGTCGTTGATGCGCTTGAACGCATCCAGGTCGACCATGGTGATGGTCAGATGGGTGTCGTCGGCGTGCGGATCGCGGAGTCTGCGGGTGAGGGCGGCGATGAACGCCCGGCGGTTGAACAGCCCGGTCAGCGAGTCTTCGTCGGCGAGTTCGGCGTAGGTTCCCATGGCCCGCGACATCCCTCGCATCGCGACGGGGAACGACACGTTGAGCATCGCGATCACCCAGAACGCGGCGAGCCCGGTTCCGACGTCCACCTCGCGGGCTAGGTGCACCGCGGTCGCGACGGTGACGATCCCTGCCAGGCTCGCGCTGAACGCCAGCAATCTGTTGTTGTGGAAAAGGGCGACGTACCCGCTGTTCATGGCCATGGCGCAGCAGCCGACGGCCGCCAGGGCGGCGGTTGGCTGGGTCAGGCTCCACCCCGCGATGCATGTCGCGGCGATAACTCCGAAGATCTCCGATTGAACCCGCGTGGGCCACCGTGTCAACCAGTAGACGCTCAGCGCGACGACGAAGACCGCCGCGCCGGCGTCGACGAGCACCACCTCGGCCGTCGGGCGACGGGTGCTGAGCATGGTGGCCACCGGTACCAGCGCCGATACCGAGGAGATGACAGCCAGGGTCACCTGTGCCGCGCGAAGCAGTCCGCGCTCGCGCAGCGTGGCCGTGATCCAGTCGTAGTGATCGGGCTCGCCGAGCCACGACGTGAACCGGGACACGCTGCACCTCCCTTCGGGGATAGCTCAGCACCAAACCGCGGTCGGCGTTGCAAATCTGACGAAAAGGCGACCGCGACCCGTCAACCCGATCGATGTTGGCGTAGCAAGGCCGCGAGCTCGTCGCGGCTGGTTACGCCAGTTTTTGCCATCGCCCGGTAGATGTGCCCCTCGACCGTACGGACGGACAGTGTCAGCCGCTCGGCAACCGCTCGGCCGGACAGCCCCTGCCCGAGCAGCATCACGATTTCACGCTCGCGATCGGTGAAGGGCAACCGTTCGGTGGCCTGGCGTTGCGCCGGAGTGCGGGCGCCGCCGCACCTGTCGGCCAGCGCGTCCGCACGGGCGGAACACTTCAGCGCCGATCCCCGCAAGTCGCCCTTGCGATAGGCGATGGCCGCGTGCGCGGCCGCGTCAACCGCGGCAACCAAGTCCCCGATTTGCTCGAATTGCTCTGACACCGCCAATAGCTCGGCCCCGTCGCCGGTCCGAAGGGCGGCCGCGAACCGCGCCGCGACGCCGACGCGCGGGCCCTCCACGATCGCCTCCAGGTCGCGTAGCCGAGGCGCACACCTGGTGTCACCGAACTGGGTGGCGGTCTGCAGACACACCACTTCCGCAGCGAATTGCCCATTGGCACAAGCTATTTCGGCCGCGGACCGCGCGCTCTTGATCGCTGCACTGACCTCGCCCTGGGATGCGGCCACCCAGGCGTGCGCCAGTTGGCGCTCGTATTCGACGAATCCATAGCTCCGATGGTGTTCCGCTTCGACGGCGCCGAGCGCGGCCACCGCGTCGTCGGTCGAGCCGCACATCGCCAGCGCCGTGGTGAGCGGGACCAGGTATCGGTACCGAAGACCGTTGGAATCGCCGCCAAAGAACTCGACTACGGTCGTCAACAGTGGCCTGGCTTCGTCCAGTCGGCCCGATCCGACCGCGACCCGGCCCGCGATCGCCGTGCTGATCAGCTGAGCGACGCCGGGAATGTCCACCGTCTCCGCGCGCCCCCGCTGCGCCAACGAATTCGCCTCACCCAACCGGCCGCACTGCAGAAGCGCGCCGACATGGCGGTCGACGATCAGGAGTCTCATGTGGGCGGCGACCCCGCTGCGTTGCGCGTACGCATAACCGATTTCGGCGGTCCTGTCCGCCTCGGCGGCGCGCCCCGCATCCCCGTTGGCCACGACCAGCGCCCACGCTGCCGCCGAGCTGATGATCCCGGGCAGCCGCTCGAGATCGACGCGATCGCCCGAATTCCGTGCCTTTTCCGGCTGGCCCATCGATGCCCAGTAGACGGTCAGGTAGGCGTCGCTCCAGCTGCGGGTGGACGTCGTTGCGATGCGCGCGGCTTCGTCGAGAAGCTCCTTCGCCCCCTCCGGATCGGCGAGCCCCCACAGCTTGTTGAACCCGCGATTGCCGAGCAGGTACACCCTGTCGGCCTCGGTCAGACCCTCGGTGGGCGTCGCGGCTACCATGGCGTCGGCCTCCTCACCGCGGCCCTGCCATGCCAGCGCGAACGAACGGATGTTGTACGCCGGCGCGCCCGCGCCTGCCCGAATGGCGTTGGCCGCGAGCCGATCTGCCAACGGCGCGTCCGCCAGGAACATGGCGCCTTCGGCGGCTCTGACCAACAAGTCCGGGTCTGGTCTGAGATCGGAATCAACGGTTAATACCGCTCGTCGCACCAGTGTTCGCACCTCGTCGCGATCTTCCGACGCGGCCAGCTCCGCTGCTACCCGGCCCCGTAACCGGCGCAGCCTGGTCGAGGGGACCCGATACCGGCGCAGCTCGCCGTACAGGGGATGAGCGAGCCGAACTTCGAGACGCCCGTCGACTTTGCCGAGCGCGATCAAGCCACGCACGTCAGCGTCCTCGATCGCCGCCGGGTCGGCGATTCGCGCCAACGACGCCAGCTCGATCGGCTCCCCAACCGCGAGCGCGTCCACAACGTCGCCGACCGCGTCGGGAAGCGTTCCGATCCGCGACTCGATCAGTTCGGCCAGGCTGGGCGGCACGATCGGATCGCCACTCCATCGCCAGTAACCGTGCCATTGCGCCAACCGCCCGTCGGACACCTCGTGCTCGACGATGTTGCGGAGATACAGCGCGTTGCCGCGGGTGAGCTTCCACAGGCGCTGGACGGCGTCTGGATCCACCGGGCCGTCCAGCGCCGCTGACAACAGGGTTGCCGTTTCATCGGCCGAAAGGGGCTGCAAGTCAAGGCGTTCGAACTGGGCGCTGCGCCACACATCTTGCACCGCGGCGGGAACGGGCTCGCCGCTGCGAATCGTCAATACCACCGTGGCCGCTTGCCGCTGGACGATCTGATGGAGGACGAAGGCCGATAGGTCATCGAGCAAATGCGCGTCGTCGATGGCGACAGCCACCGGGACGTGCGGTGGTGCCGCGGTCACCGACTCGATCACGTCGCGGACGAGGTGAACCAACTGGCTGTTGTCGGGACGCGGCGAGTTCGTCCATGCGGCGAACGATCCGAGCGGCAGTGACTGCGCCGACGAAGTGCCTACCGCCCAACGAGTTTCACACCCGCGCGAGGCCGCGGCCCCGAGCGCCTCCCGCGCCACCCTGCTCTTTCCGACGCCGGCCGCGCCGGAAACGATGATCCCGGCCATCGTCGACTCGGCGATGGCGGCTTCGATGACCGCCATTTCCTGCGCCCGGCCGATCAGCGGCCACGTCAAACGCAACTGTCAACTCGATCGATCTGGGCGCAACAGTCCCGCGAGTTCGTCGCGGCTGGCGGCGCCCGTCTTGGCCATGGCGCGGTAGATGTGGCCCTCGACGGTACGAACGGACAAGGTCAGCCGCTCGGCAACCGCTCGGCCGGACAACCCCTGCCCGAGCAGCATCACGATTTCGCGCTCGCGATCGGTGAGCGGCAGCCGCTCACTGGCTTGGCGCAGTGCCGGAGTGTGGGCGCCGCCGCACTTTTCGGCCAGCGCGTCCGCTCGGGTCGAGCACTTCAACGCCGATCCCCGCAAGTCGCCGCGGCGATAGGCGATCGCCGCGTGTGCGGCGGCGTCGAGGGCCGCCACGACGTCCCCGATCTCCTCGAAGTCCACTGACACCGTTTCCAATTCGGCTCCGTCGCCGGCGTGCAGGGCGGCCGCGAACCGCGCTGCTATACCGGCGCGCGGACCTTCCACGACGGTTTCCAGCTCTCGCAGTCGGGGCGCGCGCCGAGTGTCACCGAACTGGGTGGCGGTCTGTAGGCACACCACTTCTGCGGCGAATTGCCCGTTGGCACAGGCTATTTCGGCGACCGACACCGCAATGTCGATCGCTTCACTGACCGCACCCTGACACGCGGCCACCCAGGCCTTGGCGAGGCCGCGCTCGTAGTCCAAATACCGCCAGCTGGGGTGGCGGTGTCGCTCCAGCGTGGCGAGTGCGGCGGCGGCGTCGTCGCCGAGCCCTTGAGTGGCCAGCGCGGTGACGATCGGCAACCGGTACCGGTAGGTGAAGCCGTTTTGTTCGCCGACGGCGACCAAGGTGTCGACGACCGGCGGCAGCAGCCCGCTCGCCTCGTCGAGGCGGCCGGCGCCGAGGGCGGCGCGGCCCGCCAACGCGGTGCTGATCAGCGACGCGGCGCCAGGCAGGTTGGCGGCCTCCTGAGCCAGGTGTTCGGCCAGGCACGTTGCCTCGTTTATCCGGCCGGCAAGCAGGAGTGCTCCCAGGTGCACATCGGCGATCACGAACCGCATGTGGGCGGCGTCGAACGAGCGCACCGCAATGGCGTACGCGCGCTCCGCGCCGGCCACCGCCTCGGAGGCGCGACCGATGTCGCCCGCGGCGGCGACAATCCCCCAACTTGCCACTGCCCCGACGACCGCGGGCAGGAGATCGATATCGAGGTTCCGCGCCGATGCCATGGCCCTGTCCGGCTGCCCCATCGCCGCCCAGTACATGGTGCAGGCCGCGTCAAGGCTTCCCTGGGCGCGCGGGGAGGTGGTGGCCCTGGCGTCGTCGATGTGCTGTTTGGCGCCGTCGCCGTCCGCCAGTGACCACAACATGTTGACGGCGCGCAGGCAAGCGCGGCGGGACCGGTTCAGGTCATCGAGCTGCGCCAGCGGTATGTCCGCAAGGAAATCGTCGGCTTCCTGGCCGCGACTGAGCCATGAAAGCGCGTGCGCACGAACGAAGTTCGCTTCCGGGCCCGCGCCGGAGCGGATGGCGGCCTCCGCCAGCCTGTCCGCCAGAGGCAGGTCGGCGAGCCACACGGCACCCTGCGCCGCGCGGAGGAGCAGATCGGCGTCGGGCGGCAGATCGGAGTCCAGGCTTAACGCCGCCCGGCGCACCACCGTTCGCATGTCATCGCACCACTCCGATGAACCGAGTTCGGCGGCGACGAGGCCCCGCAAGCGGCGGAGCCTCGTCGGGGCGGTGCGTTGCCGGCGCACCTCGGCGTAAAGGGGATGAGCGAGCCGCACCTGTGTCCGGTCTTCGACGGTTTCCAGAGTGACGAGGCTGCGCAGGTCGGCCTCCTCGACCGCCGCGGCATCGGTTATTCGCGCCAGTGAACCCAACTCGATTGGTTCACCGACGGCGAGCAGGTCGACGACGTCGCTGACGGCGGGCGGGACCGCGCCGATCCGCGAGTCGACCAACTCGAGCAAGCTCGGCGGCAGCACCGGTTCGCCGGTCCAGTGCCAGCAACCACGCTCGGCCACCAGTCGGCCGTCGGCGAATTCGCGTTCGACGATGTTGCGCAGATACAACGGATTACCGCGGGTCAGCCTCCACAACCATTCGGCCGCATGCGGATCCAGCGGACCACCGAGGGCGGTCGACACCAGCGCGGTGGTCTCATCCTCCGACAGCGGCTGGACGTCGAGTCGGTCGAACGCGCTTCCCGTCCACAGTTCCTGCGTCGCCGGGGGGATCGGTTCACCGCTGCGAGCCGTCAGGACGAGTTTCGCGGCGGCCCGCTGGACGATCTGCTGCAGCGCGAACGTCGAAAGGTCATCGAGCAGATGCGCGTCGTCGACACCGATGACCACTGGGGCGCCGTTCGGGGCGGCGGTGAGCTCCTCGATCACCGCGCGGACCAGTTGGAGGCTGTCGACGCCGGCCGGCGTCGTCCATGACGAGAGTGCGCCGAAGGGTAATAACCGGCCCGCGGTGGTGCCCACTACCCAACGGACGACGCAGCCCCGCGACGTAGCCGCGGCAAGCGCTTCCCGGGCGACTCGGCTCTTGCCGACGCCCGCGGCGCCGCACACGAGGATGCCTGCAGAGTCAGGATCCGCAATCGCGGTCCCGATGCTCCGCAACTCCTCGGCGCGCCCAGTTAGGGGCCAGGACAAACGCATCGGGACAGCATAGGAACACCGGGCCAAGGCCGCGGCGAATTTCAACCATTTGCTTTAAAACTCTTGGGGCTCCTGCAGCCGAGGTCGGCATCCCGTCACCACGAGCCGAGGAGCCACTTAAACCCTGCCCCATTGAGTAGCTGGAATATCAGCACGGCCGCCACGATTATCGCGATAATCGCGATGAATGCGGTAACTGCCAAAAAGGGCGCCAATGTCGCGACGAACGCACCACGGAAGGTGGCGATCGTATTGAGTAGCTGGCTCCCGACGCTATTGAACAAGCCGATCGCCTGGCCCGGCAAACCCCCGATGGCACCGATAGACCCCGCAATATCGGTGATTGGCGCCAACAACGCGGCGTTGGCGGCCTCGCCGGTGGCGTACGCGCTCGCGCCCGCGGTCAGGTGCTGCACGAACTGATCGTGGAATGCCGCGGCCTGCCCGGCCAGCGCCTGATATCCCTGTGCGTGCTCGGCGAACAGCTGCGCGACACCCGTCGAGATTTCGTCCGCGGCGGGCGGCAGCACCGCCACGGTCGGCGTCGCCGCCACCGCATGGGCCGCGTTGAGATTCAAAGCAATCTTTGCCAAATCCGTTGCGGCCGAGGACATTGCCTCGGGAACGGCGATTACGGCCGACATCGCTATCCTCCTTTTCGCTTTCCCGCTGCTACTCAGCTGAATTCAGGTAGCACACCGATCTGAGTCAGCAGCATGGCGAAGTCCATGTAGACCTTTTCGCACAGCAGTTTGTCCCCGTCGAACTCGAAGATTCCGGCAACCGGAATTTCTACGCGGCGTCCGGTGGCCGGGATGCCCGCCCATTCCCCGCCGTGGGTGCCGGTGATAACCGTCTCGCCGAATACCGCGTCGTCGGCATGGCGCAGCCTGCCGACCTCGGCGTGCAGATCCGGCAACGCGGACATCAAGCCCTGCAGCAATTCTCGGACGGCGGACTCGCCATCGCTGGCTTGCCCGTTCACCTCGTAACGCGGGCGGTGGAATGTGGCGATGGTCGCCTCGATGTCGTGCCGGTTTTCCGCCTCGGCGTGTTGCATGATGATTTCTTCGCGGCGCTGGCGAAGGCTCGTGATTTCGTCGATCGCGGTCATGACGGCGCTCCTTATTCCTGGATACTTGCGAATGGGGTATCGGTGCGATCGACAACCCCGGACAGCGAATGTCGTTGTGCGCCGCGCCGATTGACGGTTGCGACCCGGTAGAGGAACGACGGACGAAGCAGCCGGGTCGGGGGATCGAGCAGCCCGGTCACTCTGAAGAACTGGGTGCCGACCATGGTGTCGGACTCGGATGCCGCCAGCACGCTTTCCACCAGCCGGTTGGTGATGCGCATCGACGGCGTCCTTCGCCCTCGGACCTCCGGGAACGTCAGGTCGGAGGTCGCCCCGGTCCGCCAGGCCTGGCCGATCGTTTTGGCCGTGTCGCGAAAGTACCGGCGGGGCAGGTCCCTAACGCCGCGCCGCAGGCAGTCCCGCAGCGCCACGGCGTCCAGCGCCGCCACCGTCATTCCCTGCCCGTAGATCGGATTGAAGCTGCATATCGCGTCACCGCAGGCCAGCAGGCCGTCGGGGAGTCGCCGCATCTTGTCGTAGCGCCGCCACTGGCTGGACGGCATCCGATGCTGCACCACCGGCCCCAGCGGTTCGCCGGCGCGCACGGCCGCGAGCAAGTGAGCCGGGCCGTAATCCTCGGCGTACGACAGCATCCCGGGCAGATCGCGCGGCGGCTCATGCCCGGCCAGCGCGTAGACCGTGAATATCCAGGTGTCGCGCTCGTAGCCAACCAAGAACATGCCCCTTGGCCGGCCCGGCGCGGGGCTGATGACGGCCATCTTTTCCCTCAGGGTGCCGGGCGGGATCCGCAGCGGTTGGCTGACGTAGGTCGTATGCATGATGATGTGGTCCTCGGCCGGTCGCCCGTAGCCGAGGTTCTCGAGCAGAGCCGGCGTGTGGGCCCCGCGCCCCATGGCGTCCATGACCAGGTCCGCCGCAAATTCCTGTGGGGCGCCGCCGGCGCGGTCCACCACCCGCACCCCGGTGATGCGACCGCGGTCCGCGGCCGCCGTCAGTTCGCTGACGTCGTGGCCGGCATGGATCGTCACGTTGCCAAGCCGCCGCAGGCGCCGCCGAACGTGGCACTCCAAGAGCGGCCGGCTCGGCATGTACAGGGCCATTTCCGTGTAATCACCGGTTACGACTCCGGACGACAACATCCGGTGGCCGCTGTAGGACAGGTACGCCTTGGACAGGTCGCCGTCGTTCCAAACTGGCGCGCCCGCCGCAAGCAGCTCGTCGAGGAGCCCGGGGAAAAGCTCGTCCAGGACACGAGCGCCGCGCGGCAGGAGCGCGTGAACGTGCCGACCCTGCGGCACCCCCCGCCTGTTGACGGGATCGTTGGTTAGCTCGTCCCGCTCGAACACCGTGACGGTCTCGAAGAAATCGGCCAGCACCCTCGCGGCGAGCAGTCCGCCCATGCTCGCCCCCAAAACGACCGCGCGCTCACCCAATACCTGCATTGCGGATCCCTTTCTCGAGTTCGGGCTCGCGTTGCTGCTGCAGCGCGGTGAGCTTCTGTTCGGCGATCCGGTAAAAGCCGTCCAGGGAAGAGTCCTCGACGCCGACGTATTCGCCGATGACCTCGCGCGCCACGCCCGCCTCGCGCAGTCGCAGTGCCAGCGAGTACGGCACCGGCAATCGACGCAGCGCGGCTTCGCGGTCGCTGAGATCATCGGTCACCCGATCAGCATCCGATGGTGCGACCGGTCGGGATTGAGTACCGGAGTACTCCATTTGTCGTGGGCTGCGCCGTCACGTACTCATTGGTCATGCTGGTGCACACGGTCCGGGCGCGGCGCAGCTCCGACGACTTCCCGCGCGGGGAACACCTGGCCGCCAAGATCGCCCAGGTCGCGGCCGACCCGGTACCCGTAGAGCCGGAAACGGCGGAGATGGTGGCCAACCGCATCATCGACAACGCCGCCGTCAGCGCTGCGGCCGTGCTGCGCAGGCCCGTCACGGTGGCCCGCCGGCAGGCGCTGGCGCATCGCGCCCAACGGGGCGCGCGGGTCTTTGGCGTCCCCAGTTCCCGCGGCGCCTACTCGGCGGAATGGGCGGCGTGGGCCAACGGCGTCGCGGTCCGCGAGCTCGACTTCCACGACACGTTTCTGGCCGCCGAGTACTCCCATCCCGGCGACACCATCCCCCCGCTCATCGCCGTGGCGCAGCAGCTCGGCGTGGGAGGCGACGACCTGATCCGCGGCGTGGCCACCGCCTACGAGGTGCAGATCGACCTGGCCCGCGGAATCTGCCTGCACGAGCACAAGATTGACCACGTCGCGCATCTGGGACCCGCGGTGGCCGCCGGCCTCGGCACCCTGCTTCGGTTAGAAACCGAGACGATCTACCAGGCGATCGGTCAGGCGCTGCACCTGACCACCAGCACCCGCCAATCGCGCAAGGGCACGATTTCCAGCTGGAAGGCGTTCGCCCCGGCGCATGCCGGGAAGGTCGCTATCGAGGCGGTCGACCGGGCGATGCGCGGCGAGCGGTCGCCGGCCCCGATCTGGGAGGGTGAGGACGGGGTGATCGCCCGGCTGCTGGGCGGGTTCGAGCGCGCGTACCGCGTGCCGTTGCCGTCCCCCGGCGAACCCAAGCGCGCGATCCTGGACAGCTACACCAAGGAGCACTCGGCGGAATACCAGAGCCAGGCACCGATCGACCTGGCCCGGCGGATGCGTTCCCGGATCGGCGACCTGGACCGGGTCGCGGCGATCGTGCTGCGCACGAGCCACCACACCCACGTGGTGATCGGGACGGGATCCGGCGATCCCCAGAAGTTCGACCCCGACGCGTCACGGGAGACGCTGGATCACTCGCTGCCCTACATCTTTGCCGTCGCGTTGCAGGACGGCACGTGGCACCACGAGCGCTCCTACGCCCCGGAACGGTCCCACCGGCGCGACACCGTCGAACTGTGGCGCAAGATCTCCACCGTCGAGGACCCGGAATGGACCCGCCGCTACCACTCGACCGACCCGGCCGAGCAGGCGTTCGGGGCCCGCGCCGAGGTAACGCTCAAGACCGGCGAGGTGATCTGCGACGAGCTGGCCGTGGCCGACGCCCACCCGTTGGGCGCCCGGCCGTTTCGGCGCCCGCAGTACGTGGGCAAGTTCACCGAGCTCGCCGACGAGATCGTCGATCCGGCCGAGCAGCGCAGGTTCCTGTCCGCCGTCGAATCGCTGGCCGACCTCGAGTCGGTGGATGCGCTGAATATCGTGATCGACCCAGCGGTGCTGGATGCAGCGCCGACGATCCCGCCGGGGATCTTCGGCTGAGTTGCATTGCGGCGTAACCGCGCGGCGTGTCGTCGCCGTGAGCGCAGACTGAAAAGCCGTCAGCTCACACTCGAACCCGGCTAAGGCGTGGCGGGCCCACCGTACTGCCACACCAGCGAATGGGCGCCGGTCATGGTGGGGTTGCACCACATCGTGCGGCCGTTGGCGTCGGTGGTGGTGGCGTGCAACACGGTGCAGGAATCACCCGGCGCGGGCGCGTCGGCCCGGGCCACACCGACGCCGGCGATCGGTGCGGAGGCAACCATCACCGCCGCGACGACGTATCGAAGTCTGCTCATGGTGGAGTTCTCCTAGCGACTTCACGGTATCCGCCGGTTAACTTGCGGGCAAAAGATTCTTTGCCCCTACCCAAGCCATACGCCTAGAACGCGTTCTAACCTGTCAAACCATGGGATTTCTCAAGCCCGAGCTGCCCCAGCTCGACATGGAGGAATGGAACAAGGGCACCCGCAGCGAGAAGATCCGTCCGATGGCCCGGCACTGGGCCGAGGTGGGCTTCGGCACGCCGGTCGCGCTGCACCTGTTCTACGTGCTGAAGATCCTGCTCTACATCCTCTTCGGATGGCTGTTCGCCTCGGCCACCAAGGGACTCGGCGGGTTCACCAACGTCGCGCACTGGTGGTCCGAGCCGATCGTCTTCGAGAAGGTCGTGCTCTACACGATGCTGTTCGAGGTGATCGGGCTAGGCTGCGGCTTCGGGCCGTTGAACAACCGGTTCTTCCCGCCCATGGGCTCGATCCTGTACTGGATGCGGTTCGGCACGATCCGGCTACCACCGTGGCCGGATCGCGTCCCGCTGACCCGCGGCACGACCCGCAAACCGGTGGACGTCTTCCTCTATGCGGCGCTGCTGGTGATGACGCTGTGGACTCTGTTCGTCGACGGGACCGGCCCGGTGCCGGAACTGGGTACCAGCGTCGGGCTGCTGCCGACCTGGCGCATCGTGGTGATCCTGCTGATCCTCGCGGCGGCGGGGCTGCGCGACAAGGTGATCTTCCTGGCCGCCCGCGGCGAGGTGTACGCGGCGATGGCCGTGACCTTCCTCTTCGGCGGGGCCGACATGATCGTCGGGTCCAAGGTGGTGTTCCTGGTCATCTGGATGGGCGCGGCGACGTCGAAGCTCAACAAGCACTTCCCGTTCGTGATCTCCACGATGATGTCCAACAACCCGCTGGTGCGGCCCCGCTGGCTGAAGCGGCAGTTCTTCGAGAAGTTCCCCGAGGACCTGCGGCCGGGGCGGCTGTCCCGGTTCCTGGCCCACGTGAGCACGGCGATCGAGATGTTGGTGCCGCTGCCGCTGTTCTTCTGCCACGGCGGCTGGCCGACGACCGTGGCGGCGTTCGTCATGGTCTGCTTCCATCTGGGGATCCTGTTGTCCATACCGATGGGCGTGCCGCTGGAGTGGAACGTCTTCATGATCTTCGGCGTGCTGTCGTTGTTCGTCGCGCACGCCCGGCTGGGGTTGGCGGACCTGAAACACCCCGTGGCGGTGGCGATCCTGTTCGTCGTCATCGCGGGAATCGTGGTGCTGGGCAACCTGTTCCCGCGCAAGATCTCGTTCCTGCCGGGCATGCGCTACTACGCCGGCAACTGGGACACCACGCTGTGGTGCATGAAACCGTCGGCCAACGACAAGATCGGCCGGGGCATCGTGGCGATCGCCAGCATGCCGCAGGCACAGCTGGAGCGCTTCTACGGCAGCCCGGAAGCGGCCCAGATCCCCATCTACATGGGGTACGCGTTCCGCGGGTTCAACACGCACGGCCGGGCCCTGTTCACGCTGGCGCACCGCGCCATGGCCGGCCAGAACGAGGACGACTACATCATCACCGACGGCGAGCGGATCTGCAGCACCGCCATCGGCTGGAACTTCGGTGACGGGCACATGCACAACGAGCAACTCATCACCGCCATGCAGCAGCGCTGCCACTTCGCGCCCGGTGAGGTGCGGGTCGTGCTGCTCGACGCGCAGCCGATCCACAAGCAGACCCAGGCCTACCGGCTGGTGGACGCGGCCACCGGCGAGTTCGAGCGGGGCATCGTGCGCGTCGCCGACATGGTGACCCGCCAGCCCTGGGCCGACGACGTGCCGGTCCAGGTGCTGTCGGAGCCGGCGCCGAACGTCACGCCGGAGTGACGCTCGGGCCGGGCGACGCCGAGCCTCGACGAGCCGACGAGCGTCACGCCAGAGTGACGCTCGGCGTCGAGAGCCACGCCAGCGTGACGTTCGGGGGTCACGTATCCGCCCGGACCTCCCGGGCCGCGGCGACCATGTTCCGCAGCGACGCGGTCACCTCGTCGGGGTTGCGGGTCTTCAGCCCGCAGTCCGGGTTGACCCAAAGCCGTTGCGGCGGTACTGCTCTCAGCGCCGCCCGCAGTGACTCGGCCATCTCGCCCGCGCTCGGCACCCGCGGTGAGTGGATGTCGTAGACGCCCGGGCCCACGCTGTTGGCGAAGCCGACCGAGTTCAGGTCGTCCAGCACCTCCATGTGCGAGCGGGCCGCCTCGAGCGACGTGACGTCGGCGTCCAGGTCGGCGATGGCGCCGATCACCTCACCGAATTCTGAGTAGCACAGGTGGGTGTGGATCTGCGTCGAGTCGGCCACGCCGGAGGTCGCCAGCCGGAAAGCCGCCACCGCCCAACGCAAGTAGTCCTCCTGCTGGGCGCGGCGCAGCGGGAGCAGCTCGCGCAGCGCCGGCTCGTCGACCTGGATCACCGCGATGCCCGCGTCCTGCAGGTCCACCGTCTCGTCGCGGATGGCCAGCGCCACCTGGTTGGCGGTGTCGGCCAGCGGCTGGTCGTCGCGCACGAACGACCAGGCCAAGATCGTGACCGGCCCGGTCAACATGCCCTTCACCGGCTTGTCGGTGAGTGACTGGGCGTAGCGGATCCACTCGACGGTCATCGGGTGGGGCCGCGCGACGTCGCCGTAGAGGATCGGCGGCCGCACGCAGCGGCTGCCGTAGGACTGCACCCAGCCGTTCTGCGTGGCGAAGAAGCCCTCCAGCTGCTCGGCGAAGTACTGCACCATGTCGTTGCGCTCGGGCTCGCCGTGCACCAGCACGTCCAGGCCCAGTTGCTCCTGCAGCGCGATGACGTCGGCGATCTCCTTGCGCATCTTGGCGACGTACTCGGCCTCGTCGATCTCGCCGGCCCGAAATGCCGCGCGCGCCTTGCGGATCGCCGACGTCTGCGGGTACGAGCCGATCGTCGTGGTCGGCAGCGGCGGCAGGTGCAGCCGCGCCTCCTGGCTGGCGCGGCGTTCGGCCGCGTCGCCGCGGTGCGTGCCCGACGCGATGATCTCGTCGATCCGGGCGCGGACCCCGGCGTTGTGCAGCCGCGGATCGCTGCGACGGGAGGCGACGGCGGCGTTGGACGCCGCGATCTCGTCCGTGACGGCGTCGCGCCCGTCACACAGGGCGCGCGCGAGAGTGACGACCTCGCTTACCTTTTCGGCCCCGAACGCCAGCCAGCTGCGCAGGTTGTCGTCCAGCCCCGTTTCGGGCTCCAGCGAATACGGCACGTGCATGGTGGAGCACGACGTCGAAACCGCCACGCTGCCAGCCGAACCCAGCAGGGCGGTCAGCTTGGCCAGCGCCGACTCCAGGTCCGTGCGCCAGACGTTGCGTCCGTCGACGACGCCGGCCACCAGCAGCTTGCCAGACAGTTCCGGAATGCCCGCCACCGCGGTGCCGGCACCGGCCACCAGGTCGACGCCGATGGCTTCGACGGGCGTGCGGGCCAGGCCCGCCAGGGCCGCGCCGGGGTCGCCGAAGTAGGTGGCGACGTGGATCGCGGGCCGGTCCCTCACCGAGCCGAGCGCGGTGTAGACGGCCTCGGCCAACGCGGGCGCGTCGGGGGAGATGTCGGTCACCAGGGCCGGCTCGTCGAACTGCACCCACTGGGCGCCGTGCTCGGCGAGCAGCGAGAGCAGCTCGGAGTAGATCGGCAGCAGTTCCCGCAGCCGCTCGATCGGCGCACCACCGCCGTTGATGCCCTTGCTCAACAGCAGGAACGTGACCGGACCGATGACCACCGGCCGAGCGGGAATGCCTTGCGCTAACGCCTCTTTCAGCTCCGAGAGCACCTTGTCGGGGTTCAGCGCGAACCGGGTCGCGGGCTCGATCTCGGGGACCAGGTAGTGGTAGTTGGTGTCGAACCACTTCGTCATCTCCAGCGGCGCGATGTCGTCGTTGCCGCGGGCGAGGGCGAAATAGCGGTCCAGTTCGTCGGGGACTTCGCCGGCCCGAGCCGGCAGCGCGCCGAGCATGACGGCCGTGTCGAGCATCTGGTCGTAGTAGGAGAAGGTGTTCACCGGCACCGAGTCGAGGCCGGCGGACGCGAGCTGGGACCACATATCGCGGCGCAGGGAAGCGGCGACGGATTCCAAGTCCGATCGGCTGGTGCGTCCGGCCCAATAACCCTCGGTCGCGCGTTTGAGTTCGCGCTTCGGGCCGATGCGCGGGGAGCCGGTAACGGTGGCGGTGAATGGTTGAGAGGAGGTCACATTTCGTCCTAACACTCGACGGGTGGATCACCGCCGGCGGACGCAACAGCCGAGCCCGTCGCGGCACACAAGCCGCAACGGCAACGACCAAACGCCCATTCCACGAGGCGATGAGCCGCCGGACGCGGCGCGCCCGGCACAGCCGGCAGGTCTTCGGACTCGCAGGCGCGCACCGGGTGGTGCTCCTAGTGGCCGTCGCTTCCCGATCTTTCGATCAGTGCGTTTGACGGCGGTCGTTCCTGCTCACCGCTGCGGGACAGTCCCGGACTCCCACCGGGTTCCCTCTCGCGATGCATGCCTAACATGCGTCGCTCGATGCCGGCGCCACGGTTGCGGCGACGGCAAACCAGCTGCGCAGCGGAGTCTACAAGGCCCTCGCAACCAGCGGCAGCTTCGGCAGCCACAACGAGTTCTCGGTGTTCGGGAATCCGGCCGTCGGCCGGAAACCCGGGGCGGGCCCGAGATGCCCGGCCCGCTCGAGCCACTCCTCGACCAGCACGCGCAACACCTGCCGGACGATGTGCCCGCCACGGCAACGCATCGATCCCGCACCCAGACTCCAATGCCGGTGCGCCCTAACGCCAATCACGAGATCATCGGTGGACATGGCGTCGCTGCCGTCCCGCTGCACGGCGGCGATGCACAACATCACCACCACGCCGGGTGGCATGTCCACCCCGGCGACGGTCATCGGCTGAGTGGTGAAACGTTGGCAGCCCTGCACCATCGGCTCCAACCGCAGGATCTCTTCGACGAACTCACGGATCAGCTCGGGTCGGCCTCGAAGCGTGTCGCACAATTCGGGGTCGCCCGCCAACACGAGTAGATGCCAGCCGGCGTGTTTGAACAGGTTGCGGCACGCTTCGGCGAAGACGTGGCCGGACTGCCCGGCCAGGTGCTCCGCGGGCAGCAGCCGCAGGCGCGCCACGATGTCGAAAAGGGCGTCGGCCATCGGAGCGGTCACCTCGGCCACCGCGTCACCGCCACCGGCGGCGGCGAAACGATCGATCAGCGCGGCGGCGGTCGGGCGGAACGCCGCAGCAATGTCATGAGCAGCTTTCGGCGCGAACAGCCGTTGGTGAACGTCGAGATCGCTCTCGGGAAGCGCGCGGGCGCGGTCCAGCCGCGCATCGTCGAGATGCGCCAACACCTCATCCCGCCCGACGACGAACACCCAATTGCCCGTCGGGTCTCGCAAAACCGGGCCGGCTTGTCGCGCCAGGCGCCAACCCACGCCGCGGTCCGTGCTCAGGGCGGCTCCCGCCTCGGCGGGAAAGACCGGGCAGTCGGCAAGGTTCACGCGCCCTGTCCTCCCGTGCCTAACAGCGAATCCGTCCCCCCGAAGCTCCGTGCGCAGCGGAGTTTACTGGTCAGCGAGTGCTTCGGCGATGGGGACGCCGTTCCCCCCGGCGCCGTTGTTGAATTCGATGGTGCGGCCGATGGTCGAGTCGTCGTGCAGCGACGCGGCCACCACGAGCGCGACGTCAGCCCGGGAGACCTCGCCTTTCCCCTTGCCGATGACGATGCGCCCGGTCGGCGGTTCCAGGGTGAGGTGGCCCGGCCCCAGCACCGTCCAGTCCAGGTCGCTGGCGCGCAGGTGCGCGTCCGCGGCGGCCTTGGCCTCCGCGTACGGGAAAAACGAATTCTCGCTCGGCACACCGTGATCCGGGCCCGCGCCGAAGTAGGACACCATCACGAACCGCCTGACGCCGGTCCGCGCGGCGGCATCGATCACTCGGATCGCGGCGTCGCGATCGACGGCGTAGGTGCGGGCCGGGTTGCCGCCGCCTGCGCCGGCGGAGAACACGACCGCGTCGTGACCCGCCAGCAGGCCGGCGAGTGCGCCGGTGTCCAGTCGCTCGATGTCGGCCACCACCGGGGCGGCGCCGGTTGCGGCAACGTCGTCGCTGTGGTCGGGGTTGCGGAAGACCGAAGTCACGTCGTCGCCACGCTCGGTCAGGATGCGGGCCAGCTGCAGGGCGACCTTGCCGTGACCGCCGATGACGATGACTCGTGCCATGTCCCCGACGGTAGCGCCCCTAGTCGCGATGGTGGCGACTCGCTTCGCCCGGCTACGCCGCGCTCGCGATCGCCACTACAGCTTCACCCGGCCCATGATCAGGTCGATGATCGGCTTGCCGGGCGGGTAGGCGCCGGTCAGCGACGCCATCGTGTGCCCGTAGTCCACCAACAGGGTGATCCCGTTGATGCCGAACGCGGCGGCGCTGTTCAGGAACGCCATCACGTCACCCATCTGCTCCGGGGTGTGGACCTTGGAGCCGGTCTCGTCGCGGTAGTCCTGCGCGAACGTCAGCCAGAGGTCGGCGTTGGCCTGCGCCAGCGGGGTGTCGGTGGGGCCCGGGCAGATGGCGTTGATCCGGATGCCCTTCTTCAGCAGCGGGTAACCCTGGGTCGCGACGTAGGCGTTGACGGCCTTCTTGGAAAAGCCGTAGTGGATGATGCCCTCGGATTCGTGCGCTTTCACCCACTCCTGCGCCGACGCGAAGTCCGCGTTGGCGAGGAACTCCGTCAGCAGTTCCAGGTCGTTCTCCCAGCCCATGCCGGCCACCGAGGAGATGAAGCAGATCGCCGAGCCCGACGGAAGCTGGTTCTTCTCGAGCAGGCGGTCGATGACGTACCGGTGGCCGATGAAATTGATCGCCATCAGGTCGGTCGTGCCCTCGGCGATGCCGGCCGCCGAGAAGAGCGCGTGGATGGGACCGTCCACCTGCGCGAGCGCGGCGTCGATCGACGCGGGGTCGCGCAGGTCGACCTGCACCGACTGGGCGACGTCGTAGCCGACGGGGGCGTAGTCCAGCACGATGACCTCGGCGCCGAGTTCGGCCGCCGACTTGGCCGCCGCGGCGCCCATGCCCGTCGCGCCGCCAACAACGAGTGCGCGCTTGCCGTCGTAGCGCAACCGATCGACGATAGTCATGGAAATCCTCTTCTCGCTCACTGCCAACCCGGTTCTAACTGCCCAACTGTATGGGTAACAGTTATTTGGTTTCAATACCTACTTGCCGCGGACCGCGACGCCACGCAGCACCGTGTCGCGGGCGTGCACCAGCGCGGCTCGTTTGCCGACGGCGCGAAGGATGTTCTCCGGTATCCACTGCAGGCCGATGACGCATCGTGCCAGCATCGCCGTGGACGGGGCGTCGATGCGGATCTGCCCCGACCGGATGCCCTCGGACAGCAGCGATTTCATCTGCCGTAGCCGCGTGGCATACAGCCAGCCCGGGTTCGGCGTGTTGGGCGGCGATTGGCGCATCCACGCGAGCTGGATCCTGAACTCGTCGGAGAACCGATCGAGCGCGTTGACGTTGACCCAGCTGAGCGCGTCCAGCTTCTCGACCGCCGTGGCGTCGGATTGCAAGACGCTCACCCAACCGGCCTCCACCTTCCTGCCGAAGGACTCCATGATCGACGCGAGGAGTTCGTCCTTGGACCCGATCACCCGATAAACGGTCCCGGTGCCCAGCCCGGCCGCGGATGCGATGTCCCGGATGGTGGTGACCTCATATCCCTTGCGGCCGAACTCCGTTCGCGCCACCGCGAGGACGTGGGCCGCCTTGTCGTCGGGATCCGCGTCGCCGTCGTCGGCCCACGTGTCGATGACGGCGTTTGCCGCCGCGAAGGCTTTGGATCGATTTAACGCCGCGTCGGTGGGTTGCCGGGCCGCCAGTCCCGCCAAGATGATTCGGCACAACAGGCCGGCAACCTGGTTGGCCGGGGAATTGTGGCGCATGACGTCGAGCCCGACGTGCAGCATGGTCTGGCAGATGCGGTCGGCCAACGTGGGCAGGTCGATGTCGGGCTTGATGTAGCCGCTCCACCTGCCGGCGCGCAGCGTCTGCAGCATCGCCTCCTGGACCGCGGTGGGTGCCTGCTGCGTCAGCTTCATCAGCTCGGGGTCGTCGCCAGGGCCCTCGTAGAACGACATCTGCAGCGCGGCCCCGTGTCGCACCGCGCAATTCGCGATCGCCGATCCCAGCTCGACGATCTGCTCCGAAGCCGGTCGCGGGTCGGGTTCGTCCAGCCGGGCTTGGGCGGCCTGTCCGATGCGCGTCAGGTCCTCCTGATAGCGGCGGGTCAGCTCGACCAGGATCGCCTCTTTGGACTCGAAGTGGTGGTACAGGCTGCCGGGGAGGATGCCGGCGGCGTCCGCGATCTCCTGCAGCGACGTCCGCAATCCCGAGGACGCGATCAACGACGCCGCGGTCTGCAGGATCTCGGTGCGACGGGTGCCGGAGTCGTCCGCGTTGTCTACCCGGGCGGCGATCGACGGCCGGGCTTTGCTAGGCATCCGTCCTCCCGGCCGAACCAAATCTTTGGTAAAGGCTATCAGACCGGGCCGAAGCCCCCATTCTAGAGCGCCGGACCGTCCCAGGCATCGCGCGCAACCACCTCGTCGACGGGCCGGCGACGAGCCGGCCGGAAGGTGTGCCCGGCGCGCAGGCGGCCCACCGGCAGCAGGCAGCCCTGCGCGTAGGTCGGGGGAATGCCGAGCAAGCGGCCGATCTCCCCCTCGCGGTGCAGGTGCAGCGTCGTGATGCAGGTGCCGTAGCCGCGGGTGTGCAGGGCGAGCTGAAAGTTCCACACGGCCGGGAAGATCGAGCCGTACAGCGTGGCCCGGTGGAACGATTCGTCGCCGTCGACGCGGGGCAAGTAAGGCTCGTAGCACGGGATCACCAGCACGGGCACCCGCGCCATGTTCTCGACCAGCCATTCCGTCGACGACATGATGCGACTTTCCGGCGTGCCCGCGGGAAGCAAATCGGCCAGCAGCTGCCCGCCGACGCGAAGCAGATACGACTCGCGGTACAGCTCGGCGATCTTGTCGCGCAGCGCCGGGTCGGTCACCACGAGCCATCGCCAGGTCTGCTGGTTCGAGCCGTTGGCGGCCTGCATGCCGATGCGCAGGCAGTCGCGAATGTCCTCCATGTCGACCGGCGCGCCGAGGTCGAGCGAATTGCGGGCCGACCGGGTCGCGGTCAGCAGGTATTCGATGTCCATCAGGGACCCCGTTTGGCAAGGCGCGCACCGATTTCGGTGAGGTAGCGGTCGGGCCTACCGAGAAGCTCGCTCCAGCTCAGCAGGCGCTTGAGGTAGAGATGGGCGTCGTGCTCCCAGGTGTAGCCGATGCCGCCGAACACCTGGATGGCGGTGTCGCCCACGGTCGCCAGCCGCCCGGCGAAAGCCTTCGCCCGCAGCGCGGCGAGATGGCGTTCCTCGGCGCCGGCGTGGTCGGCGGCCCACAGCGCGTGGATCACACCGCTGCGGCCCAGCTCGACGGTCTCGTACATGTCGACGCACAGGTGTTGGACCGCCTGGAACGAGCCGATGACCTGACCGAATTGCTTTCTCACCTTGGCGTATTCGATCGCCAGCTGCATGACCGCCCGCGCGGCGCCCAGCGCGTCGGCGGCGGTGGCGATGAGGACGTCGTCGATCACGGCCGCAACGTCGTTCGGCGCGGCCGCGGCCAGCCGGTGCGCGGACGCCCCGTCCAGCTCGACGCGAAAACACTTGCGGGTCTGATCGATACCGCGCTCCGGTGTTATGGAAATCCCGGGCGAGCCGGTCTTCAGCGCGTAAAGGCCGATGCCCGCCGGGTCCTCGGCGAGCACCAGCAAGGTGTCGGCCGCCGCGGCGTCGGGCACCGCGGGGATCTCGCCCCGCAGGACCTGCCCGGCCGCCTCGACGGGGGCGCCCTCGAACGGAAAGCCGACGGTTGCGACGGTGCTGCCGTCGGCGATGCCGGCCAAAATCGTTGCACCACTGCCATTGCCGGCGATCCGCGTCAGCGCGCGCGCCGCCGCCACCGCGCTCGACAACCACGGCCCCGGGTGCAGGGCCGCGCCGAGCTCCTCGGCGACCACGCCGGCCTCGACCATGGTCATCCCGGCCCCGCCGTGTTCCTCCGGCACCAGCAGCCCGGTCACCCCCAGGTCGGCCAGGCCGCGCCAGACCGCCGCGTCGACGCCGGTGGGATCGTCGAGCAGCGCCCGCACGTGCCCCGAAATCGGTGCCTTCTCGGCGAGAAAGCGCCGCGTGGTGTCGCGCAGCGCGACCTGCTCGTCGGTGAGTTCGAGGTTCATCGGCGGGGCAATCCCAGCACGCGCTGCGCGGTGATGTTCTTGTTGATCTGCGTCGTCCCGCCCGCGATGGTCAGCGAGCGCGACGAGAGGCGGTAGTTCGCCCACGGGGCGCTGGCGCCGTGGCTGCCGAGCACGTCGAAAGCCAGCGCGGCCATGTCCTGGCCGATCTCCCCCCACACGGTCTTGGCCAGGCTGGCCGATGCGAAGGGGTCGCCGCCGTGCAGCGTCGCGGAGATCGACCGCTGACAGAGCACCTCGAGATACTTGATGCGGACGGCGATTTCGCCGAGGCGCCGCAGTATCAGCGGGTCTTCGAGCGCGTCGCCTTGCGCGGCGAAGTCGTCGACCAGCTCTTCCAGCCGCACCTGCATCTCGGCGTACAGCCGCGCCGCCCCGGCGCGTTCGTGGCTCAGCGTGGTGGTGGCCACCTGCCAGCCGGCGTTCAGCGGCCCGAGCAGCGCATCGGCCGGCACCCGGACGTCGCGAAAGAACACCTCGGCGAAATCGGTGTCGCCGTTGAGTGTTACGAGGGGGCGGACCTCGATGCCGGGCAGCGCCATATCGACGATGAGGCAGGAGATCCCCTGGTGCTTCGGCGCGTCGGGATCGGTGCGCACGTAGAGCTGACACCAGTCCGCGCGATGCCCGAGCGAGGTCCAGATCTTCTGGCCGTTGATCACGAATTCGTCCCCGTCCCGCACGGCCCGCGTGCGCAGCGCGGCGAGATCGCTTCCGGCCTCGGGCTCCGACATTCCCTGGCACCAGATGTCGTCGGCGCGCATCATGCGGGGGAGCAGCGTCTTCTTCTGCTCTTCGGTGCCGTACTGCATGATCGCGGGGGCGATGTTGTTCATCCCAATGACGTTGAGCGGCATGGGCGCCCGCGCGCGGGTGGTCTCCTCGGTGTAGACGAGCTGCTCGAGGACGGTCGCACCGCGGCCACCGTATTCGCGTGGCCAGGACACGGCGGCCCACCCGGCGTCGGCCATCGTCGCGCTCCAGCCCCGCAATAACTCGATCCCCGCGTCGTCGCGCCCGGCCGGGCGGCGGGCCGCCGCCAGCTCGTCGGTCAGGTTCGCCGACAGCCAGTCCCGCAGCTCGGTGCGGAACTGTTCCACTTCGGCGGGGTAGGAGAAGTCCATTTTTCCGGACACTACGTTGGAGCAGATATTAGGTCAACTATGCACTCAGCCCCCGCGAGGTTCGGGGAATGCGACGTCGGCGTCGTCGGGCATCGCGCTGATGCCACGCCGCTCACACACTTCCAGCACCTCGTCGACGATCGACGTGGGCACGATGAACCTCTCCGTGGACGACATCTGCTCGAGGTGTGCCTCGATGTCTTCGGCGGTCGGTCGGCTCTCGGCGTCCGCCAGCCAGCCCTCGCTGAGGCCGACGAATACCCGCGCGTAGCGCCCGGCCGCGGCCGAATAGTTGCGGTGGGTGAACGTGCAGGCGGTGCTGGCGAGGAAGGTCACCAGTGGCACGACGAGTTCGGGCCGGATGGCCCGCATGAAGCCGGATTCGGCGAGGAACTTCTCGTCGCCCACCGTCTCGGTGACCATGCGCGAGAAGCCGGTCGGCATAACGGAGTTGGCGAAGATTCCGTGCGCTTCGCCCTCGATGGCGATGACGTTGGTCAACCCGACCAGGCCGGCCTTCGCCGCGGCGTAATGGGCCTCCATCGGCTGGCCGAAGATTCCGGCGGAGGAGGAGATGAACACGAATCGTCCGCCCCCGTTGTTCTTCATCACCCGATACGCAGGCTGGGACAGGTAGAAGCCGCCGTCGAGGTGCACGCGCAGCATGCGCGTCCACTCCCCGGGGGAAATGTCTTCAAAGGGCACGGTCCCGAAGATTCCCGCGTTGCTGACGACCGCGTCGAGCCGCCCGAAGGCGCCCACGGCGGCGTCGATGATCGCCTGCCCGCCCGTGGGACTGTCGACCGAGTCGTAAGAGGCGATGGCGCTGCCGCCCGCCTCGGTGATCTCGTCGACCACCTCGTCGGCGACCCGCGCGTCGGCCCCGTCCCCACCCATCGAGCCACCGAGGTCGTTGACCACCACCGCGGCGCCGCGGCGCGCCAGGTCGAGCGCGTACAACCGGCCGAGCCCGCGCCCGGCGCCGGTGACCACCGCCACCCGGTCGGTGAAGTCAATCATGGTGCGCTCCTTGATAAGTACGACCGACCGCCCGCCGTGATTGACCGCGGGCGGAACCGGACCCTACGCTGGAACAGATATTTGGTCAACAAGCTGCACCGATGCGGGGGCCGATGACAAACGACGCGCGTGGCGACCGATCGCGGGCCCTCGGCATGTTCGCATCCGCACTCGCGGGCCGCCCCGTCGCGGTCATGGAACTGCAGCCGGGTGAAGCCTCGTGGACCGACGGCCAGACGATCCACGTCGGCGCGGCCGGGACCCTCGGGGCGATCGCCGTTCAGGCCTCGATGATCTCGGCCGGCAGCCTCGAGCCCGACGCGGTGCGCGCGCTGGTTCGGCGTCCCCGGCTGGCCAGGCGCTATTTGGCCGTCGAGGGCCATCGCGCGCTGGCGGCCAACAGCGCGTTGCTGCCGGGCGGCCTGGCGGCGCTGGGCAACCGCGAGATCGCGAGCCGCGCCGACTCGCCCGCCGCGTCGCTGACGATCGCCAGGGGACGAGAAGCAATCGCCGATCCACCGCCCGAGTTCGGCGTGATCCGCCCGGGCAAGGTGCTGGCCTTGTCATCCCGGGCGGCCACACAAGAGGAGGCGAACCCACCGCACGTGCCGCGGGGCCGGGCGCGGCAACTCGCCGAACTGGACGACGCGCAGACCGACGATTCCGACGACCCGGACGTGTTCACCAGCCCCATCGGCGGGGGCGGCTTCATCGGAAAGTGGTTGAAGAAGATGCTGTCGTCCGCGCGCAAGACCGGCAGCGGCGGCGGACCGCCCGGCGCGGATACCCCGACGCACCGGACGAATTCGGCGAAACGCGGGCCGCACGCGGTCGCCTCGCTGGCGTCCACGTCGCCCGATGACAGCACCGACGACCGCGCCCCGACGCCCGGGGACGGCTTGACGTATCCCGAATGGGACTTCGCGCGCAAGAGCTACCGTCCCGCGTGGTGCACGGTGCGTGAGGTCGAGCCGACGATCAAGGCACAGGCGACCCAAGCCATCGAAGCCGCGATCGGCGTGCGGCGCCCCCTGTCCCGCCTGGGGATGGGATTGCACCGCCGCCACCGCCAGTCGCAGGGCGACGACATCGATATCGACGCGGCGGTGGAGGCCCGCGTTGAGGTACTGGCCGGGTCGGTGCCCGACGAGGCGGTCTATCTCGACAGCCTGCGCCGCCGGCGCGACCTGTCGGTGTTGCTCCTGCTCGACGTTTCGGGTTCGGCGGCGGAGCCCGGAACGGCCGGGCGGACGGTGCACGAGCAACAGCGGGCGGCCGTCGCCAACCTCGCCGTCGCGCTGCACGACCTGGGCGACCGCGTCGCGCTGTACGCCTACTACTCGCAGGGCCGGCGCGCGGTGAGCATGGTGCCCGTCAAACGATTCGACGACCACCTCGATTCCGTGGTCATGCGGCGGCTGAACAGCCTGGAACCCGGCGCCTTCTCCCGCCTCGGCGCGGCCATCCGCCACGGCTCGGCGGTCCTCGAGGCGCGCGGCGGTACGTCGCGGCGGCTGCTGGTGGTGCTGTCCGACGGGCTCGCGTACGACCATGGATACGAGCGCCCCTACGGCGCCGCGGACGCGCATCGCGCCTTGACCGAAGCCCGCCGCCGGGGCACCGGCTGCGTGTGCCTGACGATCGGCGCGGGAACGGACGTGCGGTCGCTGCGCAGGGTCTTCGGCAGCGCCGCGCACGCGACGATCGCACGCCCGGAGCAACTCTCCGGCGTCATCGGGCCGCTGTTCCGGTCCGCGCTGCGCTCGGCCGAGGTCCGCCGCCGGGTCGTTGAAACAAACATCTGTTCCGGTTAGGCTCCAACCAACTTGGGGAAGGGAAGCTATGGCCAACGAGCCCGGGCTTGGTTACCGGAATGGCGCGACCCCCGAGGCGGAGACGGTACGGCCCTACTACAAGGCGATCGGCGGCGAGGAGGCCGTCTTCAAGGCGGCGTATCGCCAGGGGCTGTCTCTTCTCCTGAAGGGGCCGACGGGTTGCGGCAAGACGCGGTTCGTCGAGGCGATGGCCTACGACCTCGGCCGGCCGCTGATCACGGTCGCCTGTCATGACGACCTCACCACCGCGGACCTCGTCGGCCGGTACCTGTTGCAGGGCGACGAGACGGTCTGGGTGGACGGACCGCTGACGCGCGCGGTGCGCGAGGGGGCGATCTGTTATCTCGACGAGGTGGTGGAAGCCAGGCAGGACACCACCGTGGTGCTGCATCCGCTCGCCGATCACCGCCGCCAGCTGCCCATCGAGCGTCTCGGAGTCACGTTGGACGCGGCACCCGGATTCGGACTGGTGGTGTCCTACAACCCGGGCTATCAAAGCGTGCTCAAGGACCTCAAGGATTCGACGCGTCAGCGGATGGTCGCCATCGAATTCGGCTTTCCGGCAGCCGATGTCGAGGAGGCGATCATTGCGCACGAGGCCGCAGTGGACGTCGCCACCGCCGCCGAGCTGGTGCGTTTGGGGCAGGCGATCCGCCGGCTGGAAACCGGCGGCCTGCGCGAGGTCGCCTCGACGCGCGTGCTGATCGCGGCGGCCCGGCTGGTGGCGGAGGGTCTGACGATGCGCGAGGCGGCCCGCGCCGCGATCGCCGGCCCGCTCACCGACGACGTCGCGGTGGGGCAGGGACTGGGCGAGATGATCGACATCTATTTGGGTGCGGCCGGCGGGCCCCACGATTGACGCTGCACAGGGCCACCGCTAGGGTCAGAACAAATATTAGGTTTATGAGTTCGGGCGCGTAGGTATGCCACCCGGGAGGTCAGATGTCCTACGAAAGCACCGCAGAACCGATCAAGGTCGGCTACCTGATGGACTTCAGGCTGCCACCGGGATTCCCCGAGGAACTGTTGGCGAGTTTCACGCGGTGCTTCGACCTCGTCTTCGAAGAAGCCCGGGAACAGGGGCTGATCGATCGCCCGGTGCAAATGATCTACCGCGAGGTGGAGGGGTTGCCGAAGGGATCGGTCAAGGCGGTGATCGACGCCTTCGGCGAGCTCGTCGACGAGGGCTGCCTGGTGGTGTTCGGCCCGCACATCACCGACAACTGCGTACCCACCCGCGAAGCGATCGAGGAGCGGTTCAAGGTGCCCGCGATCAGCGTCACCGGCACCGATGACTGGCTGGGCGAATGGACCTTCTCCTTCCCGCAGGGTTCGTTGACCGACGAGCCGATCTTCATCGCGGACCTCGTCGCCAAACGCGGGCTCGCCGAGATCGGGGTGCTCGTGGAGCAGAACCTGATCGGCGAGACCTACCTGAAGAATCTACGAAGTGCCTGCCGGCGCAAGGGCATCCGCATCGTCGCGGAGGCGGCGATTGCGCAGACCGCGCAGGACATCAACGACGCCGTGCGGACCCTGCACGACGCCAAGGCCGAAGCGATCGTGCACCTGGGCTTCGGCTTCGGGATCGTGTTCATCAACCCGGCGCTCGAGGCCGTCGATTGGGACCCGCCGCGCTTCACCACCACGGCTTTCCAGAACGCGTGGGTGAACCCGATCATGTGGAACGCGTTCATGGGTTGGATCGGGGTCGACCAGTACGACGAGGCGAATCGGGTCGGCCAGGACTTCCTCGATCGCTACGCCGCCAAGTACGAGGGCAGCCGCCCCGAATATTGCGTGCTGGTGGTCAACCGGGATGTCGCCGAAACCCTCGTGCGCGCGTTTTCCGACGCCCACCCGCTCAGCCCGCGCGGCGTCAAGGAGGCGCTGGAGCGGGTGAAGATGTTGCCCGCAGCCTCGGGCGCGCCCGGCACCCGGGTGTCGTTCGGCAAGTGGACGCGGCGGGCGTGGATGGGCGCCGGTTACCTGGTGGCGCGGACGCTGGACGCCGACGGCACCAACTCGCGCCTGGTCGATCGCTTCGGAGAGGACGGCTGATGTCGACGGAACAATCCACACCACCCGTCGCGCACGAGCAGCCGCCGGCCGCACCGCGACGCGAAAAGCGCGGCTGGGGCGGCTGGATCGCCGGCGCCGCGCTGGCGGCGTTCGCGCTGTTCTTCATCGCGAACGCCCGCGTCGCGCTCGACCCGCGGGTCGCCAACCCAAACGTGCAAGGTCGGCCGCGTCCGGTGAAATTCACGTTCGGGCTGGACTACATCGGATTCCTGGACTGGGCCACCGTGGTGGCGCTGATCGTGCTGCTGTTGGTGTTCATCAGGGGCTGGCGGCGCAATCCGGGCAGCCCGGTGATGCTGATGTTCCTGTGCACCACGCTGATCGTGTGGCAGGACCCGATCATGAACTGGTCGCCGTTCGCGGTGTACAACCCCGACCTCGTTCACTGGCCGGAGTCGTGGCCCCTCGTCTCGTTGTCGCCAACGGTCGAGCCGTTCGTGGTGTTCGGCTACGTCATGTTCTATTTCGGCCCCTACTTCCCGGCGGTCTGGATTCTGCGGAAGCTGCAGGCCAAATACGGGCCCGAGGCTTTTGTGTCGCGACACCCCTTGGTTTGCCTCGGACTGGTCACCATGGTGATCGGCTTTGTCATGGATGCGTTTTTGGAGAACACCCTCATCCACTGGGGCATGTACATCTACTCGCAGGTGATTCCGTGGGGCTCGGTGTTCACCGGGACGACCTTCCAGTTCCCGCTGATCTGGGAGTCGTTCTCGGTGACGTTCGTAATGGTGCCCGCGGCGATCCTCTGCTACCGCGACGACACCGGGAAATCCGTGGCCGAGAAGCTGGCCGCGAAGGCCAGGATCTTCCCGAGCCGCCCGGTGCTCGGCACGTTCCTGGTGATGTTCGCCATCATCAACGTGTCCTACTTCGCCTACGGTGCCTGGTTCTGGGTCATCAAAGTCAGCCACGCCGCGACCTCGGTGGCCTGCCCGTGGCCGTATCCCGAAGCCAAAGTGTATGACCCGCAAGGGTTTTACGAGAAGGCGGGCGCCCAGGGGCCGTACTCCGTCGGTATCTGGTCGACCTGGGCGAGCGGGGAACCCGACGGCCGGCCCGTCGTCCAGCCGCCGCCGCCCGGTCAGGGCGCCTGCGTGACCCCGGGCAAGAATGGCTGAGCCGGGCACGGTCGTCATCACCGGCGCGTCGCGCGGGCTGGGGTTCGCCTCGGCCGTGCGCCTGTACCGCGAAGGGTGGCGCGTGGTCGCGGCCATGCGCAACCCCGACAAGGGAATGCCGTTGCTGCGCAGCGAAACCGGCGCGTCGCCCGACGACGACCGGCTGATCGGCGTGCAGCTCGACCTGTTGGACGCCGCGTCGATCTCGGCGGCCGCCAAGGCGATCGAGGAAGCCGTCGGCGCCCCCTACGCGCTCGTGCACAACGCCGGGATCTCTGCCGCGGGAGTCGTCGAGGAAACCGATATGGCGTTGTGGCAGAGGATGTTCGGGACCACCGTCATGGGTCCCGTCGCGCTCACCCAGGCGCTGCTGCCGTCGATGCGGGCGGCGGGGGAGGGGCGCATCGTCCTGGTATCCAGCGCGGCCGGCGTCCGGGGTCAACCGGGCACCGCGCCGTACGCCGCGGCCAAGGGAGCGTTGGAGCGGTGGGGCGAGTCGATGGCGGGCGAGATCGCTCCGTTCGGTCTCGGAGTCACCGTTTTGGTGGCCGGCATGTACGACACCGAGATCATCACAGACGCGGGCACCACCGACAATCGCGACTTCGGCGGCCCGTACGCCCGGCTGCACAACACGATGAACACTCGCGGGCGGTTCGCGATCAGTTTCGCCCGGCCACCCGAGCGCTTCGCCGACGGACTGCTCAAGGCGCTGGCCGACCGGGGTGCGTTCCGCCGCCGCGGTGTGGGCGCCGACTCCTCGATGCTGTTGGCGGCCAACAGGATCCTTCCGGCTTCCGGCATGCACCACCTTTCGCGGATCGTGCTGGGCCTTCCCAGACAGGGCGCGATGCGGGGCGGGGCCTGGCCGTTGACTTGGCCCCAGCGAGCGATCGTGTTGGCGGCGCGGGTTCTTCCGCAGCCGGTGCTGGAGCGCCTTGCCGCGAGACGACAAAGAACAGGGGACCAGTAATGGAACAGCTTTTTGACGACCTGGAGGACTTCGGCGCCTTCGACGACGCGATCTCCGGTGACGTGCGTGACCCGTACACCGAGTTGGCGCGCCTGCGCCGCGAGGAACCGGTGCAGCGGCTCGAGACGTCGGGAGCGCTTCCGCACGAGGAAGGCCTGCCGATGTTCATCGTGTATCGCCACGAGGACATCCAGCAGATGCTGCGCGACAACGAGACGTTCTCCTCGGCCGCCGTCATCGCCGCGTTCGGCCCGGTGCTGGGTAAAGGCGTGATGCTCGGCATGGACGAGCCGATCCACGGCCGGCTGCGGTCATTGGTGTCGAAGGCCTTCTCGCAGAAGTCATTGGCGCGCTGGCAGGACGAGTTGGTCGGCCGCGTGGCGAACGGCCTGATCGACAACTTCGCGCCGAACGGCAAGGCGGATCTGGTCAAGGAGTTCACTTTCGACTATCCGAGCCGGATCATCGCGGGCCTGCTGGGCTTGCCGGAGAAGGATTACCCGCAGTTCCAGCGGTGGTCGATTTCGCTGCTGAGTTGGCTGATGAACCCGGAACGCGGGCTTGCGGCCTCGGCCGCGCTGTGCGATTACTTCGCGCCGATACTGCAGGCCCGCCGTGCCGAACCGCGCGACGACCTGATCAGCGCCCTGGCCCAGGCCGAAATCGACGGCGAGAAGCTCGAGGACGAGGAGATCTACTCGTTCCTGCGCCTGCTGCTGCCGGCCGGGGTGGAGACGACGTACCGGGCCCTGGGCAGCATGCTGTTCGCGCTGCTGTCCGATCCGGCGCAGCTGGATGCCGTCCGCGCGGACCGGTCCCTGCTGCCGCAGGCGGTCGAGGAAAGCGTGCGGTGGGAGCCGCCCCTGCTGACCATCACCCGGGTCACCACCCGCGACACCGAACTCGGCGGGGTGCCGATCCCGGCCGGCTCGACCGTGATGCCGATGCTGGGGGCCGCCAACCGCCAAGAGGACCGTTATCCCGATCCCGACAGGTTCGACATCTTCCGGCAGGCGCGGGGTCACCTCGGCTGGGGCCACGGCGTGCACGTGTGCCTCGGCATGCACCTGGCCCGGCTGGAGATGCGCACCGCCGTCAACCTACTGCTCGACCGGCTGCCGAACCTGCGGCTGGACCCCGACGCGGACGACCCCCACATCCGCGGGCAGGTTTTCCGGTCGCCGACGTCGCTGCCGGTGCTGTTCGACCCCTGCTAGCCAGCCCTCCCGAAGGTTGGATATTGCCAATCGGCTACTTTCCAGTAAGGCTCTCTGTAGCCCCTCAACGACTCAGAAGAGAGTGACAAACATGACTGAGGCTGTAAAGGTCCGTTTCGAGCCGAAGATGATGATCGACGGCAAGCTCGTCGAGGGCCAGGCCGGCACCTTCACCAACATCAACCCCGCGACCGAGGAGCCGCTCGGTGAGGTCGCGGACGCGTCGAAGGAAGACATGCACCGCGCCATCGACGCCGCGCGGCGCGCCTTCGACGAGACGGACTGGTCGACCAACCGGGAGCTGCGCAAGCGCTGCCTGTTGCAGCTGCATGAGGCGATCGAATCGGAGAAGGAGGAGCTGCGCGAGGAGCTCATCCTCGAGGTCGGCTCGCCGCGGGCCATCACCTTCGGCCCCCAGCTGGACGCCCCACTCGAAGACGGACTGAAGTACCCGGCCCGGCTGATCGACGAGTATGCCTGGGAAACCGACCTCGGCGACAAGGTGATCAGCCTGACCGGCACGCTGACCACCCGCAAGGTCTGGCGGGAACCGGTGGGCGTCGTCGGCGCCATCGTGCCGTGGAACTTCCCCTTCGAGGTCACCCTCAACAAGCTCGGCCAGGCGCTGGGCACCGGCAACACCGTGGTGCTCAAGCCGGCGCCCAACACGCCGTTCAACGCGACCAGGCTGGGCCGGCTCATCGCCGAGAAGACCGACATTCCCGCCGGCGTCGTCAACGTGGTCACCGCGTCGGATCACTTTGTGGGCGAGGAGCTCACGCTGTCACCCAAGGTCGACCTGATCTCGTTCACCGGCTCCACCGTGGTCGGCCAGCGGATCATGGAAAAGGGTGCGGCCACCATGAAGCGGCTGTTCCTGGAGCTCGGCGGCAAGTCGGCGACGATCGTCTTGGAGGACGCCGACTTCGGCGCGGCCTGCGCGATCGGCATCGCGCCGTGCATGCACGCCGGGCAGGGCTGCGCCAATCCCACCCGGATGCTGTTGCCGCGGTCCCGCTACGACGAGGGCGTCGCGATCCTCAAGAGCATCTACGAGAACGTCACGTGCGGCGACCCGCAGGATCCCGGAACCCTGTGCGGGCCGGTGATTTCGGAGGTGCAGCGCAACCGCGTGATGGGCTACATCCGCAAGGGCGTCGAGGAGGGCGCCACCGCGTTGGTCGGCGGCCCGGACGCGCCCACTGGCTTCGACAAGGGATTCTATGTCAGGCCAACACTTTTCACCGACGTCGACAACTCCATGACCATCGCGCAGGAGGAGATCTTCGGTCCCGTGCTGGCGGTCATCCCGTATGAGGACGAGGAGGACGCGATCCGGATCGCCAACGACAGCAAGTACGGGCTGGCGGGCAACGTGATGTCCGGCTCGCTCGAGCGTTCGCTGGCGGTGGCCCGCCGCATCCGGGCCGGCTTCATGGGCGTCAACGGCGGCGCGCCGTACGGCGCCGACACGCCGTTCGGCGGTTACAAGTACAGCGGGGTGGGCCGCCAGAACGGCGTCGCCGGCTTCGACCAGTACACCGAGATCAAGTCGGTGGCTTACCCCGCCGGGTGATGGCCGCGAAGCTGAGTACGCGGAAAGGAACGGCCCTCGAATCCTCTCCGAGGGCCGTTCCCTTGAGTACCTGCTACAGAACCGGATTCAGCGGACCGGTGTAGCGCCAGATCATGCCGGTGCTGTGCAGCTGGTACAGGCTGGTGCCCGACGCGGCGATCGAGACGGAAGCCGCGTTGCCGTCGAGCTGCTGCCAACCGGTGTTAGGCGGCCCGACATATGCCCATATCGCACCGGTGTTGTGAATCTGGAACAGGTTTCCCGAGGCGGCGGCGATCTGCTTGGCTGCCGGATTCTGATCCAGCTGCTGCCAGCCGGTCATCGGTGTTCCGGTGTAGCGCCAGATCTTTCCCGTGTTGTGCAACTGATACAGGCGGCCCGCGTCGGCCACGATCGACACGGACGCGGGATTCTGGTCCAGCAGTTGCCAGCCGGTGATCGGTGTTCCGGTGTAGCGGAAGATCTTTCCGGTGTTGTGCAGCTGGTAGAGGTTGCCTCCACTGGCGGCGATCTGCATCGTCGCGGTGTTCTGGTCCAGCAGTTGCCAGCCCGTTATCGGTGTTCCGGTGTAGCGGAAGATCTTTCCGGTGTCGTGCAGCTGGTAGAGGTTGGACCCGTCGGCCACGATTGACACGGTGGCGGGGTTTTGGTCCAGCAGTTGCCAGCCGGTTATCGGTGTTCCGGTGTAGCGGAAGATCTTTCCGGTGTTGTGCAGCTGGTAGAGGTTGCCGCCGCTGGCCGCGATCATCTTGGTGTCGGGATTCTGGTCCAGCATTTCCCAGCCGGTGATCGGTGTTCCGGTGTAGCGAAAGATCTTGCCGGTGTCGTGCAACTGGTAGAGATCCGCGCCGTCAGCCACGATGGCTATCGTCGCCGGATTGTGGTCGAGCTGCAGCCAATCCGGCCAACGGGCGACGGAGACGGTTGTCGGGGTGCGCAACCACGCCTCATAGGTGATTGCCCTCATGGACGGTTCGTCGATGATGCCGATCGAGTCCCAGGTGAACAGCGCGTAGCCGACCTTCGTGCCGTCCACCCCGCTGGGCACCGAGACTTGAAGCTGCTCGGCTAGCCAACTCATCGTGCCGTAGCCGCACAAGCTGACGCAGTGGTTTTCGTTCTTGTCGACGTTGTAGCTCGTCGCAAACCAACCGCTCTTCCCGTCGTTGGCGCGCCAGGTGTTGAGCAGCTGCTCTCCGGCGACGCCGATCTTCACCGGGCCTTGTGAAATCGCGTTCTGCAAGGTGTCGGAGTTGCTCCAGTCGACCGAGACGTACTTTCCGTCGTCGTAGGTCGCGGACGGGCCCGAGAACCCGTCGGACTGCATGAAGTCCAACACCTCGACCAGTGTTGCGCCCTCAAGAACCCCGTGCCGGGTGGCCCATGCGATGACATCGGCTTCGCTGATGAAGATTTCGGGGTTGTTGCACGACTTGGCGAAGGCTTCTTCGGCGGTGACGCAGTCGCCGTGGACGTCGTTGCCCCAGATGGACAATTGCGACGGCACGACGATGCTGTTCGGCGGTGTCAGCGCCGTCGCCACGTGAGGCGTCGCGGCTGCCAGGGCATGCCGTGGTGACGGAATTGCACCAAACTTCGGATCTGTGGTCATTGGTCGCTCCTCGGACCTGGTTGGGTATTGCTCTCCTGGCTGGATTCGGGAGGTCGCTCTGCCCGTAGGACCACCCACTCACAGATGGTGTCCAACGCGATCCGGTCTTGGCGTGCGTAGTGGGCTACTCCAATGCGTCTTCGGGGTGCTACTCGAATTCATCTTGAACTCGGTCGTTCGTCTTTTCGGCTAGGTGGGCTAGGAAAACCACCCCGCCCCACTCCCTCCCAACCCCTTGGTTGACAATCGACGCAGACCCCAAGTCAAAGGAGACACCACCATGGCTGAAGCCGTCATCGTCGAGGCCGTTCGATCCCCGCTCGGTAAGCGCAACGGCGGGCTGTCCGGCGTGCACTCGGCCGACCTGTCCGCGCAGGTCCTCAACGGGCTGGTCGAAAAGGCCGGCATCGACCCCGGGCTCGTCGACGACGTCATCTGGGGCTGCGTCAGCCAGGCCGGCGAACAGGCCATCGACATCGCGCGCACCGCGGTGCTGGCGGCCGGCTGGCCCGAGACCGTCCCGGGCGTGACCGTCGACCGCCAATGCGGGTCGAGCCAGCAGTCCATCCATTTCGCCGCGGCGGGCGTGGTGGCCGGGCACTACGACGTCGTCGTCGCCGGCGGTGTCGAGTCGATGTCGCGCACTCCGATGGGATCGTCGCTGGCCAACGGCGGCAACCCGTACCCGCAGGCCTTCAAGGACCGGTACCACCGCACGCCGAATCAGGGCATCGGCGCGGAGATGATCGCCGAGCAGTGGGGCTTCGACCGGCTCGCGCTCGACGAGTTCTCCCTGGGATCGCACGAAAAGGCCGCCGCAGCACAGGATTCCGGCGCGTTCGACGACCAGATCGTGGGCATCAAGGACCAGGACGGCAACATCGTCTTGAAGGACGAGGGCATCCGCCGCGGCACCCCGATGGAAAAGATGGCGTCGCTGAAGCCCGCGTTCAAGGAGGACGGCGTGATCCACGCCGGCAACTCCTCGCAGATCACCGACGGCTCGGCCGCGATCCTGTTCATGTCCGCCGAAAAGGCCAAGGAACTGGGCCTCACCCCGATCGCCAAGGTGCACACCGCGGTGCTGGCCGGCGCCGACCCGGTGATCATGCTGACCGCGCCCATCCCGGCGACCCAGAAGGCGCTGAAGAAATCCGGCCTCTCGATCAGCGACATCGGGGCCTATGAGGTCAACGAGGCGTTCGCGCCGGTCCCGCTCGCGTGGCTCAAGGACATCGGGGCCGACGAGAAGAAGCTCAACCCCAACGGCGGCGCGATCGCGCTCGGCCACCCGCTCGGCGGCTCGGGGGCGCGGCTGATGACCACGCTGCTGTACCACATGCGCGACAAGGGAATTCGCTACGGACTGCAGACGATGTGCGAGGGCGGCGGTCAGGCCAACGCCACGATCGTGGAACTGCTGTGACCGAAGCTGGCAACGGCCAGCCGGGAGCCCTTGTCGAGCACCGCGGCAACGTGATGGTGATAACCATCAACCGGCCCGAGGCCCGCAACGCGGTCAACGCGGCCGTCAGCATCGGCGTCGGGGATGCGCTCGAGCAGGCGCAACACGACCCCGACGTGCGGGCGGTGGTGATCACCGGCGCCGGGGACAAGTCGTTCTGCGCCGGCGCGGACCTCAAGGCGATCTCGCGCCGGGAGAACCTGTATCACCCCGAGCACGGCGAGTGGGGCTTCGCGGGTTACGTGCACCACTTCATCGACAAGCCGACGATCGCCGCGGTCAATGGCACCGCACTGGGCGGCGGCACGGAACTCGCGTTGGCCAGCGACCTGGTGGTCGCCGACGAGCGCGCCACGTTCGGGCTGCCGGAGGTCAAGCGCGGGCTGATCGCGGCCGCCGGCGGCGTCTTCCGGATCATGGACCAGCTGCCCCGCAAAGTGGCCATGGAATTGCTGTTGACCGGCGAGCCGATCACCGCGTCCGACGCCTTCGAATGGGGCCTGATCAACCAGGTGGTCAGCGAGGGTTCCGTGCTGGACGCCGCGCTGGCCCTGGCGGCGCGGGTGACCGCCAACGCGCCGCTGTCGGTGCAGGCCAGCAAGCGCATCGCCTACGGCGTCGACGACGGCGTCATCGTCGGCGACGAGCCCGGTTGGGAGCGCACCATGCGCGAGATGCAGACCCTGATCCGATCCGAGGATGCCAAGGAAGGACCCGTGGCGTTCGCCGAGAAGCGGGAGCCCGTCTGGAAGGCGCGCTAGCGCGCCAGCGTGTTCACCGCGCGGTCGAACACGCCCGGTAGCAGCGTGCACGCCGGGACGATGGCGCGGCGGGCGACGCGCGGCGCGCTGCCCAGTACCAGCGCCCGGGTGAGTAGCCGGTAGTTGCGGGTGACCCGGTGCCATGCGGCCTCGTACGACGACGGGGTGTCGTTGGCGATGGCGTCGACCGCCGCGGCCGCCTGCTTGACCGCGAGGCTGATGCCCTCGCCGGTCAGGGCGTCCTCGTAGCCGGCCGCGTCTCCCACCAGCAGCACCCGGCCCGCGACGCGGCGGGAGACCACCTGGCGCAGCGGGCCGCAGCCGCGGGGGTGCCCGCGCTCGGCGCCCTGCAGGTGGCGGGCCAGCCAGGGGAACCAAGCCAGGTCGGGTCGCCCCCCGGAGAGGATCGCCACGCCGACCAGGTCCGGCTCCACCGGGGTCACGTAGGCCTCACCCCAGCGGGACCAGTGCACCTCCACGAACTCCGACCACGCCGGCACCTTGAAGTGCCACCGCACGCCGTGGCGCCGGGGCGTTCCGGCCTTGGCCTGGATTCCGACGGCGCGGCGCACCGGCGAGTGCAGCCCGTCGGCCGCCACCAACCATTTAGCGCGCACTCCCGCGGCGGTCACGCCGTGCGCGTCCTGCTGGACGCTGGTCACGCGGGCCCGGATCCACTCGGTGTCTTCCTCTTTGGCCCGCGCCGCCAGTGCCGCGTGCAGCGTCGTGCGTCGCACGCCCCTGCCCGGCCCGCTGCGGAACCGCGCCTCCGCCCGGCGTTGTTCGTTCACGTAGGCGATGCCGCGGAACGGCATCCCTGCCGGATCCACGCCGAGCGACGTCAGCTCGGCCAGACCGCCGGGCATCAGCCCCTCGCCGCACGCCTTGTCGATCGGGCCCTCGCGGGGCTCGGCCACGATCACCGAAAGCCCTTGGCGGCGAGCGTGTAACGCCGTGGCGAGGCCGCCCGGGCCGCCGCCGACGATCAGCAGGTCGGAGTCGTAGCCGCTCATACGTACCCCAAGGCGGAGTTCTCCACCCGCAGGCGCACCCGGAGCAACATCGCGTTGGCCAGCGTGAAGATGATCGCCGTCAGCCACGCGGTGTGGACCAGCGGCAGCGCGAACCCCTCGGCCACCACGGCGACATAGTTCGGGTGGTGCAGCCATCGGTAGGGGCCCCGGACCACCAGCGGCGCGTAGGGCAACACGATCACCCGGGTGTTCCACCGCCGGCCCAGCGTCCGGATGCACCACCAGCGCAGCCCCTGGCTGGCCGCCAGCACGACCACCATCGGCCAGCCCAGCCAGGGGATGAACGGGCGGTGCAGCGCCCAGGGTTCGATGAGGCAACCGAACAGCAGCGCGGTGTGCAGCGCGACCATCACCGGATAGTGGTTCTGGCCAAACTCCTTGCCGCCCTGGGCAAAAGACCATCGCGCGTTCCGTTGGGCGACCACCAGCTCGGCGAGCCGTTCGACGCCCACCGCGAGAATCAGCAAGTAATACATAGCTGTATCGCGCCCTACCAGCTCAGCAGGACGAGTTCGGCGGAAAAGCCCGGTCCCATCGCGATCATCAGCCCGATGGAGCCCGGCGACGGTGGGTCGGCCATGGTGGCGTGCAGTATATCAAGCACCGAAACCGACGAAAGGTTTCCGTTGTTGCGCAACGAGTTTCTGGTGTGCGCGAACGCATCCGGGGGCAACTCCAACACGTCTTGGACCGCGTCGATCACCCTCGGACCCGCGGCGTGCAACAGCCACGTCGACACGTCGGCTGTGCTCAGCCCGTGGTCGGCGAGGAAGTCGCGGATGTCGTCGCCCAGGTACTTCTCGACGATGGTCGCAATCTCCACGGACAGCACGATCTGGAACCCGCTGCTGCCGATGTTCCAGCCCAACACGTCCTCGGTGTCCGGGTAGGTCCGGCTGCGGGTGGCCAGCAGCTTGGGCCCGGCCCCCGATCTGGAAGCGCGGTCGGCGCCCACGGCGACGACGACGCCGGCACCATCGCCAAACAGGCTGGAAGCCACCAGATTTGGGAGCGAATGGTCCTGGCGCTGCACGGTCAGCGAGCAAAGCTCGACCGCCAGCAGCACCGCCACGTCAGCGGGGAATGCGCGCAGGTAGTCGTGCACCCGGGCCATGCCGGCCGCGCCGGCGACGCAACCCAGGCCGAACAGCGGAATCCGCTTGACGTCCTGCCGAAATCCGAGTCGTGTGGCCAGCCGCGCCTCCAGCGACGGGACCGCTAACCCGGTCACCGTGGTCGAAAAGATGGCGTCGACCTCCGACGGCTTGACATTGGCCTGGTCAAGCGCGGTGAGCATCGCCTCCTCGGCCAGGTCGAGCGCGATTTCGATGTAGGCATCGTTGGCCTCGGTGAAGCCGCTCAGCTCGCCGTATCGCGACAGTGGTAGGGCGATGTTTCGGAACTCGACCCCGCTGCTGCGGGCGAACTTCCGAAATTCCGGACCCGCGAACTCGGTCAACGCGCCGATGGTCTCATCCTGCGTGTATCGATTGGGTGGGAACTTTACTGAAACTCCTGCGACGGACGGAACCGCCTCGGCTGTGAGCGTCCTCGATCTTGGCCGAACCGAATTACCCCCGATTATCTCCTCCATGTAGGGGGTCACGTTACCGCCGTCCGACAGGTTCAATGTGCGCTACGCCACAGCGCCGGAATGCAAATTCCGGGCAGGCTGATGCGGCCCGCGCCGACAGCGCCGATGGCACCGGCATTCAACTAGACCCCAAAAAGCCTGGCCCGCAACGATTCTTCAATGCCGCATAACGGAGACGACGTCGCGCTTGTTTCGCTGCGAGAGGCCACCGGAATCATCGTTGCCCGCGTTGTGTAATTCCCGATTTGATGCACACGAGTTCAATATGCCGCGTCATAGCCTTTTGTACCCGAGTTGAATAAGCACGCCTTACGCGGCCCATGTTGCCGATGCCGGTATTGGTAATTCCGCGATATATACCGCTCTAACTTTTCCGGATCAGCGAAGCGACTGCATGCGCCCGCATCGTCGGTAGGGTCGGGAGTATGCGGATTCTGGTCACCGGTGCCACCGGTTATGTCGGTTCGCGCCTGGTCACGGCGCTGCTGGAGGATGGGCATCAGGTCGTGACCGCCACCCGAAACCCGGAGCGGCTCAAGCGTTTAGGGTGGTTTGACGACGTGTTACCCGTCACCCTCGACGCGTCCAATCCAACATCTGTACAGCGCGCGATGGACGCCGCCGGCCCGATCGACGTGCTGTATTACCTGGTGCACGCGATCGGGCAGCCCGGCTTCCGCGACGCCGACCGGGCCGCGGCCACCAACGTCGCGGTGGCGGCCGGGGACGCCGGCGTGCGGCGCATCGTCTACCTCGGCGGCTTCGTGCCCGCCGACGAGGCGCTGTCGGAGCACCTGACGAGTAGGGCCGAGGTGGCCGAGGCCCTGACGGTCGAGGGCGGCCCCGAGCTGGTCTGGCTGGGCGCGGCGATGATAATCGGGGCCGGCTCGACGTCGTTCGAGATGATGCGCTACGTGGGCGACCGGTTCCCGCTCATCCCGATTCCGAACTGGATGGACAACCCCATCGACCCGATCTCCATCCGCGACGTCCTGCACTATCTCGTCGCCGCGGCGGATCCCAATCTGGTGCCCGCGGGCGCCTACGACATCTCCGGGCCCACTACGACCTCCTACCGCGGGCTGCTCAAGACGTATGCGCGGATCTCCGGCAGGTGGCACGCGGCCCTACCGGTCGGCAGGGTCGACACCGGCCTGGCATCGCTGGTCACCGGGGTCGCGCTGCCGGTGCCCCCGGGACTGGCCGCGGATTTGGTCGAGTCGCTGGACCATCCGATGGTCGCGTCCGTCAGCGGCCTGCGCGATCGGGTGCCCGACCCGCCAGGTGGACTGCTCGGCGTCGAGGACGCGATCACCCTGGCCCTGGCGGACCGGTCCGGTCGCCGCCCCAGGCCCGTCAACGCCTTGACCGATCCCCACCAGCTGGCCGACAGCGACCCCGCGTGGGCCGGCGGCGACGCCCTGCGCATCCGCCGCCTGGCCCGCGCGATCACCCCGCGCGTCGCCCGGCCGACCCTGCGGCTGGTCAACAATGTCCCCGGACCGCTGGCCGGCGCGGTGCGCACCGGCCTCGACATCGTGCTCGCCCTCAACGCGAAGGTGCGCCCGGCATGACCCAGTCGACCACGCCGTATCGCGCCAGCGTCACCTCGGAATTGCGCCGTGCCATCACCAATGTCGCTGTGCCCCACAACGAACCGCCCGGCATGGTGCGGCGCCGGCGCGTCGTCGTCGCCATCACGCTCGCGGTGGGCGCGGCGGTGCTCGGGTTCTCGTTGCGCCGCCACCCGGGCGACACGAGCTTCTACTGGCTGACCCTGCTGCTGGCGGCCGTGTGGCTCACCGGTGGATTCCTCTCGGGCCCTTTACATCTGGGGGGTATCTGTTGGCGCGGGCGCAACCAACGGCCCGTCATCACGGGCACGATCGCCGGCCTGCTCCTCGGCGGCGCCTTCCTGGTGGGCGGACTGATCGCCCGCGAGATCCCCGCTGTCGCCGCATTGATCACGCGGGTGCTGCTGTACGCCCATCACGGTTATCTGCCGTTCATCGTGGCGATCACCGTGATCAACGGCGTGGCCGAGGAGATCTTCTTCCGCGGCGCGCTCTACACCGCGCTGGGCCGGCGCCGTCCGGTGGTGATTTCGACGCTGCTGTACGTCTGCGCGACCCTGGTCAGCGGGAACCCGATGCTCGGGTTCGCCGCGGTCATCCTGGGAACGGTGTGCGCGCTGGAACGCCGGGCCAGCGGCGGGGTGCTGGCACCGGTGCTGACGCATTTCGTGTGGGGCCTGATCATGGTGCTCGCACTGCCCCCGCTGTTCGGCGTCTGACGCCTCGCGCGGCGTCGCGCGCCAAGGCCCGCAGCGCGGCGATTCGCAAGGGCCGCAACGCGACCCAGTAAAGCCGTCCCGGCAGGCCGCACGGTACAAAGGTCGCCCGCTGCGTGTAGTGGCTGCCCCCGCCGTCGCGGGGCGCGACGCCGATCTCCAGCCACCCCTGGCCCACCGAGCTCTGCCCCGAGCTCAGTCGCAGCGCGTTGCCGGGTTTGCGCTCCTCGACGACCCAGCCCCGGAAGAGGCGGCTGCGGGCGATCCCGGCCTCGGCCGCCCGCCACACCTCGCCGGGCTCGGCGGCGGTCTCGGCGCTCCGCACGTCGTAGTGGATGATCTCGCCGGCCCAGTCCGGGTCGCTCGGCAGCGGCTCGGCAGGGTCCGATTCCAGGGAGGCCCAGGTTGCCTCGGTCAGGCCGCGCGTTTCGCGGTCGAGCGCGAGTTCGACAGCGCGGCGGTAGCCCGTGAGGCCGCCCGCCGGCGGCGCGATGATGGAATCGATGTCCGAATTGCGCATCACGGCATCGCATTCGAGCGATTCGATCAACGGGCGCGCCAGCCCGGGCGGGATCGGGGTGACGGTGCCGATCCAAAGGCTCGCGATCGTGGGTGTGAGGAACGGCAGCACAATCAGATATCGCTTCCCGAGCCCCGCGACGGTGGCGTAGATGCGCATCATGTCGCCGTACTCCAGGACGTCGGGCCCGCCGATGTCCCATGTCCGCGACTTCGGCACCGGCGCCGTCGCCGCGGCGACGAGGTAATGCAGCACGTCGCGCACCGCGATCGGCTGAATCTTGTTGTGCACCCACTTCGGCGTGGTCATCACCGGTAACCGGTCGGTGAGGTGGCGGATCAGCTCGAATGACGCGGAACCCGACCCGACAACCACCCCGGCTTGCAGCACCACCGTCTCGATGCCGGAGTCGATGAGGGCGTCGCCGACGGCCGTGCGCGACTCGAGGTGCTCGGACAGCTTGGTGCCCTCGGGATGCAGCCCGCTCAGGTACACCACCCGCCGCGCCCCGGTGCGGCGTGCGGCGGTCACCACGTTGCGCACGGCGCGGTCTTCCTCGGCGGCGAAGTCCTTGGCGGCGCCCATCGAGTGGACCAGGTAGTAGACAACGTCGATCCCGTCGAACGCCGCGGTCAGCGACTCGACGTCACCGAGGTCGCCGCGCGCCACCTCCACCCGCTCCCGCCACGGCACGTCGGCCAGCTTGCCCGGGTCGCGCGCCAAGGCGCGAACCTCGTGGCCCTCGTCGAGCAGTCGGGGCACCAGCCGGGCACCGATGTAGCCGGTCGCCCCGGTGACCAGGCAGCGCACCATCGATTCTCCGTTCCTCGCGAGTTTATTCGAAGCCAACGCGAGGAAGGATTGCCCGTTCTGGGTGAAGTAAGCCCTTAGCGGTCCGTGAAGGTGGCGGCGCGGCGTTCCTGGAAAGCCGTTGTGCCCTCCTTGAAGTCGTGCGACACCAGCAGCCGGGACTGTCCCTCGTATTCACGGTCCAGGGCGGCGTCCAGCTCGGTGAGCGTGGCCGCGTTGATCGCCTGCTTGGTCTTGGCGAACGCCACCGCCGGGCCCGCGAGCAACCGTGCGATCACCTTGTCCGCCTCGGCCTCGAAGTCGTCGGCGGGATAGACCGCGGTGACCAGTCCCCAGGACAGGGCGTCGGTGGCCGGCAATCGTTCGGGCAGCAACGCCATCTGCATCGCCCGGATCCGGCCGATCGCGGCGGCGATCAATGCCGACGCGCCGCCGTCGGGCATCAACCCGATCTTGGTGAAGGCGAGCATGAAAAACGCTTTGTCAGAAGCCAATACGACGTCACAGGCCAGCGCGAGGGACACGCCCACTCCGGCCGCCGGGCCCTGGACGACCGCGACCACCGGGTGCGGCACCGCGGCGATGGCCCGCACCAGCCGGTTGATCTCCAGGACGATCTCGTCCGGCGGGACGCCGCCGCTGCCGGACATGTCGTCGGCGCTGATACCCGCCCCGGAACAGAAGCCGCGGCCGGCCCCGCCCAGGCGCACCACCTTGACGTCGGGGTCGGTGGCGGCCCGTTCCATCGCGTCGGCGATGCCGGTGATCACCGGGATCGTCAGGGAATTCAGGCTGTCGGGGCGGTTGATGGTCACCGACAGCACGCCGTCGGTCAGCGTGACGTCGAGGCCCGCGACGGGTGCGAGCGTGGCGATCCCAGATTCCGGCATGGGGCTCACCATATGTGACCGGGGTGCGCGGCTGCAGGGCGCGGCTGCGAAGATGCGATGGACGTCAGAGCGGACGAAAGGTCGGGTGCACCAATGGCGGGACCGCTGCAGGGATTGCGTGTTGTCGAGTTGTCCGGCATCGGGCCCGGCCCGCACGCCGCGATGATCCTCGGGGACCTCGGTGCGGACGTCGTCCGCGTCGACCGGCCCTCGGGGGCGCCGGGCGGGGTCGTGAAGGATTCCATGAGCCGAAACCGACGCGTGGTGACCGCCGACCTCAAGTCCGAAGAGGGACGCGACCTGGTGCTCAAGCTCGTCGCCAAGGCGGACGTGCTGATCGAGGGCTACCGGCCCGGGGTCACCGAGCGGCTCGGCCTGGGCCCGGAGGACTGCGCGAAGGTCAACGAGCGCCTGGTCTACGCCCGCATGACCGGCTGGGGCCAGACCGGCCCGCGGAGCCAGCAGGCGGGCCACGACATCAACTACATCTCGCTGAACGGGATCCTGCACGCCATCGGGCGGGCCAACGAGCGGCCGGTGCCGCCGCTGAACCTGGTCGGCGACTTCGGCGGCGGCTCGATGTTCCTGCTGGTCGGCATCCTGTCCGCGCTGTGGGAGCGGCAGACGTCCGGCAAGGGCCAGGTCGTCGACGCCGCCATGGTCGACGGGTCCAGCGTGCTGATCCAGATGATGTGGCAGATGCGGTCGTCCGGCATGTGGACCGACGTGCGCGGCACCAACATGCTCGACGGCGGCGCGCCCTACTACGACACGTACGAGTGCGCCGACGGGCGCTACGTCGCCGTCGGCGCCATCGAGCCCCAGTTCTACGCGGCGATGCTGGCCGGGCTGGGCCTGGACGCCGCCAACCTGCCGCCGCAGAACGATGCCGCCCGCTGGCCCGAGCTGCGGGCGGTGCTGACCGAGACGTTCGCGAGCCGCGACCGCGACCACTGGGCCAAGGTGTTCGCCGACTCGGACGCCTGCGTGACGCCGGTGCTCGCGTTCGGGGAGGTGCAGACCGAGCCGCACATCACCGAGCGCAACACCTTCTACGAGGTGAACGGCGGCCTGCAGCCGTTGCCGGCGCCGCGGTTCTCCCGCACCGCACCGGACATTCCGCGCCCGGCGGAGCCGACGCCCGACATCCATTCGGTCCTCGGGGACTGGGTATAGTCGCCAACCAACTGGTTGGCTGGACGAGAGGAAAAGAACCCGCATGGAGATCAAGGACGCCGTAGCCGTCGTCACCGGGGGAGCGTCGGGCCTGGGCCTGGCCACCACCAAGCGGCTCCTCGACGCCGGCGCGCAGGTGGTGGTGCTGGACTTGCGGGGCGAGGAGGCGGTCCGCGAGCTGGGGGAGCGCGCCCGCTTCGTCGAGGCCGACGTCACCGACGAGGCCGCCGTCACCAAGGCGCTCGACGTGGCCGAATCGCTTGGCCCGCTGCGCATCGACGTCAACTGTGCCGGCATCGGCAACGCCATCAAGACGCTGTCCAAGGACGGTCCCTTCCCGCTGAACGGCTTCAAGAAGGTGGTCGAGGTCAACCTGATCGGCACGTTCAACGTGCTGCGCCTCGCCGCCGAGCGCATCGCCAAGACCGAGCCGCTCGGTGAGGAGCGCGGCGTCATCATCAACACCGCCTCGGTCGCGGCGTTCGAGGGCCAGGTTGGCCAGGCCGCCTACTCGGCGTCCAAGGGCGGCGTGGTCGGCATGACGCTGCCGATCGCCCGCGACCTGTCGCGCGAGCTGATCCGGGTGGTGACGATCGCGCCGGGGCTGTTCAAGACTCCGCTGCTGGGTTCGCTGCCCGAGGAGGCGCAAAAGTCGCTGGGCAAGCAGGTGCCGCACCCGGCCCGGCTCGGTGACCCCGACGAGTACGGCGCGCTTGCGGTGCACATCGTCGAGAACCCGATGCTCAACGGGGAAGTCATCCGCCTGGACGGCGCCATTCGGATGGCCCCCCGCTAAGCCGGTGGAACGAAAACCCCCCGCGATGCGCGGGGGGTTTTCGTCTTAAGCAAGATCAGTCGCTATCGACGGAACCATCGGGTGATGGCGGGTTCGGCCATCAGCAGCCGTGCTAGCACGCTCATGGCGGTCAGCTTGCCGTAGGCAGCGTGTGCTGGTCTTCGAACTGCTCGGAGGTCTCGCCTTCCACCAGCACGTCGCCGTGGTAGAGAGCCTCGAAGTCAGCCTTGATGACGTCGGCACTCGAGTCGTCGATCCACATGACTATGAGCGTATGGGCCGCCTCTAAGGAATCGATGAGTCACGATTCGGAAAATAATGGCAATTTACCGGCCGGTAGGTTTCCGGCGGGTAGGCCGGTGGCCGCCGGGCGGGATTGCCGCCGTGACCCGCACGGATCCCGGCCATTTTCCGGGCCGAGCCCATAGCCGCCGCACCGAAAACGAAGGGTTTCGGCCCGTTTGAACCATCCGACCGCGGGGAGCCGTGTTTATGGATAGTGTTGTTTGACACCTGTCAGTTATCGCTGATAAGTTACCGCCCAGTCAGTGGCGGGCCCAGCGGGACCGGCACGGCGGCGGGAGGACCGGGGACATGCTTCAAGCGATCGCTCGACTGGCTATTGCTGCGCCACGACGGATAATTGCGATCGCGATCCTGGTCTTCATCGGGGCAGCCGTCTTCGGCATTCCTGTCGCCAAGAGCCTGTCACCCGGGGGCTTCCAAGACCCCAACTCGGAATCGGCGCACGCCATCCAGATCCTCACCGAAAAGTTCGGGCAGAGCGGACAGCAGATGCTGGTCATGGTGACCTCGCCGGCGGGCGCCCAGAGCGACCAGGCGCGCAAGGTGGGCATCGACCTCGTCCGCGACCTGCAAGGGTCGTCGTTGGTCTACAACGTGACCTCGGCCTGGACCGCACCGCCGCAGGCCGCCGCCGACCTGATCAGCAAGGACGGCAAGTCCGGGATGATCGTCATCAACCTCAAGGGCGGCGAGAACTACGCGCAGAGCAACGCCCAAACCCTGGCGGACCAATTCGTCCACGACCGCGACGGTGTCGCCGTCCGCGCCGGCGGCCCGGCGATGCAGTACGCGCAGATCAACAAGCAGAACCAGGAAGACCTGGTGGTCATGGAGATGATCGCGCTTCCGCTGAGCTTCCTGGTGCTGATCTGGGTGTTCGGCGGGCTGCTGGCGGCGGCGCTGCCGATGGCCCTCGGCGCGCTGGCCGTGGTCGGTTCGATGACGGTGCTGCGGCTGATCACGTTCACCACCGAGGTGTCGATCTTCGCGCTCAACCTCAGCACCGCCCTGGGCCTGGCGCTGGCGATCGACTACACCTTGCTGATCGTCAGCCGATACCGCGACGAGCTGGCCGAGGGCAGCGACCGCAACGAGGCGCTGATCCGGACCATGGCCACGTCCGGGCGCACCGTGCTGTTCTCCGCCGTCACCGTGGCGTTGTCGATGTCGGCGACGGTGGCGTTCCCCATGTACTTCCTGAAGTCCTTCGCCTATGCCGGTGTGGCCACCGTGGCCTTCGTCGCCACCGCATCCATCGTGGTGACCCCGGCCGCGATCGTGCTGCTGGGTGATCGGCTGGACTCGCTGGACGTGCGCCGGCTGATCCGCCACGCCCTGCGCCGCCCGGACCCCCTGCACCGGCCGGTCGAGCAGTGGTTCTGGTACCGGTCGAGCAAGTTCGTGATGCGGCGCTGGGCGCCGATCGGCCTGGCCGTCATGGCGCTGCTGCTGTTGCTGGGGCTGCCGTTCTTCTCGGTCAAGTGGGGCTTCCCCGACGACCGGGTGCTGCCGCGTTCCGCGTCGTCGCATCAGGTCGGCGACGAGTTGCGCACCGGGTTTGCGCACGACTCCGCCACCGCGGTGCCCGTCGTCGTCCGTGACGTGCGCGGACTGAACCCGGGGGATCTGGACAAGTACGCCGCCGCCCTGTCCCGGGTTCCCGACGTCTCGGGCGTCTCGGCGCCAGGCGGGACCTTCGTGAACGGAAACCCGGTGGGCCCACCCGCCGCTGCCACGGGGTTGGTCGACGGCAGCGCGTTCTTGACCGTCAACAGCACCGCGCCGCTGTTCACCCAGGCCAATGACACGCAGCTCAAGCGGTTGCACGGGGTGCCGGGGCCCGGCGGCAGATCCGTCGAAATGGGCGGCGTCGCGCAGGTCAACCGGGACAGCGTCGACGCGGTGACCGACCGCCTCCCGCTCGTGCTGGGGCTGATGGCCGCCGTCACGTTCGTGTTGCTGTTCTTGCTCACCGGCAGCGCGGTGCTGCCGCTGAAGGCGTTGGTGTGCAACGTGTTGTCGCTGAGCGCGGCGTTCGGGGCGCTGGTGTGGATCTTCCAAGACGGCCACCTCGGCGCGCTCGGCACCACGCCCAGCGGGACGCTGGTGGCGAACATGCCAGTGTTGTTGTTCTGCATAGCCTTTGGGCTGTCGATGGACTACGAGGTGTTCCTGATCTCCCGCATCCGGGAGTACTGGCTGGAGTACCGACCGGCGAACCCGACCGGAAAAGACGCGCACGCCGCCAACGACGAAGCGGTGGCGCACGGCGTCGCGCGCACGGGACGGGTGATCACCGCGGCCGCGTTGGTGATGTCGATGTCGTTCGCCGCGCTGATCGCCGCGCACGTGTCCTTCATGCGGATGTTCGGCCTCGGCCTGGTGCTCGCCGTGTTCGCGGATGCCACCCTGGTCCGCATGGTTCTGGTCCCGGCCTTCATGCACGTGATGGGCCGCTGGAACTGGTGGGCGCCAAAGCCTTTGGTGTGGGTGCACGAGCGGTTCGGCATCAGCGAGGCGCCCTCCGAGATAGCGCTCCACCCCGAGCCGACCGGGGAGCCGGTGCAACACAATGGGCACCCAGTCCACGAATCGGTGACCCGCATTGGTTGACGTGTCGGTCGACGGTCTGCGTCGCGCCCGGGCCCCGCGCGGCTCGGGCGAGCGCCTGCACGACGAGATCCTGGACGCGACCACCGAGCTGCTGCTGGAAACCGGGCACGCGGGGTCGGTGTCGATCCGTTCGGTGGCACAACGCGTCGGCGTCACGCCGCCGTCGATCTATCTGCATTTCGCCGACAAGGACGCCCTGCTGGACGCGGTGTGCGCGCGCTACTTCGAAAAGCTGGACCCCGAAATGCGGCGCCTGGCCGCCGCGCACACCTCCCCGGTGGAGGTCTTGCGCGCGCAGGGGCTGGCCTACGTCCGGCTCGCGGTCCAGACCCCGGGGCTGTACCGCATCGCCACGATGGGTGAGTGGCGCTCCGGCAGCAGCGTCGACACCACGCTGAGCAACTCCGCGTTCAAGCACATCCGCGCGACCGTGCAGCGGCTGATGGACGACGGCACCTACCGCCCGGTCGACCCGACAACCGTCGCGCTGGAATTGTGGAGCGCGCTGCACGGCGTCGCGGCCATGTTGATCGCCAAGCCACACCTGCCGTTCGGCGACGCCGAGGCGTTTGCCGACCGAGTGCTGTCCTCCGTGTTCTGTGGGCAATTGGTAATGGGATACTGCGGCCGAGACGCCACACCCCAGATGTTGGCGGCATGGGTGGCGGCGCATCGACCGCCGGAGGAGTCGCGGAAATGACGCAGGCAGCCGAGCGCACGATCGACAACCCGTTCTTCGCGCGTGTTTGGCCCGTCGTCGCCGCCCACGAGACCGAGGCGGTTCGGGCGCTGCGCCGCGAGAACGTGGCCGGGTTGTCGGGCCGGGTGCTGGAAATCGGCGCAGGCGTCGGGACGAACTTCGCCAACTATCCGCCGACGGTCGAGCAGGTGATCGCCGTCGAGCCCGAGCCTCGGCTGAGAGCCCACGCCCGCGTCGCGGCCGAGGCGGCGCCGGTGCCGGTCATGGTGATCGGGGGGACCGCCGAGGCGTTCAGCGACGGCGAGCTCTTCGATGCCGTCGTGTGCTCGCTGGTGTTGTGCTCGGTGCGCGACGTTCCCGGCGTGCTGGGCCGGATGTACTCGCTGCTGCGGCCGGGCGGCGAGCTGCGATTCCTCGAGCATGTGGCCAGCGCCGGCGGGCGGGGCCGGTGGCAGCGCTTCGCCGACGCGACGCTGTGGCCCAGGCTGTTCGGCAACTGCCACACCCATCGCGACACCGAGCGGGCGATCGTCGACGCCGGGTTCGAGGTGGACACGTCGCGGCGGGAATGGACGCTGCCGATATGGGCGCCGTTGCCGGTGTCGGAGCTGGCGCTGGGCCGGGCGCGGCGGCCGTAGGTTTCCCGCCGCGCCGGGCGCCGAGCACCAATAGGCGACAGTCAAAGGCGATATCGCCTGCGCTATCACGTTCGCGGATCATGTGGTGGTCCTTGGATCGCCGCGTCGGTCGAGGACGCGCGGCCCTACCTCAGCAGGGCGGGCAGCCGCTGCAGCAGCTCCGGCAACGCCTGGCTCGCGCTCTCGCGGATGCTGATCGTGGCGCTGCGGGTGAGCGGTGTCGGCTCGGGGTTGACCTCCACGACGACGGCGCCGCGGGACAGCGCCAGGTCCGGCAGCCCGGCCGCCGGGTAGACGATCGCCGAGGTCCCCACCACCACCATCACGTCGGCGGCCTGGGTCGCATCCACCGCGTGCTGCCACGGCTCGTCGGGCAGCGGCTCACCGAACCACACGATGTCCGGCCGGATCAGGCCGCCGCAGTGGCACACCGGGGGTTCGACCTCCACGGCCGGCTCGGACATTCGGGGCAGCGGGCCGGTGTAGTCCATATCGCAACGGTCGCAACGGAATTCGAAGAGGCTTCCGTGCAAGTGGTGCACCGGGGAGCTGCCGGCGCGCTCGTGCAGGTCGTCGACGTTCTGGGTGACGACGGTGACATCCGCGTGGTCCTGCCACGCGGCGATGGCGAGGTGCCCGGCGTTGGGTTCGACGTCGGCGACCAGGTAGTGGCGCCACAGATACCAGCCCCAGACCCGTTCCGGGTTCTTGCGCCACCCTTGCGTGCTGGACAGCTCGTAGGGATCGAAGCGGGCCCACAATCCGTTCTTGTCGTCCCGGAATGTCGGCACGCCGCTCTCCGCCGAAATCCCCGCGCCGCTGAGCACAGTTACTCGCATCCCACAAAGATAGTCGTGCTTGGGACATACTGAAGAAGTGGAGCTGCGGGATTGGCTGAAGGTCGACGTGAAGGCGGGCAAACCGCTGTTCGACCAGCTCAGAACCCAGGTCATTGACGGGGTTCGGGCGGGTGCGTTGCCGCCCGGTTCCCGGCTCCCGACGGTGCGTGACCTGGCGGGCCAGCTCGGCGTCGCGGCAAACACCGTAGCGCGGGCCTACCGCGAGCTGGAGTCGGCGGCGATCGTCGAAACCCGCGGGCGCTTCGGCACTTTCATCTCCCGCTTCGATCCGACCGACGCCGCGATGGCGGCGGCCGCCAAGGAGTATGTCGAGGTGGCCAAGGCGCTGGGGCTGACCAAGTCCGACGCGATGCGCTACCTGACCAACGTGCCCGACGAGTGACGTTGGCGCGCAAGGCAATCAGCGCAACACTTTGTCCAGCGTGCGCAGGTTGCGGGTTGTCGTCGAGGACTTGTAGCGCGGCTTGCCCATCGTCTTGCCGATCGTGCTGTCCAGCGTGGCGCCCTTGGGAACCTGCCAGTAGACGACGCCGTCACCGCGACTGATCTTCTCATCGGCGCCCCCGCCCAACTTGGCGAGTTCGTCGAGCACCCCCTTGTCGGCGACGAAGGTGACGTAGGACTGGTACCCCTCGACCTCGCGCTCGAACGGGTAGGCCTCGACGACGGCGCGCACCGTGTCGATGTCGTACACCAGCACCCACGCGTCATAGCCGAACCTCTCGCGCAACGTGGCCTCGGCCTTCTTGCGCACCGCGGCCGCCCCGGCGGACGACTCGAGCAGCACGTTGCCGCTGGCCAAGATCGTGCGGACGTTGGCGAACCCCGCCTCGGTCAACGCGCCGGCAACCTCGGCCATTTTGAGGTTGACGCCGCCGACGTTGACGCCGCGCAGGAACGCTGCGTATTTGGTCATGTCCCGATTTCACCACGACGTAGGCTCGGTGCATGGGACGCCAAGTCTTCGACGACAAGCTGTTGGCCGTGATCAGCGGGAACTCCCTCGGGGTGCTGGCCACCATCAAGCGCGACGGGCGGCCCCAACTGTCGAACGTGAGCTATCACTTCGACCCGCGCGAGCTGGTGGTGCGCGTGTCGATCACCGAGCCTCGGGCCAAGACCCGCAACCTGCGCCGCGACCCCCGCGCCTCGATCCTGGTCGACGCCGACGACGGATGGTCGTATGCCGTCGCCGAAGGGAAGGCGGAACTGACGCCCCCGGCCGCCGCGCCCGACGACGACACCGTCGAGGGTCTGATTGCCTTGTATCGCAACATCGCCGGCGAGCATCCGGACTGGGACGAGTACCGGGAGGCGATGGTCACCGACCGGCGGGTGCTGATGACGCTGCGGATTTCGCACGTCTACGGCATGCCGCCGGGCAAGCGGTAAAAACCACAAGCCAGCCGCGGCTGTCCAGGCTAGGCTGCCGGTATGGCCGAATCGAACCCGCAAGAAGAGGACGACACGAAGCGCAAGTTCCGTGAAGCCCTCGATCGCAAGAAGGCGAAGTCGTCGGGCGCTTCGGAGCACAAAGACGGTGGCGACAAGCGCCCGCGCGCGCACGGCCCCGTGGAGAGCCGCCGCGAATTCCGCCGCAAGAGCGGCTAATTCACCTGCGCCCTGTCCACCAGCTCCGGGGTCAGGCCGAATCGATCGACGAGCAGCAGCCAATCGCCGGCCGCGACCGAATAATCGGCCGGCCGGTTCACCCGATCCGGGACCGTGCCGCGCCATGCGAACCGCGATGAGAAGTCCAGCACGCCGCGGTACTCCTGGCATCCGATCGGCATGGGCTCCACGCCGGGAACGCACAGCACGAGAACGGGCGACGGCTTGGGTTGCTTGTAGGACGGGCCGTTTCGCCACCGCCGGCATTTGTAGGTTTCCGGCGTCGCGGTCACCTGCGCACTAGGAGCCGTCGCGATGAGCGCCCCGTTGCTCGCGTCGAGCACGCGGATGGAATCCCCACCCAGCTCCAGGGCCACCAGTGGTTGCGAGGCCGACGCGAAGAGTCGTTGTTTGCCCACCACGGACCACGTCGACATCTGTTGCGCCAATTCCATGTTGGGATACAGCAGACAGCGAGCGAGTTCGGTCGGCCCGGGTTGGTGCGCAGCCAAGCGACTTCGGCGGCCGACGATGGCGAGCAGCTCGTCGAAATCCGACGGCCACAGCCAGGCGTCGACGTAGCCCTGGGGCGGCTCGTCGAGCCGCGTTCCGGCGGCCACGCGATGATCCCGTCCACCGAGGACAAAGTGATGGCTACCGGACCGCAGGTGCAGCGCGCTACCCATCACCTTGGTCGCGCTGCCGTACGCCCAGAGGCCAAGCGTCGCATCACTGAACGAGAAGACACCACCGTGCCGCTTCATGACGGTGACCTCGTCGCCCGTGATGGAGATGCGGACCTCCCCGGTGGCGCGCCACCCGACATAGATCAGCGCGATCACGACGAGGACGATGCCGACCACTCCGGCGGTGGGCGTGTGCTCCCATCCGGCCGGGGCGTGCTCCGCCAGGTAGAAGCCCCCGTAGACCGCCGCCAGCGCCACCCCCATGACGATGAAGTAAACCCAGTTGGGGCGCGCCTCGTCGGTGATCATTTTCGACATCGCTTTGGACAGCGGGAACGGGAGCTTGGCCACGAACTGCCGTCCGGCGGTCGACTCGTCCCGCACACTCATGCCGAGAAGGATGCCACCGGTTCAGTCGGGTGTGAACAGGCCGATCGACGGGTCGTCCTGGCCGGGTTGCCCGCGCAGGCTGCCGCGGGTGCTGGGGTGTCCGAAGTCCAGTTCCGACGGGTCCTTCTGGTACGCCCAGTCCGCCACGATCGTGCGTTGACCGAACTTCCAGCGGCCGTCGTGTTTGAGGTACCGATCCAGATACCGGCCGCCGATGATGACGTCGATGTCGTGTTCGGGACCGGCGAAGGTGTGAAACACCAGGCAGTAGATTTCACCGCGGCCCGCGTCGCCCTCGATCACGAAATTCGTTGTGGTGACGTTGTGTTGGGAGACACGCACGTAGGGTTCCGCCGCGCGCAGCTGGTCGATGAACTGCTCGACGCCACCCGTCGAGAACGAGCCGTGCGAGTCGGTCGCGTCGGGGTGGTAGAGGGCGCGCAGCGCTTCATAATCGGCGCGGTCGACGGCGCGGCAGTAGGCATTGACGAGCTGATGCAGTTCGTCTCGGGCCAGCATCAGTTCCAATTTGGCCTCATCCACCACCACGCCACGATAACTCGGCGGGTTTCTGGTCAAGCCCGATTTGTCCCGTCTTCCAGATGGGTTGCCAGGCCGAATGTCTCGACGAGCGTCCGCAAGTCCGCCGCCGAGACCACATAGGCAGGGCGTTCATTCGACCGAGGCACATCGCCGCGCCACGAAAATCGAAATTGTGACCCCACCAAGTCGAGACATCCGATGGTCAGTGGTTGCGCACCCGGAACACGCACGACCAGGCCGGGCGTCGCGGGGTAGTCATGCGTGCTGCCATCGCCGCTCGTGACGCTGTCCGCCTGGAAACTTGTCGGTGTCGCGGTCACGTCCGCGCGCGAGGCCGAGGCGCTGAGCGCGTCGGTGGTCGGGTCCATAACCCGCATCGCGTCGTTGTCCACATCAACGACCAGGCTCGGTTTCGAAAGCGATCGCTGAAGTCGAGCTTGTTTTCGGAAGGCAAACGATCCCATCTGTTCGGCCAAATAGGGGTTGGGAAACAGCAGACACCGAGTCGGTTCCCCCGGTGCAGGCCCGCGCGCATCCACCCCACTCCCGCGGCCGCTGACGGAGAGAAGCTCATCGAACTCTGAGTCCCACAACCACGCGTCGACGGTCTGTACGGGCGGCTCCTCGAGCCGTGTTGTGGGAGCGATGCGACGATCTCGTCCGCCGAGAACAAACCGGCGACGGCGACGTCGCAGGTGAAGGGCCAGGCCCATGTTCACCCATGGGCCGAGCTTTGCGTCAACGAATGGAAAAACGTCGCGCTGATTGACGGTCAGGCCTTCGCTCGTGACGCCAATGATGATCTTTCGGCGCGAACGCCACCACACGTACGCGGTCCACGCCAGAGCGAGAACCGAAAGCGCCACCAGCCCCGCGCCGGCGATCGCCATTCCCTCGCTTCGCCGGGTGACGACCCCCCCGACCATTACAAAGATCAACGCGAAGCCCGCCGCCTGCACACCGTACCGCCCCTTTCCGGTGGCAAACGCGGTCATTTGGGAGGACATGGACGGGGAGGACGCCACGAACTGGCGCGACGCGGGCGATCCGTCGTGGATGCTCATTTGAAAAAGGATCCCACTTCGGGGCTATGAGCCGCGAGTTTCATCTCGCCGCATTGCCCAAAGGCCTCGCGCACAGTCCCCTCCGCTTCGCAGTTCTAGACTGTGTTGATGCCGCGACTGCAGCTTGCCCAAGATCCGGCCGCCGACGCGCTGCTGGAAGACGACCCGTTCGCGTTGCTGATCGGCATGCTGCTGGACCAACAGGTGCCGTTCGAGACCGCCTTCGCGGGACCGAAGAAGATCGCGGACCGGATGGGCGGCCTGGACGCCGGCGAGATCGCCGCCTACGACCCGGACAAGTTCGCCGCGTTGTGCGCGGAAAGGCCTGCGGTGCACCGCTTCCCGGGGTCGATGGCCAAGCGCATCCAGGCCCTGGCGCAGATCATCGTGGATGACTACGACGGCGACGCCGCCGGACTGTGGAAGGCCGGTCAGCCGGACGGCAAGGAGTTGCTGCGCCGGCTCAAGGGGCTGCCCGGTTTCGGCGAGCAGAAGGCGAAGATCTTCCTGGCGTTGCTCGGTAAGCAGTACGGCGTGACGCCGACGGGCTGGCGCGAGGCGGCCGGCGATTTCGGCAAGGCGGGCACGCACCTGTCCGTCGCCGACATCGTCGACGCCCATTCCCTTGGACAGGTGCGGTCGTATAAGAAGCAGATGAAGGCAGCAGCGAAGGGAAAGGCGGCAACGTGAAGACACACATCACGTGTCCGTGCGGCGAAGCCATCACGGGTAAGGACGAGGACGAGCTGGTCGAGCTCACCCAGGCTCACCTCGCGAGCGCCCACCCGGGCCTCGAGTACGACCGTGACGCCATCCTGTTCATGGCGTACTAGCTAGCCGCCGTCCGTCGCCGACAGCTGCTGCAGGACGCGCAGGAACAGGCGACGGTCTTCGGCGGACAGCCTCCCGAGCCAGCGCTCTTCGCCGCGCTGAATGTCTTCCTGCGCGGCATCTTTCGCGGCCCGACCCGCCTCGCTGAGTTCAAGCAGGCGCACGCGGCGGTCGTCCGGGTCGGGCCGGCGCTCGATATAGCCCCGGTCCTGCAAGTCGTCGAGCGTGGGGATGATGCGCGTCTTGTCGGCGCCGATCGCCCCGGCGAGCGCGGCCTGGCTGCGCACCGGCGAGCGATCGAGCGCGCTCAGCACGATGTAGCCCCACATCGACAACCCGTGTGCTTCCAGCACCGGGACCTCGGCCGCCATCATCTCGCGGACCAGCGGCCCCATCATCGCCGCGAGATCGGGACGCCTCGCCCTCGCCATGCTGGAAGCGTAGCGTTGACGGATAATATGCGCACGCATACGATCTACGAATGCATACTATTTCCGATGTTCGACCGTTCCACCGCGCCGCCGTACAGGCTTCCGTCGACGTCGTCGCGGGCGTCACGCGCGACGACCTGTCCCGGCCGACGCCCTGCGCGGGCTGGGACCTGTTGGACCTGCTCGCCCACATGACCGCGCAGCATCGGGGGTTCGCCGCGGCCGCCCGGGGCCACGGCGACAGCGCGACCGTTTGGCAGGCGGACCGCGTGGTCGAGGCGGTCGCGGCCGACCCCGGCGGCACCTACGCCGCGGCCGCCGCCGACGTGCTCGACGCTTTCGCCGCCGACGGCGTGCTCGACGCGAGTTTCTCGTTGCCCGATTTCGGGCCGGGGGCGGCCTTCCCCGGCGCGATCGCGATCGGCTTCCACTTCGTGGACTACGTGGTGCACGGCTGGGACGTCGCGCAGAGCATCGGCGCCCCCTTTGCGCTTCCGGATGACGTGGTGGCCGCCGTGCTACCGCTGGTGTTCGCGATTCCGGATGGTGAGTACCGCGCGACGGACGGCGCCCCGTTCGGCCCGGCCGTCACCGCGCCCGACGGCGCGAGCGACCTCGACCGCATCCTCGGCCACCTCGGCCGCGCGCCCGGCTGGAACGCTTAGAGCTACGGCACCACCGTCGAACCGATCGTGGGCATGAACTGGCACTGCTTTTCCTTGGTGGTGACCTGCCCGAAGATCGTCGACATGATGCTGCCCGAGCCGGTGTCGACGATCGCCGTCAGCGTCGTCGGCCCATCCCCATTGATGTCGGTGCGCGGCTTGAGCGCGACCGTCCCGGACTTGCCCGTGGTGAGGTTGACCCAGGTGACGTTCAACGGCAGCTTCTGCACCTCGGCGGGCCCCGGTGTGCCGACCGCGGTGAACACGTAGGCGGTCTGGCCCGGCCCGGGTCCCGGCGTCGGGATCTTGGCCGGCCCCGCCACCGACAGCGCGGTCGCGATCGAACTGCTGCCGTCCGCAAGGCAATTCGTGCCGATCGACGGATACATGAAGTCCTGCGTGGGCGGGGCGTCAGGGCCCAGGCCCGGCGCCGGAGCCGGTGCAGGAGCGGGTGCCGCGTCCGGCGCGGGGGCCGGGGCTGCGGCGGGTGCCGGCGCGGGGGCCGGGGCCGCGGCTGGTGCCGGCGGCGCCGGCGCGGTGGCCGCGACGGGCTCGGTACCCGGCGTCGCGGCGGGCGGCATCGGCGCGGACTGGGCCGCGGAGGGGGCGGCCGGCGGTGCGGCAACGGGCCCGGGGCCCGCCGCGCGCGCCGGATCGATCCCCGGCGGCAGGTGCGACTGCAGCCCGGGCTCGATGCCCAACGGCGGCACGTGCTGCGCCGGCGCGGTCTCGGCCGGGGCGGCGCCCGGAGACCCCGGCTCAGCCACGAACTTATTCACTGACGCCGCAACGTTTTTCGATTCGGCGGGCGCCGTCGGATTGTGGGTGAACGCTTGGGCGGCGGCCATCAGCAGCTGCGTCGCCTGCCCCGGATTGCTCGCCGCCTGCTGGATGATCGGGCTCAGCTCCGAGAGGGCGGGCAGGCCCGGAAGCTGCTGGGTCGAGTTCGGCTGCGGTGTCGGCTGCGGCGCCGCCGGGTCGGCCGCCGCGCTCGGGCATAACCCGAACGCGGCAGCCGACGCCACGACAACAGCGGCCAAACCCTTGGACAGATTCCTAGTGGTTGCCACGATGTCCTCCGGTCCTGGCTAGTGGCGGTTCAGTTGGGTATCGAGCTGCTCAGGGCAGGGCCGAAAGCAGCGGCGACATCGGGCTGGCGGGCGCCGGTGCGGCCGGTGCCGCCGGTGCCGCCGGGGCCTGACCCGTGGCCAGCGCCTGCAGATCCTGCGGGATCGTCAGCTGCGCGGGCACGTTGACCGGCAGGCCCGACGGCAGGGCCGGCATGTCCACCTTCGCCTGCGGGATCTGCGGTGTCGCCGGGGCGGCGGGAGCCGCCGGCGAGGACAGGCCCGGGATGGCGGGCAGGCCCGGAATCGACGGGGCCGCCGGAACGGCGGGCGCCGCCGGGGTGGTCTGGGCCAGGCCCGGGAGCGAACCGAGGCCCGGGATGGTCGGCGTCGCCGCCGGGGCCGTCGCCGCGGCGGGCGGGGTGAGCCCCGGAATGGACGGGACGCCCGCCGAAGGCGACACGGGCGACGTCGCCGAGGGCAGTCCCGGGAACGTGATGCCCGGCGAAGCGGGCGCCGCGGGCGGGGTGGCGCCGAGGGCGGTCGCGAGGTTTTGCAGGATTTGAGGCGCGTTGGCCGCCGAGCTGATCAGCTGCTGCGGAATGTTCGGCACCGGCGGCGCGGGGACGGGGTCGGCGTGGGCGATCCCGCCCGTCAGTAGGGCGGCGGACGAACCGACCAAGACGGCGGCCGCTCGCAGATAGGTCCAGATGGTTGGCATGACTCTCCCTGGTTGTCGATGATGGGTTCGGCCCCGAAGTTACGTTGATACTGGTGTGACTCAAGTGACACGTGTGGCATTTATTCGATCGTTACCGATACGAGTGACGGCGGTGACCGGGCGGCCCACAGAACACCGGGCGATGGCTAAAGTCGGGCGGATAGACACCATCCCGGCCGCCCAGGCGGCACCCCGCACCCGGCGGCGGGCGGCGGCCCCGGCGCTGCTGATCGCGAGCGTCGCGGCGCGACTCGCCTGGACGTACCTGGCGCCGAACGGCGCGAACTTCGTCGACCTGCACGTCTACCTCGGCGGCGCCGCCGCCCTCGACCATCCCGGCACCCTGTACAGCTACGTCTACGCCGACCAGACGCCGGACTTCCCGCTGCCGTTCACCTATCCGCCCTTCGCGGCGGTCGTGTTCTACCCGCTGCACCTGCTGCCGTTTGCGCTGGTGGCCTTCCTGTGGCAGGTGGCGACGATCGCCGCGTTGTACGGCGCGATCCGGCTGAGCCAGCGCCTGATGGGTGTGCCCGCGGGGGCGGGTCACCGCGTCGCGATGCTGTGGACGGCGGTCACCATCTGGATCGAGCCGCTCCGCAGCACGTTCGACTACGGCCAGGTCAACGTGCTGCTCATGCTGGCGGTGCTGTGGGCGGCCTGGACGACGCGCTGGTGGCTATCGGGGTTGCTGGTCGGCGTGGCGGCCGGGATCAAGTTGACGCCGGCGATCGCCGGCGTGTACCTGCTCGGCGTTCGGCGCTGGGGTGCGGCAGTGTTTTCGGCGGTCGTCTTCCTGGCCACCGTGGGCGTGTCGGTTCTGGTCGTCGGCGACCAGGCCCGCTACTACTTCACCGATCTGCTGGGCGACGCGCACCGGGTGGGGCCGATCGCCACGTCGTTCAATCAATCCTGGCGCGGTGGCATCTCGCGGATCCTCGGCCACGACGCCGGCTTCGGTCCGCTGGTGCTGGGGGCCGTCACGGTGACGGCGGTGCTGGCCGTCCTGGCCTGGCGGGCGCTGGACCCCACCGATCGGCTGGGCAAGTTGCTGGTGGTCGAGCTGTTCGGGCTGTTGCTCTCGCCGATTTCGTGGACGCACCACTGGGTGTGGCTGGTGCCGCTGATGATCTGGGTGATCCACGGGCCGGCGCGCGAGCGGCCCGGCGCTCGCGTTGTCGGCTGGGGCTGGTTGGCGCTCACCATCGTCGGGGTGCCGTGGTTGCTCAGCTTCGCGCAACCGACCATCTGGCAGATCAGCCGGCCTTGGTACCTGGCCTGGGCCGGGCTGGTCTACATCGTGGCGGCGGTGGCGACGCTGATCTGGATCGCGGCATCCGGCCGACGCGCCGAGCCGACGGCTTAGCCGCCGACGATCCCGTCGATGTCGCGCGCCATGTCGACGTCGTTCTGGGTGATGCCACCCTCGGAATGCGTGACCAGCGCGAAAGTCACTGTCCGCCAACGGATATCGATATCCGGATGATGATCCTTGCTCTCGGCGTGCTCGGCCACCCGGCGCACGGCGTCGATGCCGTCCAGAAACGACGGGAACTTGATCGACCGGCGCAGGGCGCCGTCGGCACGCTCCCATCCGTTGAGTTCGGGCAGTGCGGCGTCTACTTGCTCATCCGTTAACACAGCCATGCCGGAGGCGTCCTCTCGTCTGGGATGGGAACGGTGCTCACCTACGAGGCTACGGCGGGGCCGGCCGGCGCTTGACTTCTCTGGTCCAAGGGCACCACGACGCTGGCCTCCGGCGGATTCCTCAGTTCCTGATAGGCGGACTCCAGGCTGGCCGGAACCGCTTGCAGGTCGCGGGCAATGCCCATCAGTTCTTCCAGGATCATGATGCGCTGCTGGTTCGCCTCGGTCACCGCTTGCCGGGCCTGCTCATGGACGAGACGAGCTTGTTGCCTTGCGTCGGCGAGGAGCTGCTCACGTTGCTGCTGGGCTTCCTGCCACGCGTGATCGATCGACGATTGGGCTTCGGCGCGCCTCCCGGCGACTTCGGCGTCGACATTCTTCTTGGTTTCCGCGCACTGCGCTTCTAGCGCACTTTGCTGTAAGGCTATGTCCGCCAACAGTTCTCGGTGCTCCCGTTGCGCGGCCTGGGCCTCGGCCTCGGCCGCCGCGATCAGGGCGTCGGCCTCGGCTCGCGCCTCGGCCTGCATCCGGGAAACCTCATCGATCGCCCGCCGCAGCATCTTCGCCATCCGGTGTTGCATCGCGTAGGGCGACGGTGAGGTGTCCGACAGCATGGCGACCTCGTCGTTGAGACAGGCGACTTCGATGCGCAGCGCGGCCGCTTCGTCGCCGGATTCATTTCGCTGGGCTCTTAAGCTCTGGACCTCGTCGATCAGCAACTTCTGCTTGGTGAGCAACATCTCGATGTAGGCATCGACCGCGGCCGGGTCGTAGCCCCTGAACGTGCGGCCGAACGTCGTTGCGGTTTCGGTGATCATTGCCAACCCCGATTCTCAGAAAGTGCCCCGTAGAGGTCGTGACCGACGCATTCGAGTATTCCACTTTGGCGCTCAAACCGTAATACAGGCGTTGTGCCCCAAGGGAATTCGATTCGGAGCAACGCGCTCGGTGCGTGAAGCAGTTCCCGGGACGGTGGCCCCTCCGGCGAGCCGCGCCCCACGGTATACCGTCACTGGCCATGCCGACCCGGATCGTCGTCGCCGCAGCGATCATCTCCGGCTCCAAGGTTTTGGTGGCGCAGCGAGTCCGGCCGCCCGAGTTGGCCGGCCTTTGGGAACTGCCCGGCGGCAAGGTCGCACCCGGTGAAACCGAACGTGACGCGCTGGCCCGAGAGTTGGTGGAGGAGTTGGGCCTCGAGAGCGGCGACCTTGTGGTGGGCGACCGCCTGGGCGCCGACATTCCGCTGAACGAAACGATGACGCTGCGGGCGTATCACGTCCGGCTCCTTGGCGGTGAGCCACACCCGCGAGACCATCGGGCGCTGCGGTGGGTGACCGCCGCGGAACTACACGACATCGACTGGGTCCCGGCCGATCGCGGCTGGCTACCGGACCTCGTTCGAGCGCTGTGATCGAAAGCGCGCTCAGGGCGTCGTGTGTGCGCTGACGGTGACGACACGCCGACCGCACGCGCCGCCACCGCACACTCAACGCCGCCACCGCACACTCAGCGCGGTCAAGCGGTCGGGCAGCGGCCGGTTCGCTATCTGAGGCCCCCGCTGCCAGAATCACCGACGTGCCATTCCGCAACGTCGCCATCGTCGCCCACGTCGACCACGGGAAGACCACCCTGGTCGACGCGATGCTGCGGCAATCCGGGGCGCTGCATCACCGCGGCGACGACACCCAGGAACGCATCATGGACAGCGGTGACCTGGAAAAGGAAAAGGGCATCACCATCCTGGCCAAGAACACCGCCGTGCACCGCCACAACAGCGACGGGACGGTCACGGTCATCAACGTGATCGACACCCCGGGGCACGCCGACTTCGGCGGCGAGGTGGAGCGCGGGCTGTCCATGGTGGACGGCGTCCTGCTGCTGGTCGACGCCTCCGAGGGGCCGTTGCCGCAGACCCGGTTCGTGCTGCGCAAGGCGCTGACCGCGCATCTTCCGGTCATCCTGGTCGTCAACAAGACCGACCGGCCCGACGCCCGCATCGCCGAGGTCGTCGACGCCAGCCACGACCTACTGCTCGACGTCGCGTCAGACCTCGACGACGAGGCGGCCAAGGCCGCCGAGCATGCCCTGGGCCTGCCGACCCTGTACGCGTCCGGGCGGGCGGGAATCGTGAGCACCGAACAGCCGGCCGACGGCGAGGTGCCGGCCGGCGACAACCTCGACCCGCTGTTCGACGTGTTGATGGAGCACATCCCGCCCCCGTCGGGCGACCCCGAGGCGCCGCTGCAGGCGTTGGTGACCAACCTCGACGCGTCGGCCTTCCTCGGCCGGCTCGCGCTGATCCGCATCTACAACGGCAAGCTGCGCAAGGGCCAGCAGGTCGCCTGGATGCGCGAGGTCGACGGGGTGCCGGTGATCACCAGCGCCAAGATCACCGAGCTGCTGGCCACCGAGGGCGTCGAGCGCAGCCCCACCAACGAGGCGATCGCCGGCGACATCGTGGCGGTGGCGGGCATCCCCGAGATCATGATCGGCGACACGCTGGCCGATCCCGACCACGCCCACGCGCTGCCGCGCATCACGGTCGACGAGCCGGCGATCTCGGTGACGGTCGGCACCAACACCTCGCCGCTGGCAGGCAAGGTGTCCGGCCACAAGCTGACCGCGCGGATGGTCCGCGGCCGGCTGGATACCGAGTTGGTCGGCAACGTGTCGATCCGGGTGGTCGACATCGGCCGGCCCGACGCGTGGGAGGTGCAGGGCCGCGGCGAGCTCGCCCTGGCCGTGCTGGTCGAACAGATGCGCCGCGAGGGCTTCGAACTGACGGTCGGCAAGCCGCAGGTGGTCACCAAGACCATCGACGGTCAGCTGCACGAGCCGTTCGAGGCGATGACTATCGACTGCCCCGAAGAATTCGTCGGCGCGATCACCCAATTGATGGCCGGCCGCAAGGGCCGGATGGAGGAGATGGCCAACCACGCGGCCGGCTGGGTCCGGATGGATTTCGTCGTGCCCAGCCGCGGCCTGATCGGCTTCCGCACCGACTTCCTCACCCTGACCCGCGGCACCGGCATCGCCAACGCGGTGTTCGACGGCTACCGCCCGTGGGCGGGGGAGATCCGGGCCCGCCACACCGGCTCGCTGGTTTCCGACCGGTCGGGCACCATCACGCCGTTCGCCCTCATCCAGCTCGCCGACCGAGGCCAGTTCTTCGTCGAGCCCGGGCAGGACACCTACGAGGGCATGGTCGTCGGAATCAACCCGCGCCCAGAGGATCTCGACATCAACGTGACGCGCGAGAAGAAGCTGACGAACATGCGGTCGTCGACCGCGGACGTCATCGAGACGCTGGCCAAGCCGCTGGAGCTCGACCTGGAACGGGCCATGGAGTTCTGCGCGCCCGACGAATGCGTGGAGGTGACCCCCGAGATCGTGCGGGTGCGCAAGGTCGAGCTCGACGCCCCCTCCCGGGCCCGCAGCCGGGCGCGGGCCAAGGCGCGGGGCTAGCGGCTTGGCGCCGGGCCGCGTCACGGGCGTGGTTGGCCGGGTTGCTGAGCAGGTGCTCGATACCCTGATGGGCGTGCCGAGACGAGCCAGCCGCCTGTTCCTGAGGGTCGGCGTGCTGGTCTCGCTGGTCGGGCTGGTGCTGGCGGCGTGCACGGTCAACCCGCCGCCGGCGCCCCAGAGCACCGACACCCCGCACAATTCGGCGCCGCCGCCGCAGCGGCCCACCCAGATCATCATGGGCATCGATTCGATCGGCGCCGGGTTCAACCCGCACCTGCTGAGCGACCTGTCGCCGGTGAACGCGGCGATCAGCGCGCTGGTGTTGCCCAGCGCGTTTCGGCCGGTGCCGGATCCCGCCACGCCGACGGGGTCGCGCTGGGAGATGGACCCGACCCTGTTGGTGTCCGCGGACGTGACCAACCAAAACCCGTTCACCGTGACCTACAAGATCCGGCCCGAGGCGCAGTGGACCGACAACGCGCCCATCGCCGCCGACGACTTCTGGTACCTGTGGCGCCAAATGGTCAGCCAGCCCGGGGTCGTCGATCCGGCCGGATACGACCTCATCACCGGGGTGCAGTCGCTCGAGGGCGGCAAGCAGGCCGTCGTCACGTTCGCGCAACCGTATCCGGCGTGGAAAGAGCTGTTCAGCAACATCCTGCCGGCCCACATCGTCAAGGACGTGCCGGGCGGATTCGCGGCCGGGCTGGCACGGGCCCTGCCGGTCACCGGCGGCCAGTTCCGGGTCGAGAGCATCGACCCGCAGCGCGACGAGATCCTGATCGCCCGCAACGACCGCTACTGGGGACCGCCGGCCAAGCCCGCACTGATCCTGTTCCGCCGGGCCGGCGCGCCGGCCGCCTTGGCCGATTCCGTGCGCAACGGCGACACCCAGGTCGCCCAGGTGCACGGCGGCTCCGCGGCCTTCGCGCAGCTGTCAGCCATCCCGGACGTGCGCACCGCGCGGATCGTGACGCCGCGGGTCATGCAGCTCACGCTGCGCGCCAACGAGTCCAAGCTGTCCGACACTCAGGTCCGCAAGGCGATCCTGGGCCTGCTCGACGTCGATCTGCTGGCGGCCGTCGGCGCGGGCAGCGACAACACGGTCACGCTCGACCAGGCCCAGATCCGCTCGCCGAGCGACCCCGGCTACGAGCCGACCGCGCCGCCCGCGATGACCACGCCCGCCGCGCTGGCGTTGTTGGAGAGCTCCGGATACAAGGTCGAGCCCAACACGTCGACGTCGCCGGCACCGACCCCCGCGAGCACCGGGCCGCCGGAGGTCACCCGCGGCCGCATCAGCAAGGACGGCCAGCAGCTGTCGCTGATCATCGGGGTGGCGGCGAACGACCCGACCTCTGTCGCGGTGGCCAACACCGCCGCCGACCAGCTGCGCAACGTCGGCATCGCGGCGACGGTGCTGGCGCTGGACCCGGTGACGCTGTACCGCGACGCGCTGAACAACAACTCTGTCGACGCGATCGTCGGCTGGCACCGGGCCGGGGGCAACCTGGCGACGCTGCTGGCCTCGCGCTACGGCTGCCCCGCGCTGCAGACGACGACGGTCCCGACCTCGAACGTGGCCACGACCACCCCCGCGGCCGGGCCCACGCCGTCCACCGCGCCCGCCACCACCGTCACGACGCCGACGTCGGCACCGCCGAGCCGCCCACCCGAGCCCGGCGCCCTGGTGCAGGCGCCGTCGAACCTCACCGGAATCTGCGACCGCAGCATCCAGTCGAACATCGACGCCGCGCTGAACGGCACCAAGAGCATCAACGACGTGATCACCGCGGTGGAGCCGCGGCTGTGGAACATGTCCACGGTGCTGCCGATCCTGCAGGACACGACGATCGTCGCGGCCGGCCCCAGCGTGCAAAACGTCAGCCTGTCCGGCGCGGTTCCCGTCGGCATCGTCGGAGACGCCGGCCAATGGATCAAAACCGGGCCCTAGGCGCCATTTATTTGGTATTGAAAACAATCATTTTCCAAAAAATGGGTATCTAATACCGCCGTCCCAAAAAAAGGTAACGAATTAATTACGGCTCGCCGAATTCAATACCTGCAAAGCCAGTTCGTGCAAACAAACGTTTTCACAACACCATTTCGATACGCTGCGGCCATCGCTGAACGGCTGCTCGGGAAAACGGTCGCCGGCGGTCACGTGGGGTGAATCGGGGAGGTCGAAGTGTCATTTCTCATCGCAGCGCCAGAGCTGATTGCCGATGCCGCAACGGATTTGGCGAACCTTGCGGCCGCCATCGGTTCGGCCAACTCCGCGGCCGCGGTGGCGACGACGGGACTGCTACCCGCGGCCGCCGATGAAGTTTCGGCGGAAATTGCCGCATTGTTCTCCTCGCACGCCGCGGGCTACCAGCAACTCAGTGCGCAGGCGGCGGTATTCCACCAGCAGTTCGTTCAAACTTTGAGCGCGGGGGCAGGCGCCTATGCGGCCGCCGAGGTAAACGTCGTGCAGACGCTGGCGAGCGCGGTCCCCGCGCTTGGCATCGACTTGAGCGCTGGGATCTCAGGGCTGGCGGCCAGCCTCAGCGCCGACATCAACGCGATCGGGCTTTCGCTCAACGCCGCGCTGTCGGGCAACTTGGGCTTGGGCGCCAGCCTGGGCGGCCTGGCGCCGCTCGGCGCGGCGATCGCGACCAACGTGAACGGCGGACTGACGGCGCTGGCGCAGACCGGCGGCGCGATCGCGACGAACATCGGCACCGGGCTGTCGGGGCTGGCGGGCGGCTTCAACGCCGCGCTGCCCGGGCTGCAGGCCAGCCTGAGCGGCGGGCTGTCGGGGCTGAATGCTTCGCTGAACGCCGCGCTGTCGGGCGGTTTGAGCGGCGGCCTTTCGGGCCTGGTGCCGCTCGGTGCGGCCTTGGCGACCGGCTTCAACACCGGCCTCGCGAGCTTGGTCCAGGCGGGCAACACGCTGGCGGCGAACCTCGGCGCCGGGCTGGCCGGCGGACTGAGCCTCGCGTTGCCGGGCCTCGTGGCCAGCCTGAGCGGCGGGCTTGGCGGCCTGAGCGCCTCGATCAACGCCGCGCTGTCGGCTGGCCTCGGCGGCGGCCTTTCCGGCCTCGGGCCACTCGGCGCCACCCTGGCGGCGGACATCGGCAGTGGGCTGTCGGGATTGGCCCAGACGGGCGGTGCGCTGGTGACGAGCCTGACCGCCGGGTTCCCCGGCCTCCAGGCCAGCCTCACCGGGGGGCTCGCCGGGCTGAACGGCGCCATCAACGCCGCGCTCTCGGGCGGCTTCGGCGGCAGCCTGTCGGGCCTCGGCGCCGCCCTGTCCGGTGCCTTGCAAACCGGCGGGTCGCTGATCGCCAACCTGAGCGCCGGGCTGCCGGCCCTGTCGGGCGGCCTCACCCTGCCGGCCAACCTGACCGTCGCGCTCAACGCGCTGGGCGGTGCGCTCGGCTTGAGCCCCAGCCTGGGCGTGAACATCATGGCCGGGCTCAACGGGCTCAGCGCTCAGCTGAACCTCGCCTTGAACGGCGGCCTCAGCCTCGGGCTCGCCGGGCTTCCCACGCTGTTGGCCAACCTGGTCGCGCCCTGGCAGGTGCTGTTGACGGCGCCCAACGTGCCCGCGTTCCTGACCCAGCTGCAGGCGATGGAGGTCGGCTTCAACACGTCGCTGATCACCAACGAGCTCGGCCTCAACACGTCCCTGGTCGCCCAGGAGACAGCGCTCGAGACGGCGCTCTTCGGCGGCACCGGCGCGTTGGGCGGCTCGATCGACAACTTCTTCAACTTCTGGAACCTGGTGCTGGGCACCGGCGAGGTGACCTTCGACAGCATCTTGGGCGCGCAGCTTCCAACCGGCGGCGCCATCCTGGCCAGCCTCGCCGTCGGCGCGCCGGGCAACCTGATCGCCGGCGGCACGCTCGGCGGGTTCCTCGGCGCCCTGGACACCAAGTTCCTGTGGGACCTGAACGTCATCAGCGGGGTGGCGACCTCGTTGACCGGCAATGGCGCCCTGCAGGCCGCGTTGACAGCGGGGATCAACGCGGCCGGCTTGCAGGCGTCACTGAACGCGGCGCTGAACGGGTCGCTGGTCGCCGGGGTGCCAAACCTCGGCGTGGCGCTGGTGGCGGCGCCGACGGCGGGTCTGCAGGGTTTGGCGTCGGGTCAGATCAACTTCCTGTCCAACCTGATTCCGTCCGAGGCCGCTTTCAACGCCAACCTGGTGAGCAACGAAGTGGCTTGGGAGACAGCGACATTCGGGACCAACACCGCATTCAACGGCGGGCTGAACCGGCTGTTCAACGTCCCCAACCTGTTGCTGCTCACCGGCGAGCAAACGATCAACAGCTTCGTGGGCGGTGTGCAGTTCCCGGCGGTCGGAACGGTCCTGACCGGTACCGGTGCGCAGGTGTTCAACGGCGGCAACATCGGCGGGCTGGAGGGCATCTTCGACCAGACCCTGGCCGCCGGTGCCGACTTCGCCGGACTTTTCATGGCCTAGGCCTGGGGAGCCGCCCGCGGCGGGATCACCGTGTCGACCACCATCGCCAGTTCGCGCCGGTTCGGCGGGTCCCCGGTGAGCAGGAAGTGTTGGTTGATCAACGCCGGTCCGACGCGCGCGGTCAGCGGCGTGATCGTGGCGGGGTCGAGGTCGCCGTCCTCGACGGCGGCCTGCAGGATCGATTCGATTACCTTCAGGCGCGGGGCCACCACGGCGTCGGCGAAGATGGTGCGCATCTCCGGTTCGTGCAGCAGCTGCTGGACGACGTACATGCCGGGAAAGGTGGTCTTTCCGGCCAACATGTCGCGGTGCGACGTGAACATTGTCAGCAGGTTCTCCCTGGCTGACCGGCCGGAGCGCGGCTCGGGCGTCGGCGGCAGCGCGTAGACCAGGGCGGCGTGCACCAGGTCGTGCTTGCTGCACCAGCGCCGGTACAGCGCCGCCTTGCCGGTGTGCGCCCGCGCCGCGATACCCTCCATGGTCAGCCCGCCGTAGCCGACTTCGGCCAACTCGACCAGCGTGGCCTCGTAGAGCGCACGTTCGAGCACCTCGCCACGTCGGCGGCTCCGGACGCTGCTCCGGCCCTGGGTTAGCTGCGGCATTTCTCGATAGTAGCCGCCCGCGTTCCTATTCGCCGAGCCTCGGCGAGACGGGGGTAGGGTGCCTGCATGCCCGAGACTCCACGGCTGCTGTTCGTCCACGCGCATCCCGATGACGAGAGCCTCGCCAACGGCGCCACCATCGCGCATTACACCGCCCGCGGGGCGGACGTCCGCGTCGTCACCTGCACGCTCGGTGAGGAGGGCGAGGTCATCGGCGACCGATGGGCCGGGCTCGCCGTCGACCGCGCGGACCAACTGGGCGGCTACCGGATCGGCGAGCTCACGGCCGCGTTGCGGGCGCTGGGCGTCGACGCGCCCCACTATCTGGGCGGCGCGGGCCGCTGGCGCGACTCCGGGATGGAGGGCACCCCGCCGCGGGGTCGGCAGAGGTTCATCGACGCCGACGAACGCGAGGCCGTCGGCGCACTGGTCGCCGTCATCCGCGAGCAGCGCCCCCACGTCGTCGTGACCTACGACCCCAACGGCGGCTACGGCCATCCCGACCACATCCACACCCACACCGTCACGACCGCCGCGGTCGCCGCCGCCGCCACCGACGATTACCCGGGCGAGCCCTGGGCGGTGCCCAAGTTCTACTGGACGGTCCTGGCCGCGAGCGCGTTTCAGGCCGGTTGGCGGGAGCTCGATCGGAAAGACCTGCTGCCCGGCTGGATGGTCCCGCCGCAAGAGGAGTTCGACTTCGGATACGCGGATGCCGACATCGACGCCGTCGTGCAGGCCGCCCCGGATGCGCTCGCGGCGAAGATCGCCGCCCTGGCCGCCCACGAAACCCAGCTCGTCGTCGGCCCGACGGCCCGCGCCCTCGCGCTGTCGAACAACTTCGCGCTGCCCATCCTGCCCGACGAGCACTACGTGCTGGTGGAAGGCTCCGCAGGGGAGCGCGACGGGCGCGGATGGGAGACGGACCTGCTCGCGGGACTCGGTTTGACCGCGGCCGCAACGCGGTAGGCTGCCAAACAGGCAGCCACGGAAGGAATTCGCATGGACCCCGACCTGGACCCCAATATGCAGCATTGGCAGGACCGGCTCGACAGTCTGCAGTGGGTCATCGGCTCGATACTCGCCAACGTCGACAGCGTCCCGACCTGACCGAAACCAAGCCACGCGCCGCTTCCATCCAGGACGGCGGCGCCACGGATCCGGCGATTCGTTTCGTCGTTTTGGCGCTGCTGGCTGTGGACGGGATCCTCTCGGCACTGGCCGGCGCGATGCTGCTTCCTTCCTATATAGGTTCGATTCCGTTCCCCATCAGTGCGCTGGTCAGCGGGCTCGTCAACGCGGCACTGGTGTGGGCCGCCGGGCTGTGGACCCGCTCCGCGCGGGTGGCCGCGCTGCCCCTGTGGACGTGGCTGCTGACGGTCGCCGTGCTGAGCATGGGCGGTCCCGGCGACGACGTGATCCTGGGCGGGCGGGGACTGATGGCGTACGGGGCCCTGGTCCTGATCGCGCTGGGTGTCGCGCCGCCGGTGTGGGTGCTGTTCCGGCGCGGCCTGCGCGGCTGACGACCCGGGTTAGGGGAAGAACGGCGGCAACGGCGGCAGCGGCGGGAGGAAGCTGAGCGCCCAGTAGATCTCGGTGTTGATGAACTGGTTGATCGACGCCGTGGTGGCATCCCAGAAGTTGGCCAGCCCTTGAGCGAAGCTGATGCTGCCCTGCAGCCAGTCGATGGTGTTGAACAGGCCGGCCTGCACCATGGGCTCGAAAAGGTCGTAGAGGAAATAGATCTGGGGGGCCAGCCAGCCGACGTAGGGCAGGTAACCGACCGCGTACGCGGCGAGGTCGAAACCGTACTGCACATACGGCTCGGCGAGTAGGTACCCGGCCTTGATGGCGTCGCCGATCGACCCGGACGCCGCCGGCACGACCGCGGCGTTGGTCATGGCGGCCGGTGTGACGAGCGCGCTGGCCGCGGTGAGGGCGCGGATGCCGCCGGTCGGCAACAGCGCGCCGGCTTCACCGGCGAGCGCCGAAAGGCCACCCGGTAAACCGGAGCCGAGCAGGCCGGCGCCGCCCAGGAAGTTGGAGCCGGCCACCACGCTCTCGACCTGGTTCACCGCGGCGGACAGGCCGCCGCCGACCATGCCGGCGACACCGCCCCCGCCCACCAGTCCGGCGCCGCCCAGGAAGTTGGAGCCGGCCACGACGCTCTCCACGCGGTTCACCGCATTGGCCACGGCGCCGCCGACGACGCCCGCGACGCCGCCGCCACCGCCGCCGAGCAGCGACGCGGCCGGCGCATTCACCGCGCTGGCGAGGCTCTCCGCGGCCCCGGGCAGCGCCGCGGCGGGCGCGTTGACCGCACCGGCGAGGTTCTGCGCGGCACTGGACTCGGCCGCCGCGAACGCGTTCGCGCCGGAGCTCAAGGTCTGGACAAATTGCTCGTGAAACTGCGCGATCTGCGCGCTGAACTGCTGATATCCCAGCCCGTGCTCGGAGAGGAACGCCGCGACCTGGGCCGACACCGCGTCGGCCGCCGAGGCCGCGACCGCGGATGTGGGGGCCGCCGCCGCCGCGCTGGCGCTGTTGATGGTCGAACCAATGCCAGCCAAGTCCGAAGCCGCTGCCGCCAGCGCCTCCGGGGTGGCGAATAGGAACGACATTCGGTACCTCCCTGGATAGGACGGATGCTATCTCGATCGCTGCTGGCCGGCGGGCAAGTTCGTCAAACACTTAACTAAGGAGCCCCGCGCGGGGGCCGCGGTGCCGGGATGTCGACCGCAGACCGGCGAGAGCCTGGCGCTACTGTTGCGCATATGGCACCGCCGCCCAGAGCTGCACAGGTTGGGCCGAGCCGGATGAAATTCGATCGTGGGGAAGTTACACCAACGTGCCACTGACACCGGAGCCTCCGGCGCCCACCGCGCTGCCTAGCCCCGTCGTTCCGCCCAAGGCCAGCGCGTCGGCATTGCGGCGCGTTTTGCGGCGGGCCCGGGACGGGGTCGCGCTCAACGTCGAGGAGGCGGCCGTCGCCATGACCGCGCGCGGCGAGGACCTCGCCGATCTGTGCGCGAGCGCGGCGCGGGTGCGCGACGCGGGCCTCGAGTCGGCGGGGCGGCGCGGACCGGGCGGGCGGCTGCCGATCAGCTATTCGCGCAAGGTGTTCGTCCCCGTCACCCACCTGTGCCGCGACAGCTGCCATTACTGCACGTTCGTCACCGTCCCGGGCAAGCTGCGCGCGCGGGGCGCCGGCATGTACCTGGAGCCCGACGAGATACTCGACCTCGCCCGCCGCGGGGCCGAACTCGGTTGCAAGGAAGCGCTATTCACCCTCGGCGACCGGCCGGAGGACCGATGGCCGGAGGCACGGGAGTGGCTCGCCCAACGCGGCTACGACTCGACGCTGTCCTACGTGCGGGCGATGGCGATCCGGGTCCTCGAGGAAACCGGGCTGCTGCCGCACCTGAACCCTGGCGTGATGAGCTGGTCGGAGTTGTCGCGGCTCAAGCCGGTGGCGCCGTCGATGGGCATGATGCTCGAGACGACGTCGCGGCGGCTCTTCGAGACGAAAGGGCTTGCGCACTACGGCAGCCCGGACAAGGACCCGGCGGTTCGGCTGCGCACCCTGACCGACGCCGGGCGGCTGTCCATTCCGTTCACCACCGGGCTGCTGGTCGGCATCGGCGAAACGCTCGCCGAACGCGCGGACACCCTGCACGCGATTCGCAAGTCGCACAAGGAGTTCGGGCACGTCCAGGAAGTGATCGTGCAGAACTTCCGGGCCAAGGAGCACACCGCGATGGCGGCGTTCCCCGACGCCGGGATCGAGGACTACCTGGCGACGGTGGCGGTCGCGCGGCTGGTGCTCGGCCCCGGCATGCGCATCCAGGCGCCGCCCAACCTGGTGTCGCGCGAGGAGTGCCTGGCCCTGATCCGCGCCGGGGTCGACGATTGGGGCGGCGTCTCGCCGTTGACGCCCGACCATGTCAATCCCGAACGTCCCTGGCCCGCCTTGGACGAGCTGGCCGCGGTCACCGCCGAGGGCGGGTATGACCTGGTGCAGCGGCTGACCGCGCAGCCCAAGTATGTCCAGGCCGGCGCGGCGTGGATCGACCCGCGGGTGCGCGGACACGTGCTGGCGCTGGCGGACCCGGCGACCGGCCTGGCCCGGGACGTCAACCCGGTGGGCATGCCGTGGCAGGAGCCCGACGACGTGGAGTCCGCCGGCCGGGTCGACCTCAATGCGGCGATCGACACCGAAGGCCGCAACACCGCGGCCCGCAGCGACCTCGACAGCGCGTTCGGCGATTGGGAATCGATCCGCGCGCACGTGCACGAGCTGGCGGCGCAGGGCGCCAAAACGCCAGAACGCCTGGACACCGACGTGCTCGCCGCACTGCGCTCGGCCGAGCGCGACCCGGCGGGGTGCACCGACGAGGAGTATCTGGCGCTGGCGACGGCCGAGGGCCCGGCGCTGGAAGCGGTTGCCGCGCTGGCGGATTCGCTGCGCCGCGACGCCGTCGGCGACGACGTGACCTTTGTGGTGAACCGCAACATCAACTTCACCAACATCTGCTACACGGGCTGCCGCTTCTGCGCGTTCGCCCAGCGCAAGGGCGACGCCGACGCCTATTCGCTGTCCACCGAGGAGGTGGCCGACCGCGCCTGGGAGGCGCACGTCGAGGGTGCCACCGAGGTGTGCATGCAGGGCGGGATCGACCCCGAACTGCCGGTGACCGGGTACGCCGAGCTGGTGCGCGCCGTCAAGGCCCGGGTGCCCTCGATGCACGTGCACGCCTTCTCGCCGATGGAGATCGCCAACGGTGTGACCAAGAGCGGGTTGAGCATTCGCGAGTGGCTGATCAGCCTGCGCGAGGCCGGCCTGGACACCATCCCCGGCACCGCCGCGGAGATCCTGGACGACGAGGTGCGCTGGGTGCTCACCAAGGGCAAGCTGCCCACCTCGTTGTGGATCGAGATCGTCAGCACCGCGCACGAGGTGGGCCTGCGGTCGTCGTCGACGATGATGTACGGCCACGTTGACACCCCGCGGCACTGGGTGGGCCACCTCAACGTGCTGCGGGACATCCAGGACCGCACCGGCGGTTTTACCGAGTTCGTCCCGTTGCCTTTCGTGCACCAGAACTCGCCGCTGTACCTGGCCGGCGCGGCGCGCCCGGGGCCCAGCCATCGGGACAACCGTGCGGTGCACGCGCTGGCGCGAATCATGTTGCACGGCCGCATCTCTCACATCCAGACCAGCTGGGTCAAGCTCGGGGTCGAACGTACGAGGGTGATGCTCAACGGCGGCGCCAACGACCTGGGCGGGACGCTGATGGAGGAGACCATCTCGCGGATGGCCGGGTCCGAACACGGGTCGTCGAAGACCGCGGCGGAGCTGGCCGCGATCGCCGAGGGCATCGGCCGCCCGGCGCGTCAGCGCACCACTACGTACGCCCCGCTCGCCGCGTAGCTGTCGGTGGCCGCGGGTATACCCGAGGCCGTGAAGCAACACATCGATCAAGACCGATTCCCGGAATGGCAGCCCTTCCTGGACGCGGTGCAGCGGCGCCGCCCTGAGTCGGGCACCTGGTGCGAAGCGTGGACGGTGCGCGACATCGTCATCCATCAGGCCGGAAACGCCGAGGAGCTCGCCCGGGTGCTGGGAGCCCACTTGGAGGGCGAACCCGTCGGCACGCGCGGCTTCGAGGAACGGGAGGCCCCGCTGCGCGCCATGAACGACTCGGACCTCTGGGACGCGCTGCACGACCGGATGACCACGCTGAACGAGGTCGCGGCCGCCGCCGAGAGCGTTCCCGCCGACACCGACGTCGCCTGGACCGGACGCACCATGAAGGTGCCCTGGTTCGCCGAGCACATGCGGGAGGAACTCGTCCTGCACGGCTGGGACATCACTGGGGACGAGGACACCGGGTTCGCCGCCCGGCTCGCCGAGCCCTGGATGACGACGCACAGCGTCGTCGCGGTGGGACGCCCGCTGCTCGCCAAGGGCGCCAAGTCGCTGGAACCGGGCGAGCGAATCGAGGCGCGGTTGCGCGTCTTCGGCAGCGACGACGTGGTGGTCACCGCCGACGCCGAAAAGACCTCAATCGGAATGGCCGGGCCCGAAGGCCCGGCCATCCTCGAAACCGACTCCGCCGCAAGGGTTTTACTGCTCTGGGGTCGCCGCCCCGGAAACCCGTCGCGGATTTGCAGCGACGCCGGCCCCGAACTGCTGGGCCAGGTGCGCCGACTGCTCAGCGGCTACTGACGCGCTGGCGCGCTCAGTAGTTGTTGCAGCTCCCGGCCACCGCGATCACGTCGTTGAAGTACGGCGCGGCCTGCGGCATGGCCTGGATCTGCTGGGCCATCTGCATCCGCTTCGGCGGCGGCGAGGCCAGGAACTGGCGCAGGTAGCTCGTCGCGATCGGCGACGCGGTGAGCTGCGCGGCAGCCGCCGGGTCCGTCGCGTTGAGCGCGGCCATCACCTGGCCGTAGTTGCAGGTGGTGTTGACGACCGGATCCAGGGGATCCGCGGATGCGATCCCCGAGCCGGCCGTCAACGCGAATGCCACGCCTCCAGCGGCGGCGGCAAGTTTGGTTAACGACAGCCTGACCATTCTGTGGACACCTTCCCCATTCAATGCACCGTCGATAAAACGGCGACGACATTGCCCAACGGTTGCCGTCTGCGGTCGAGGCTACCAGGCCCCGTGAGCAATCTTCTATCGCAACCGTTATCGCACAGGAACTTCTAATCGTAACTATGCGCAGGTCAGGGCGTTATACGTGGGTGTTCGCCCTCGGTGAAATGCCGCAGGGGCCGCCGCACCCGGCCCGGCCCCGACACGTTAGCGAACCGGCGGGGTGCCGAGTGGTTGACGTGTATGTGCAACGTCTAGTATCAGTAACCGAATGCTTGCGCTGACGCGGCCGGAGCGCCGCGGCGAGCCGAACCGCAGCCCACACGCAGTACATGGAGGAGATGTCTGTGACGTACACGATCGCCGAGCCCTGCGTCGACATCAAGGACAAGGCATGCATCGAGGAATGCCCGGTCGACTGCATCTATGAGGGTGCCCGGATGCTGTACATCCACCCCGATGAGTGCGTCGACTGTGGGGCCTGTGAGCCGGTCTGCCCCGTCGAAGCGATCTATTACGAAGACGACGTGCCGGAGCAGTGGAGCCAGTACACACAGATCAACGCCGACTTCTTTGCTGAGCTGGGGTCGCCGGGTGGCGCTGCGAAGGTCGGTCTGACCGAGAACGACCCGCAGGTCGTCAAGGACCTGCCGCCCCAGGGCGAGGGCGACTGAGCGGAACGGTGTCGGCGTCCCTGCCGGAGTTTCCCTGGGACACGCTGGCCGACGCGAAGGCGAGGGCCGCGGCGCATCCGGACGGAATCGTCGACCTGTCCGTCGGCACCCCGGTAGACCCAGTCGCGCCGCTGATCCGGGAGGCGCTGGCGGCCGCCAGCTCGGCCCCCGGGTACCCCGCCACCGCCGGCACGGCGCGACTGCGCGAATCGGCGGTCGCCGCGCTGGCCCGCCGTTTCGGGATCACCGGGCTGACCGAGGCGGCCGTGCTGCCGGTGATCGGCAGCAAGGAACTCATCGCCTGGCTGCCGACGCTGCTGGGCCTGGGCCGCGAGGCCCTGATCGTGGTGCCGGAGCTGGCCTACCCGACGTATGACGTGGGCGCGCGGCTGGCCGGGGCCCCGGTGCTGCGCGCCGACTCGCTGACCCAGGTGGGCCCGCAATCCCCGACGCTGTTCTACCTGAACTCGCCGAGCAACCCGACCGGTCGGGTGCTGGGCGTCGACCACCTGCGCAAGGTCGTCGGATGGGCGCGCGAGCGGGGGGTGATCGTCGCCTCCGACGAGTGCTACCTGGGGCTGGGCTGGGACGCCGAACCGCTGTCGGTGTTGCATCCCTCGGTGTGCGACGGCGACCATACCGGGCTGCTCGCGATCCACTCGCTGTCGAAGAGCTCGTCGCTGGCCGGTTATCGGGCCGGCCTGGTCGCCGGGGATCCGGCCCTGGTCGGCGAGCTGCTCGCGGTGCGCAAACACGCCGGAATGATCGTGCCGACGCCGGTGCAGGCCGCCATGGTGGCAGCGCTCGACGACGACGGCCACGAGCGGGTGCAGCGCGAGCGGTACGAACGGCGGCGCGCCGCCCTGTTGCCCGCGCTGCGCTCCGCCGGTTTCGCCGTCGACCATTCCGAGGCCGGCCTCTATCTCTGGGCCACCCGCGGCGAGCCGTGCCGGGACAGCGTCTCGCGGCTTGCCTCCCTCGGCATCCTGGTGGCGCCCGGCGACTTCTACGGCCCGGGCGGTGCCCGGCACGTGCGGGTCGCGCTGACCGCCACCGACGAGCGCATCGCCGCGGCGGTCTCGCGGCTGACTTAGCCCGTCCGCCCGCCGCGCGAACCGGCCGAGCGGCAGAATGCAGGTCGTGACAACTTCTACGAGCAAGGTCCCGATCCCGACGTCGGTCGGGGACATCGCCAAGCGCGTGTTTCTCGGGAAGCCGCTGATCACCGAGAAGCTGACACACGAGAGGCTTTCTAACGGGGTTGCGCTCGGCGCGCTTGCACCCGACGCGATCTCGTCCACCGCCTACGGCAGCGAACAGATCCTGATCGAGCTGCTGCCGGCTGCGGGGCTGGCGGCATTCACGTTGTTGCTGCCCATTAACGGCGTGATTTTGGTGATCCTGGCTTTGGTGGCCGCGTCCTACCGCCAGGTTGTGATGGCCTACACCCGTGCGGGCGGCTCATACATCGTGGCACGCGAGAATTTCGGGCCCCGGGTGGCGCAGGTCGCCGCCGCCGCGTTGTTGATCGACTACGTGGTCACCGTGGCGGTGCAGACGGCCGCGGGCACGGTGGCGGTGGTGTCGGCGATCCCGGTGCTCGGTCCCTACAGCCTGGCGATCACGGTGGGTGTGGTGATCGTCATGTGCTACGCAAACCTGCGCGGGTTGAAGGAAGCGGGGCGGCCGTTCGCCGTTGCGACGTATTTCTTCGTCGCGATGATCGGCTTGACGATCGCGACCGGCGTCATTCGCGAGATATTTTGGGGATTACCGACTTACGACGCGGAGCACATCGCCGGGGCGGTGCCGGTTCATCGAGGGGACGGCCTGGTGATGGGCGCGACGGTGCTAGTGTTGCTGCGTGCGTTCGCCAACGGCGGTTCGTCGCTGACGGGGGTCGAGGCGATCTCCAACACGGTGAACGTCTTCCGTAAGCCGCAGGGACGCAACGCCCGCCGGGTGCTCACCATCATGGCGTGCATACTCGGGTTCTTGCTGGCCGGCGTCGCCTACCTGACGTTCGTCACCCACTCGACGCCGTTCGAGGCCGGATATCCGTCGGTGCTGTCGCAGGTTGCCCGCGCGGTTTTCGGCAACGGGGCGATTGGCAACGTCCTGTTCATTCTCGTGCAGGCGTCGACCGCCGCCATCCTGTTCACCGGCGGTAATACCAGCTTCAACGGATTCCCCGCGCTGGCGAGCTTCGTCGCCGAAGACCGTTTCCTGCCGCGCCAGCTGATGAAACGCGGCCACCGGCTGGTGTTTTCGAACGGCATCATCACGCTGACGGGGCTTTCGGTGGTGCTGCTGCTGGCGACCGGCGGCTCGGTCACCGCCCTCGTCCCGTTCTACGCGATCGGCGTGTTCACCGGTTTCTCGATGGCCGGCTACGGGATGACCAAACACCATCTCACCCATCGGGAGCCGGGGTGGCGACGGCGCCTCGCGATCAACCTGTCCGCGGCGATCCTGTCGACCATCGTGGTGGGAATCTTCGCGGTGGCGAAGTTCACCGAGGGCGCCTGGCTGGTGGTCGTGGTCTTTCCCGTGCTGGTGTTCGCGCTGACGCGGCTGAACCGCGAATACCGCGCCGAGGCGGCCATCCTCGAGATGTTCCGCACGGACCGCCCCGAATTGGTGAAGTACGCCCGGCACAAGGTGTTCGTGTTCGTGAACTCCCTCGACCTCGCGGTCATCGAAGCGCTGCGCTACGGCAGGGGGCTGCGCGCCGACGAATTGGTCGCGGTGCACTTCATGGTGGACGACGCCCACGCGAAGGCGTTGCGAAAGCGTTGGGACGACTTCGATCTCGACACCCCGCTGCGGGTGGTCGACTGCCCGGACCGCCGGGTCACGCGTGCCGCGCAGGTGCTGGTCGCCAAGGCGCGCGACGAACACCGGAACACCAACGTCACCGTGCTGCTGCCCCGCCGGACTTACGCCCCGCTGTTGGGGCGCCTGCTGCACGACCGCACCGCCGACAAGGTGGCCCGGGCGGTCAGCCTGATCCCGGACGCCGCGGCGACCATCGTTCCCTACGACGTGGATTCGCGGATCAAGGAGGCTTACCCCGAAGGGTTCGAGCAACGAATCTCCCGCGAGCTCGACAAGATCGAGGCGTGGGTCTCGAGGGACGAGGAACAGGAAGTCGAAGCCTACGAACACCCCGATCGGTCGGCGTCGGTGATCACCGTCGGGGGTCTTATTCCCGGGCAGCGCGCCACCTTTGAGGGGCGGGTCAACGAAGTCGAGGACGTCAACGAACGCAGGCGCACCGTCCGGCGCGTCGTCGTCGGGGACAACAGCGGCGAGATCTGCGTGACATTCCGGCACGGCCGCGGCGGCGCCGACATCCAGCCCGGTCAGCTGCTGCGGATCACCGGCAAGCCCCGGCAGAGCGGCACCCAACCGATGGCGCTGGTCGACCCCGCGTATCACATCATCGAGGACCCCGCGAAGGCCGCCGGGTCCTGAAACGACTGGCGGCCCTGCTGGTTTCGGTGTTGGCCTCAGATACCGGCTAGGCCGACCGCCAGCAGGACGCACCCGACCGCGGCCAGCAGCGCGGTGACCTCGATGCGGCGGCGCGAGCGGATCCAGTTGTGCAGCGCCGCCATCGAGTCGCGCGTCGCTTGGGGCGCCAGCAGGTAGACCACGAGGGGAATCTCCACCAGGGCGAAGGCCACGGCGTTGAACATCAGCAGCGCGCCGACCTGCGTGGCGGCCGCGGCACCCGACGCCAGGATGACGGCCAGCGCGGCCAGATAGTCGACCGACGGCAACGCGATTCCGAGGCCGGCCGCGCCCGCCACCCACAGCGACCGCCCGGCCACCAGCCGCTGCGCGCGCGTCGTCACCGTTTCCGGGACGGCCACCCGGTTGCGGGTCAGGACCAGCGCGGCCGCGGCCAACAGCGCCAGTACGCCGATGCAGACCTGCACCCGCGGCAGCGTGAGGTACGTCGACCACAGCAGCCTGCGCCGCAAGACGAACAGCACGACCAGGCCCACGCTCATGCCCATCGCGAAGCCGCCGCACAGGAACGCCAGCAGCTGCAGCATCGGCCGTGGCCGGTTCAACATCAGTACCGTCATGCCGACCCGGAAGGGTTCGAGGCTGACGGCGACGGCCATCACCAGGATGGTGATCCACATTGCGGGCCAGGTTACCGCCCGGGTATCCGCTAGGCCGTTACGCCCCAATGCAAGACGCGGGAGGTGAGCAGGACGATGCCGAGCGACACCGTCGCGACGACGGTGAGGCCGATGACCGCGACGACCAGCGGGCGCCACCCGGTGCGGGCGATCTGCCGGATGTCGGTGTTGAGGCCCACGCCGGCGAATGTGAGCAGGAACGCCCATTTCGACACGTTGGCCAGGTTGGCGGTTTGCCCCTTGGTCAGCCAGTGCGCGGTGGCGATCGCCGAGACGGCCAGGAAACCCAGCACGAACTTCGGGAACTTCGTCCAGACGAACACGGCCTTGGCCTTGAAGCCGGGGGCGATCTCGTCGGCCTGGCCGCGCGCGGCCCAATACAGCGCGAAGCCCAGGACGACGAAACCGATCAGGGCGTTGCGGGTCGACTTGACCAGCACGGCGATCTTGCCGGCGTGGTCGGAGAACAGATAGCCCGTGGCGGTGGTTTCGGCGGTGTTGTCCACCGCCAGCCCCGCCCAGATGCCGAATTCGCGATCGGTCAGGCCGATCGAGTGTCCCAGCGGCGGCAGCACGAACAGGGCCACCGCGCCCAGCGCCAGGATCGCGGCGATCGCGTAGGCCACGTCGGAGTTGCGCGCCCGGATCGCGCCCTTGGCGGCGATGATCGCGGACACCCCGCAGATCGAGGTGCCGATGGCCAGGAGGGAGCCGAGTTTTCCGGACAACCCGAATGCGCGGGCGGCGACGATGATGATGGTTCCCGCGACCGCCATGTCGACCAGAATCTGGATCAGGCTCAGCCCGCCCAGCTTGGCGATGTCGCCGAGCACGAACCGGGCCCCCAGCACCACGATCCCGACCTTGAGCCAGAACTCGTAGGTTTGCACACCGGGGCGAAATATCCGGTGCAGGCCGACGGTGTTGGTGATCAGCAGCCCAATCACGATGGCCCACAACACGTATTCGATGTCGGGGACGTGCCAGTGGTGGTGTTTGGCCAGCGCGTTCCACCAGATCTGGGCGTATTTGCCCAGCAGGCCCACGCCGATCAGCAGCAGGATGCCCGGCACGTAATCCAGCGGCCGCCGGCTGGTGAAGGCGGGCTCGTCGAGCGCGTCTTCGTATTCTGGGGATTGGACTTCGGTGGTGCTCACGCGATCACCACGGAATCTTCGGCAGCACGTTGGCCACCGCCAATGCGGTGATCACGCCGGCGAGCAAGGTCGCCCACCAGTCCACCGACACCGAGCCGAGCCGCTCGCGCCAACCGAGCGGCTTCGAATCCTGTTCGCTCACGATGACATCGTTGTCCGGCCGGCGCCGGCGACCAAGCGATTGGCTCGCGCTGAATTTAGGTCGACGGCCCGGTCGAAACCGGCGGCGGCGCAAGGGCGGTGCCCGCGTTCGTCGCCGTTAGGTTGGTAGCCCGTCTCGCTCGGCGTCCGCGCGGTACCGTTCCACCCACTCGTCGGAGCGTTGGTCGGCTTGGCGCTCCAGCACCGGCTGCGGCGCCAGCCGCGGGTCGAGGCCCAGTTCCTCGAGGATGGTTCCCACCACCTGAGTCAGGTTGCGCCACAACACCGGATAGGGAACTTCGATCCGCTTGACGTCTTCCTCGACAAACCACCTCCGCCAGCCCTCCTCCTGAGCACGCAACATGCGGACCACGTGCGCGATCGCCCCGGCGTGGTAGACGGCGCGCGCGTCGCGCGCCGGATCGGGCCTGCCCCGCCACACCCGCGTCTGCACCGCGCGCCAGAACGACACGGCTTGGGAGATCACGTCGGGTCGGTGCACGTGGATGAGCAGCGGCTCTTCGCCGATGACGTCGCGGATCGCGGCCCTCAGGCCGTCGCCCGATCGCTCGGGGAGGTCTTTGGCGCGGCTCAACAGCAGCGGCGTCTGGTTCCACATCAGCTTGCCGCCCCACACGCCGTTCGGGGTTCGCCCGACGGTGCGGATGTAGTCGCGCCAGACCTCGGCCGGCGCGAGGTCCGGCTTCCCCTCGTCGAGCGGATCGAGCAGGCTCAGGATCGACGCGTCGTCCACATCGGCGAACCACTCCCGCGGCTGCGGGGCCTGGCTGGTGGTTTGCAGGTATTGGAAGAACTCCTGCGGCTCGCCGGCGACGCCGGTCGCGCGCAGCGATTCGACCAGCAGCGTGCTGCCGCTGCGCTGGGAAGCCAGCACCAAATATGACGACGGCTTTCTTGTCACCAAAGAAGCCTATCCGGATCGAAACCCGCTGCAAGACATGGAATTGTCTTCATGGTGAAAATAACTATTGTGGCGCGGCGGGCGGTCCCGGATGCGATGATTACCGGCGTGCAAAAGTTGCCTTTCGGCTTGTTCATGCCGCACCCGAACATCGCGGGAAGGGAGCACCGAATGAACAGGATCTCCGCGGCGGTTGCCGTTGTCGCCCCGGCCCTATTGCTTTTCGGCGCGGCGAGCGCGCACGCCGACGACAATTACCAGCAGTTCGCGTCCGCGTCGGGAGACATTCGATGCATTCTCAACGGCGAGGACGCTCCGCTGCCGATTGCCGTGTGCCAGATCGGTGACCACACCTACCCGGTCCCGCAGGCAGTGGGCCGGGACAAGAATGGGGGACCGTGTCCGCCCGGATCGGATCTGGGTCGCGATTTCCGGCTCGACCAGGGCCAGGCTCCCTACGTCGCCTGCACGTACTCGGCGCTCGGTTCGGGGGCGGGGTCGTGGCCGGCGCTCGGCTTGGGTCAGTCGAGATCGCTCGGCGCGATCACGTGCAGCAGCCAGCCCGATGGGGTGACGTGCACCGACGCCGGGACCGGGCACTTTTTCCGGGTGTCCCGCGAGTCGTATCAATTGGGCTGACGGGGTTATTCGACGCCTGTCTTTTAATGTAATAATTGTCGGTCGCGACAAATAGCTTTCGAAATTCGGCGGGTTTATTTCGTTTAATTTCTGGGTCGCTCGGGTAAAACTCGACATGTCCCCTAAGAAATTGCACACACGCCAATACTGTGGCACCGGCCGGAGCGCCACTCGGGCCATCACCACCGCCGCGGCCGTCGGCCTGGCCGCCTGGTTTGGCACCGGCTTCGCACACTCCGACACCAACCGCGAGCGCGAAGCGTGTGCGCTGATGGACGATCACGCCGACGCGATGATCCAGGGGTATTCGTCGTATGCGGGGCAGTACGCCTTCGTGGTGCTGTCCAAGGAAATGCCGCCACTGGATGCGGCGCACGTCCTGAAGGCCGCCACCATTGACGTCTGCCCCAACCATGCGGGCGATCTGCCGGTCGACTGGCAATAGGAAGACCGAGCGAAAAGACCGGCCGCGCAATGGGATCGCTTAGCTTCTCCCCTCGCAGCGCGGGTCGATGCTAGTTGGTGCGGCGGACATCTCCTCAGTCATCGAAAACCTTGTTCATGAGAGTTGGCCCAACCATGCTCTGTATACGCGCCATCACAAGTTGACGCTCGCAGATCACCGGCCGGCGAAATGGTTTTCCACACGGGCGTGGCATCGGCGAGTGACGACGCCCTACCGCCGCGGCTTGCGGGGTGGGACCATTTGCTCATGGACCGGTATGGCCCTGAGAAACGCATCGGCGAGTTAGACCGCCAGTTGGCCGAGCAGGCCGCAGAGGTGATGCGAGCATTCGGCCCAGAAGGAGCAAAGTGGCCCACGCTCGGCCTCCTCAGCCCCGACGCCGGTGGGGGCATCGATCAAAGCCTGCTCTCCTCCTGGTGTTTTCATAATCCCGCGCTTCCCCCGTTTGTGAGCGTGTTGGAGGTTGTGCAGCTCTTGGAGCGTGCCGGACTCGTCTGCCAAACTTGGATTGACCATGGTGGAACCCGCCACTGGAGCGCCACGCAGTTGGGCTTGGCGGCCCTGGCCGAAGGGAAGGACGTTGTCCTGCAGCGCATTTCGGAATGCCTTGGGATCGCGCCGGGAATGAGCCCACCCGCTGCCACGCCGCCGCGGCGGTCGATCGCCCAGCGACTGCAAGAGCTGGAAACACTGCGCGCCACGGGGGTGATCTCGGAGGCCGAGTACGCCGCCAAGCGCGAGCAGATCATCAACGAGATATGAAGCGCTCGCCGGTCAATCCCTAGAAGGGCGGGGGCTTGTTGCGTTCGGCGACGCGGTCGGCGTTGAGGGCGCGTTCGGCGTCGATGCGGCGGTTGCGGTCTTGTTCACGGGTGCGTCGCCGGGTGGGCATCATGATCCCGCGGTCGCCCGGCGGTGGGGATGTCGTTGGGGCAGCAGGTAATTCGCCCGTTGGCAGACATAGCGTCGGAAACAGCAGCCGGCTGCCCGGATAGGTCTTGTATTTGCGTCCGCTCGGCGAGGTCCACACCACGGTGCCGTCGGGCCACTGCGCGTCGCGCCAGCCGGGCCAGAACGTCTTGATCAGGTGATGTTTGCGGCACAGGCATTTGAGGTTGGACGGATGGGTGGGCCCCAGCGGGTAGGGGATGGTGTGGTCGATGTCGACGAATTCGGCGGGCCGGTCGCAGCCCGGAAAGCGACAGGTCATATCGCGGCAGCGGATGAACCGCTGTAGCTGCGCCGAGGGCCGGTAGTTCGGTTCGGGTAAGGCATCGGCGGGAAAGCGCACCGGCGTGACCTTGGCTCCGGCGCGGATCAACTCGGCGACCATCGACGCGGGCAGCGTGCCGCCGCCGAGCAGATGCGCGGCCGGGGGCCGCGGCGTGCGCGGCAGGTGAGGTTCGGGCTCGGGGGCCAGCGCCTCGGCCAGGGTCATCCCCGGGGTGATCGGTCGCGACGGGCGCTCGCCGGAAGTGTGCGGGTCGGGCTGGGCGTCCAACGTGTCCTCGCGGGCGACGACGTGGACGACGACTGCGCCGGCGCGCGGGTCGGCCTCCCCGGCAGCAGGGCACTCGGCGCCACCGCACGCGCAGGCGAGGTATTGACCCCCCGCGGCCAGGGCGCCCAGCGCGTCGGCGCGGCGCTGATCGAGCGTGCGGGGATCGTCCCGGCAAACCTGCCCGGCCATGTGGGTCAGTTGGCGCTCCAACACGGCCGCGTCGGTGGCCAGCAGCGAACCCCACAGGGCTGCGGTGCCGGACTGGTCGTCTGCGGGGCTGATCGTGACGTGGCGCCCGCGCGCGCCGGCGCGGGCGCGTCGCAGGGCCCCGGGGTCGTGGCGATCCACGATGGCGTCGATGGCCTGCGCGGTCTTGCTCACCGACATCGGGCCGAAGTGCCTGGCGTCGGCGGCCAGCGCCTCGTCGACCAACCGCAGTGTGTCGGGGTCTTTGATCAGGTCGGTGTGCCACACCATCGCCGAGGCCAGCCGCACGCTGACGGCGCCCTCGGCGAACAGGGCCGCGACCTTGGGCAAGCGGTCGCGCAGCGCCACCGCCAAATACATCTGCCCCGACGCCAGCGCATGGCTAATGCACTGCGCCGCGGCCACTTCGGCGGCTATTGCATCCCAGTTGTCGCACGACCAGTGCGCGCGATCCGTCGGGCCATCGGCGCGGCGGGTGACCAGCTCGGCGATCGCCGCCAACCGGTGCGCCGCGGCGGCCGACTCGGCGCGAGCGCCGTCGGTGATAGCGTCCACCACGTCGGCGTCCGGCGCCTGGGAATCGAACATAGTTTCGAACCTAGTGATCCCGACTGACGTGAACCGTTAGTGAGAAGCCCAATTGTGGACAAACTGCCAACTGTGGATAACTAGGCTGGGCGTTCGGTAACCCGCAACCCGAGCGAGAACACCAGTCGCACTTCGGGATCCGACATCGAGGCGCCGAGCAACTTCTCGATCCGCCGCACCCGGTAGCGGACGGTGTTTGGATGCACCCGCAGCGCGGACGCGGCGGCGCCGACGTCGCCGAAGCTGTCCAGGTAGGTGCGCAGCGTCTCGGCCAGCACGGGATCCTGCTCCCGTAGGTCGCGGATCCGGGGATCGACCAGGCGCTTGTCGGCGCCGACCAGGGTGACGATCTCGTCGAGCAGGACGGTGGTCCGCGCCTCGGCCAGCGTGGTCACCTGTCCGAGAATCGGGTGTCGCTCGGCGCTGTCGAGCACGCGGTCCACCTCCGCGCGCGCCGCGGCGACCTCGGTGAGGGCCACGACCGGCGCGGCGATGGCCGCGCGTAGCTCGACGCCGAGTTCGGTGCGCAGCGCGCCGATCGTGCCGCGCACCCACGAGGTGACCGACCGGGTGGGCGCGGTCTGCGGCAGCAGCGCATAGATGCGCGAGCCGCGCGCGGCGACCTGAGCGTCGCGGCGAAAGGCGCTGGCGCTCAACGCCAGGACGTCGGCCAGCCGCGGATGCCGGGCCCGGGTGTCCCAGCCGATGAGCGCGGCGGTCCCGTCGGCGGCGAGACCGAGTTCGCGGGCGATGGCGGGCACATCGGCGGGCTCGTCGTCGGTGAGGCCGAGGAGTTGCTGCACCCGTCGCGCATGGGTGGACGGCCGAGCGGCCAGCCGGGCCATGATCCGGGCGGCCAAAACCGCTGCCCCGCGCAACATCTCGTCGGCGTCGTCGGCCAGCGGCTGCGATCCCTGCTGCACCCAGATGGTGCCGGCGAATGTCGGCGGCCGGCGCGCACCGGCCGTTGGCTGATGGATCCCGATCGCCAGCCGCGGGCGCAGGCCCAACTCCGGGCGCTCGGCGACGCGCACGACCTCGCCGCTGGACCGCAGCGCATCGAAGATGCCCCACTGGCCGATCCACTCCAGATGCTCGGGCGGGCCGGCGCGCCCCAGGATGGACAGGCGGCGCAGCTCGTCGGCCTCGTCGTTGGAGGCCGAGTAGGCGAGCACCTGCGACTGGGCGTTTTCGATGGAGACCATGCCGTGGACGCGGTCCGCCAGCGACTGCGCCAGGCCGAACAGGTCGGTGCCCGAATCGTCGACGGGATCGCCACGGTCGCCGTGATGTTCCAGGACGTGGTTGACCAATTGGTAGAGCCGTTCCCAGCGCGCCCGCGGTTCGACGGCCACCACCGCCGACCCGGCCGCGACCGCCGTCGCCACCAGGGCGGCCGACGGCTCCTTGGCGAAAATGGCGACCGGCGCGCGCGCTTGTTGGTCGAGCCATCGCAGCGCCTCGTCGTCGCGGACCCCGAGCAGGAAGAAGACGTCGGCCGCACCGGCCGCCGCGGCCAGGCCCAGCCGCACGTCGTCGGAATCGATGAGCGCCGCCGATCCCACCGGCAGGTCGAGGCCGCGGGGGGCGTCCACCAGGCTGACCAGCGTCGCGTCCAGCGCGAGCAGCAGCTGGCCCAGGCCGACCCGCGCCGTTTGCATGTTGTCTGATCCTACTACTCAATGCCGCAATTCTTGTCCAATCGGCTAACAGGATCCTGGCCCGCGCGGGGGACCCTTAGCGGCATGGACGCGATCACCCAGGTTCCACTGCCGAGCAACGAGCCGGTTCACGACTACGCCCCGAAATCCCCCGAACGCGCGCGCCTGCTCACCGAACTCAGCGCACTCGCCGACAACCCGAGCGACCTGCCGCATGTCATCGCCGGCAACCACCGGATGGGCGACGGCGAGCGCATCGACGTCGTCCAGCCGCACCGGCACGCCGCGACACTGGGCACCCTGACCAACGCCGGGCACGCCGACGCGACGGCCGCCATCGAGGCCGCGATGGCCGCCAAGGACGCCTGGGCGGCGATGCCCTTCGACGAGCGGGCCGCGGTGTTCCTCCGGGCCGCCGACCTACTGGCCGGGCCGTGGCGGGAAAAGATCGCGGCCGCGACGATGCTCGGCCAGTCCAAGTCCGCCTACCAGGCCGAGATCGACTCGCCGTGCGAGCAGGTCGACTTCTGGCGGTTCAACGTCGCGTTCTCTCGACAGATCCTGGCGCAGCAGCCGATCAGCGGACCCGGCGAGTGGAACCGCAGCGAATACCGCCCGTTGGACGGCTTCGTCTACGCGATCACGCCGTTCAACTTCACCTCGATCGCCGGCAACCTGCCGACCGCGCCCGCGCTGATGGGCAACACCGTCGTCTGGAAGCCGTCCATCACCCAGACGCTGTCGGCGTATCTGACCATGCAATTGCTGGAGGCCGCGGGCCTGCCGCCCGGCGTGATCAACCTGGTGACCGGCGACGGGTTCGCGGTTTCCGATGTGGCCCTGGACGATCCGCGGCTGGCCGGCATCCACTTCACCGGGTCGACGACCACCTTCGAACAGCTGTGGCAGCGGGTCGGCGCGAACATCGGCCGTTACCGCAGCTATCCGCGGCTGGTCGGGGAGACGGGCGGCAAGGACTTCGTCGTCGCGCACGCCTCGGCGCGTCCGGATGTGTTGTGCACGGCGCTGATTCGCGGGGCCTTCGACTACCAGGGGCAGAAATGCTCGGCGGCGTCGCGGGCGTTCGTCGCGCATTCGGTGTGGCAGCGCATGGGCGACGAGTTCCTGGGCAAGACGGCCGCGCTGCGCTACGGCGACATCACCGACCTGACCAACTACGGCGGCGCCCTGATCGACCGGCGCGCCTTCATCAAGAACGTCGACGCCATCGAGCGGGCGAAGGGCGCGCCCGGGATGACCATCGCGGTGGGCGGCGAATACGACGACGCCTTCGGCTATTTCGTGCGGCCGACCGTGCTGCTGTCCGACGACCCGACCGACGAGTCCTTTGCGACCGAGTACTTCGGCCCGCTGCTATCGGTGCACGTCTATCCCGACGACCAGTACGAACGAATCCTCGACGTCATCGACACCGGTTCGCGGTACGCGTTGACCGGCGCGGTCATCGCCGACGACCGGGCCGCGGTGCTGACCGCGCAGGAGCGGCTGCGGTTCGCCGCCGGGAACTTCTATGTCAACGACAAGCCGACCGGGGCGGTGGTCGGGCGCCAGCCGTTCGGCGGTTCGCGCGGGTCCGGCACCAACGACAAGGCCGGATCGGTGCTGAACCTGCTGCGCTGGACGTCGGCCCGCACCATCAAGGAGACGTTCGTCCCGGCCACCGACCACACCTATCCGCACATGGCGGCCGACTGATGGGCGGGCTGTTCGCCCGCACCGTGCGTCCGGCCATCATGGCGGCCCGGCGGCGCGAGGGGTTGCGCCGGGCCGCCGAGCGGTTGCCGATCACCCGCCGGGTGGTGCGCCGGTTCGTGCCGGGGGAGACGATCGAGTCCACGCTCAAGAGCGTTGCTGCGCTGCGTGATTCGGGCCGCTGGGTCAGCGTCGACTACCTCGGCGAGGACGTCACCGACGCCGACGACGCCGACGCGGCGACGCAGACTTACCTGGATCTGATCGAGGCGCTGGGCCGGTCCGGCGAGTTGGGTGACGACGGCGGCCGGCCGCTGGAGGTGTCGCTCAAACTGTCGGCGCTGGGCCAGTCGCTGGAGCGCGACGGCGAGAAGATCGCGCGGGAGAACGCCTGGTCCATCTGCTCGGCCGCGCGGCGCGCGGGTATCTGGGTGACGGTGGACGCCGAGGACCACACCACCACCGACTCGACGCTGTCGATCGTGCACGACCTGCGCGCCGACTTCCCTTGGCTGGGTGCGGTTTTGCAGGCCTACCTGCGGCGCACGCTGGGCGACTGCGAGGAATTCGCCGCGTCCGGCGCACGGATCCGGTTGTGCAAGGGCGCCTATGACGAGCCGGCGTCGGTGGCCTACCGGGACGCCGCCGACGTCGCCGACTCGTACTTGCGTTGCCTTCGGGTGCTGATGGCGGGGTCGGGCTATCCGATGGTCGCGACGCATGATCCGGCCATCATTTCCCTGGTGCCCGCCATGGTGGCCGAATCCGGCCGCGTCGCCGGAGATCTCGAATACCAGATGCTCTACGGCATCCGCGACGGCGAGCAGCGACGGTTGGCCGACGCGGGCAACCGCGTGCGGGTATACGTGCCGTTCGGCACCCAGTGGTACGGATACTTCCTGCGGCGGCTCGCCGAGCGGCCGGCCAACCTGGCGTTCTTCCTGCGCGCGCTGACGCATTGAGTGTGAACGCACGGCGTTGAATGTGAACCCAGGGTGAAGATTTCGCCGAAATCCCGCCTAGTCGCAACACTCAACGCCCAGGATGCACACTCGATATAGATTCGGGCCATGCGTATCAAGCAGCTGTTGGCCGGTTTCACCGTCGCCGCGGCGCTGGGGGTGGGCGCATCCGGTATCGGCGCCGGCGCGGCGCACGCCGACCCCCCGCCACCCCCGCCGCCCGGGCAGCCCGCGGGTCCGCCGCCCACGCCGCCGCCGGCGCCGCCGGCCCCGCCGTGGTCGCCGCCCCTGGACTTCCCGATTCCGGTGCCTGGCGCGGGTTAGCGGTCGCGTGCGCCGGGCGTAGCCTCTCGGGCATGAGCCTGGTTGTCGATGAGATGCCCGACATCGGCGTCACGCGGGTGTCGCGCTGGATCTTCAACTGCTATGTCGTGCGGGGCGACGACGGCGTGGTGGTGGTCGACGCCGGGCTGCCGCGGGTCGCCGGCGATCTCGCTGCGGTGCTGTGCCGCGGCGGAACCCTGCAGGCCGTGGTGGCGACGCACGGACACAGCGACCACGTGGCCGGCGCGGTGGAACTGGCTGCGCGGCACCGCGCGCCGATCTGGTTGCCCGAGGCGACGCTCACCTACCTCGACGGCGTGAAACCGCGCACCCCGACGCCGGCCAAGGCCGCGACGATCTGGCCCACCATGATCGACCAGCCGCTCGACCGGGTCGGCGTGGCCGGCCTCGTCGGCGGCGCCCGGGTGGCGGGATATGGCACGCCGCTCGGCATGCGCTGGAGGGGTCCGGCGCCGGCCGGCGGCCTCGCCGACGGCCAGCCGCTGCCCGGCGCGCCGGAGTGGACGGTGATCAATGCGAACGGTCACACCGACGACAGCGTCGCGCTGTGGAACCCGACGACCCGGACGCTGCTGTCCGGTGACGCCGTGCTGACCGTTCGCGGAAGGGTTTGGCACACAACCGAAATCGTCGACGCGTCCAGCGCCGCCGCCACCCGCGAGCGTCTGGAGGAACTACCCGTTGCGCACCTGCTCCCGGGCCACGGCCGCCCGGTGCATGTCGCCGAAACCGTTTGGCCGCAACAGCGCCGCTGAGTGTGAAGTCGGGTACTTGAGTGTGAGCACAAGGTGGAAAAATCGCCCGAATCCCGCCATGGATGCACACGCAACGCCGTGGTTGCACACTCGATGCCGCCGCTAACCGCGGCGGGGTCGCGGGCGATCGCTGCCGAAGCCCCGCACCACGTGTGCGCGCACAAACTCCGCCGCCACCTCGGGATCGTCCATGTCCAGGGTCGACGACGGGGTGCTGAAGAGCGAGAAGAGTATCCGGGCGAACCATTCGCCGGCCGCCTCGATGTCGAGGTCTTTGCGGACCTCACCGGTGAGCCGCGCCGCGGCGAGATACGGCGCGAAGAAGTCGACGCACTCGCGCAGCAACACCGCGGCGTCCTTGGTAAGCAGCAGGCTGACCGCGTCCTCGTCGAAGTACTTCTCGGAGGCGATGACCCGCCGCGCCTGGGTCACGAAAACCGCTGCGCGGCAGAGCTTGTCCTCGAGCGAGCTGCCCTGGGCCATCGCCCTGGACATCTCGCGGTAGAAGCGTTCGGACGCGTGTTCGGCGCACGCCTCGATGATTTCGGCCTTGTCGCTGAAGTACTCGTAGATGGTGCTGCGCGACACGCCGGCTGTCCGGGCGATGTCGACGATCGTCGCCTTCTGCAGCCCCTGCTTGCCAAAACAAACGAATGCGGACTCGACGATGAGTTCCCGCGTATCGGTGGTTTCCGCCGCTTGTGACATCACGGCACCAACGCTCCCCGCGGCACCAGCCCGGCATCGGCCGCGGCGAAGGCCTCGTTGACGTCGTCCAGCCGGAAGGGCTTGGGCATCAGCCGATCGAACGGAAAATCGGTGTGCCGCAGGAAGGACAAGCCGATCGCCAGCGTGACCGGGTCGTAGAGCATCACGCCGCGCACCGACTTGTTGCCGTAGACGAGGGCGCTGGGGTCGAGCTCGAAGGTGCGCCCCATCCCGACGTTGCCGACCTCGAGCAGGGTGCCGCCGTTGTTCAAGAAGCCGATTCCGTCGGGGATGACGCCTGGCACGCCCACGACCTCGAGCACCCAGTCGGCGCCGATGCCGTCGGTGTGTGCACGGACAAGCTCGGTCACCTCGTACGACGAGATGTCGCTGGCATCGATGCAATGGGTCGCGCCGAAATCCGATGCGACGTCGAGCCGTTCGGCGATCTTGTCGATGACGATGACGGCCGCTGCGCCGGCGGTCCGGGCCACGGCGGCGGCGTTGATGCCCAACCCGCCCGCGCCCTGGATGACGACCGTGTCGCCCAGCCGCACGTCGCGCAGCGCGAACAGCACTTGCGCCAGAGCACAATTGAGCGGTGTCACGGCTTCGTCGGGGAGTTCCTCGGGCACCTTGTACAACGGCTGCCGCCGGCTGGTGTAGTAGTACTCGCCGTGCGCGGCCACGAAGTGCGGGGCCTGCTCGTGCGTGCGATATTCGCCGGCCATCAGGTTCTGGCACGCGTACGACCTGCCGCGCGCGCACGCGTGACACTGCCCGCAGGTCCAGAAGTACGGTGTGACGACGCGGTCGCCGACGGTGAGCGGCTTGCCGGTCGCGTCGGTCGTCATCCCCTCGCCGAGTTCGACTATCTCGCCAACCATTTCGTGACCCAGGGCAAACGGGCACGGCAACGGCAGCTCGCCCCGGAAGATGTGCAGGTCGGATCCGCAGATCCCCGCCATCCGCAGTCGCAGCGCCGCCGTCCCCGGCGCGGGCGCGGTGAGCGGGAATTCGGCCAGCGCGATCGGCCCCCCGGGTGCGGTCAATACCGCGAGCTTGGGCATGAGTTCCCCCTAATCGGCGGGTGCGAGGATCAGGCCGCTGGTGGGGACGCCGGTTCCGGACGTGACCAGCACGTGCTCGACGTTCTCGACCTGGTTGTGGGACGTGCCGCGCACCTGCCGCACGCCCTCGGTGATGCCGTTCATGCCGTGGATGTAGGCCTCGCCGAGCAGCCCGCCGTTGGTGTTGATCGGAAATTCCCCACCCAGCGAGAGCCGCTCGACCGTCGCGAAGTCCTTCGCCTCGCCGCGCCCGCAGAAGCCGAGCTCCTCGAGCTGCGTGAACACGAACGGGGTGAAATGGTCGTAGATGAAGGCGGTTTGGATGTCTTGGGGCTTGAGGCCCGAATCGCGCCACAGCTGGTTGGCGACCACCCCCATTTCCGGAAGCCCGGTGATGTCGTCGCGGTAATAGCTGGTCATCATCTCCCCGTTGGCGGCCGCGCCCTGGGCGGCTGCGGTGATCACGGCCGGCGGCTGGCGAAGGTCGCGGGCGCGTTCGGCGCTCGTCACCACCAGAGCGACCCCGCCGTCGCTCTCCTGGCAGCAATCCAGCAGCCGCAGCACGGGTTCGACGATCCAGCGCGAGTTCTGGTGGTCCTCCAGGGTGATCGGGCGCTGGTAGAACCACGCGTCGGGGTTCTTGGCCGCGTGCGCCCGGTCGACGACGGCGATGCGGCCGAAGTCCTCGTTGGTCACCCCGTACGTGGACATGTAGCGCTGGGCGTGCATCGCGACCCAGGCCGCGGGGGTGAGCAATCCGAACGGCGCGTAGTGCGCCATGAATAGCGGCGTCGCGCTCATGTCGCGCCCGCTGCCGCCGAAGCGGAAGCCGGAGCGCTCGTTGAAGGCCCGCCAGCACACCACCACGTCGGCGACGCCGGTCGCGACGGCCATCGCCGCGTGCACGACCGTGCCGGCCGCTGCGCCGCCGCCGTGGTGTACGCGGGAGAAGAAGCTGAGGTCGCCGATGCCCACATTGCGGGCGATGTCGATCTCGTCGCTGGAGTCCATGGTGAAGGTGACCATGCCGTCGACGTCGGCGGGTTCCAGGCCGGCGTCGTCGAGCGCCGCGCTGACCGCCTCGCAAGCCAATTGCAGCTCGCTGCGTCCGGATTCCTTGGAGAACTCGGTCTGGCCGATGCCGACGATGGCGCAACTCCCGGGCAGCAAGCGGCTCATGAGCCGGCCCTGTCGAGCAGGCTGAGGACGGCGGTGCCGGAGACGTGATCGCCAAGGCTGTTGGAGCCCTTGAACGTCACCTCGACGAAGTTCTCACCGTCCGATCCCTCCGTCTTCGATGTCACGCTGCCGGTGAAGCGCAGCGGATCGTCGGGAAAGCACGGCACGCCAAGGCGGATCGACAGGTTCTTCACCATCGCCTCGGGGCCGGCCCAGTCGGTGAGGAAGCGCACGCAAAACCCGTTGGTGGTCAGGATGTTCATGAACAGGTTCGGGGATCCCTGTTTGTTGGCGTAGTCGCGGTCGTGGTGCACCGGCATGAAATCCCGCGACGCGATGGCGCCGGCGACGATCATCGTTGTGGTGATGGGGATCTCGAGCGGGGTCACCTCGTCGTTAACGTTGATGTCGGCCCACTTGAGGGTGGTGCGGCTTTGGGTGGCTGTCATCGGTTTCCTTCCGAATAGGTGCTGCCGATACTGGCCAGCTGCGCAGTGGCGGGACCGAGGGCGAGCTCGTTGTGCTTGGCCCACAAAAAGTAGCGGTGCAGGGGATAGGTGACGTCGATCCCGATGCCGCCGTGCACCTGTTGGGCGGTGGCGGCGACGCGGGCGCCGGCCTCGGCCGCCCAGAACTTCGCGATGCGAGCCGCCCGCTGCGCCTCTTCGGGGGGACGTCCGCGCGCGACGAGCCACGCCGCGTGCCAGGTGGTCCATCGGATCGCCTCGACGTCGATGAAGGCGTCGGCCATCCGCTGTTGCACCGCCTGGAAGCTGCCGATCGGCCGGCCGAACTGCTCACGGCCGCTGGTGTAGTCGGCCGCGATGCGCAGCGCGCGCTCGGCGACGCCGAGCTGAATCGCGCACAGGCCCACCAGCGCGCGCGTGTGCAACGACTCGACGGGGCCGTCGAGCCGGTCGTCGGCGGAAACGGTTGCACCATTGAGGAATACGTCCGCGTGCGGTTCGCGATTGGTGGTCGCAACCGGGCGGACCTCGACGCCGGGAGTGTCGGTGGGCAGCAGGAACACCCCGATGTCGCCGTCGTCGGTGCAGGCGGGGATCAGGATGGTGTCGGCCAGCTGCGCCGCCGGCACCAGCTGTTTGGCGCCGTCGAGTCGCCAATTCGCGCCGTCGCGAGAGGCTTTGGTGGACGGCCGCGTCGGATTGGAGCGGCCGGGCTCTTGCAGGCCCCCGCTCAGGATGCGGTTTCCGGCGATGACGCCGGGCAGGAACCGCCGTTGTTGTTCGGGGGTTCCGTGCCGGGCGATCGGGTCGGCGCCCAGCACGAGCGTCGGGTACGCGGGCACCGGCGCGACGCTGAAGCCCACCTCGGCCAGGAGCACGCCCAACTCGAGGAAGCCGCCGCCCGTGCCGCCGGCCGCCTCGGGCAGCCCGGTGCCCAACAGGTCGGCGGCCGCGAGCTCGCTCCACAGCGCGGCGTCATAACGGGTCTCGCCGGCCTCCAGCTCGGTCAGCCGTTCGGGGGTGGCCCGGCGCTCGAAGACGTCGCGGGCGAGTTTGGCGATCGTCTCCTGCTCTTCGGTGAACGTGAAATCCATTGCGCCACCTACTGCCGAGGCCGGAACTGGTGCAGCACCAGGTCGTCATCGAAGGCCTGGTAAAAGACCTCGACCGGCATCCCGACCGTGACGTCGGCGGGGTCGATGCCACAGAGGTTCGACACCACCCGCACCCCCTCGTCGAGCTGTACCAGCGCCACGATGTAGGGATATTCGAAGAACGGGAACCGGGGTTCGTGCGGCATCACGTAGCTGTACACGGTGCCGCGGCCAGCGGATTCGATGGCCTCCCAGTCCAGGGACCGGCAGTTCGGACACATGGGGCGGGGCGGGTGGCGCAGCGCCCCGCATCCGCCGCAGCGCTGGATCAGCAGCTTGTGCTGGCGCAGGCCATTCCAGAAGAACTCGGTGTCCGGGCTGATCGCCGGCGCCAGCCGGGGGGCCATCAGCGGGCCGGCCTGAATCGGAGCACGCGGAATCGCTGTCGTCCCAGCACCTCACCGTCCTGATCCGTGTAGGTGATCACCCATGTCAAGAAGAACCCGGTGCCCAGCGCGGTCTTCTTCTCGTCGGAGACTTCCTCGAACACCGACGTCGCGCTGATGACGTCACCCAGCCGTGGGTAACGTTCGATCTCGAACTCCGAGTTGGTGGCCACCGTGCTGGTGTATCCGGCCTCGTCCAAGAATGCCGTTGGGTTGCTGAGGATCTCGACGGGGGAGCCGCCCCGGTCGCCGATGCCCTCCAATTTCGGCGACGGCATCGTCCAGGTTTGCAGCATCACCGGCGGCGACACGATGCCGCCGAACCGCGACGACGCCGCGAACTCCGGGTCGAGGTAGACGGGGTTCATGTCGTCGAGGGCGTGGGCCCAGTGCCGGATCATCGGCTGGTTGACCGGATCCGGTGCCACCGAGGGCTTTCCGGTCCCGCCGGTGGGCTGGCCCACGAGCGCCCGCAGCTTCGTAAGCACCTCGGCATCTTGGTCGGTCATGATCCTCCTGTTTGCTGGGGGCGAAGGTCGCGGGGTGCCCTCGGCATCCCCAACCCGGCCATGGCGATGATGTCACGCTGAATCTCGTTGGCGCCACCGCCGAACGTGTTGATGACCGCCCAGCGGTACGCGGTTTCCAGGGCGCCCCGCAGCGGCGCGTCGTCGCCGCGGCGCACCCCGTTGCCGTCGAGCACCTCCAGCAGCTGGCGGGCGACCTGCTGGGTGAGCTCGGTGCCGAAAACCTTGGCCGCCGACGCCTCTCCCATGTTCAGCTCGCCTTTCGTCATCGCCGCGTTCACCCGCGTGTTGACGAGCTTGTACGCGGCGACCTGCGCCTCGACCCTGGCCAGCGCGAGCCGTACCCAGGGCTGGTCGATGACGCGGCCGCCGTCGAGTTCGGTGGTGGTCGCCCAATCCAGGGTCTTCTCGAACAGCGGCTCCAGCGCGCCGAGGTTGCCCAGCGCGGCGCGTTCGAAGTTCAACTGGGTGGTGATCAGCTGCCAGCCCTGGTTTTCCCCGGCCACGATGGCGCTGGCCGGTACCCGGACGTCGTCGTAAAACGTGTAGAAGGTGGAGATGCCCGGCATCGTGTGCAGCGGCTGCCAGGAGAAGCCGGGCGACGAGGTGGGTACGATGAAGATCGAAATGCCCTTGTGCTTCTTGACGTTCGGGTCGGTGCGGGCGGCCAGCCAGACGTAATCGGCGTAGGCGGCGCCGCTGGTGAACATCTTCTGGCCATTGATCACATAGTCCGAACCGTCGCGCACCGCGGTGGTGCGCAGCGACGCCAGGTCGCTGCCAGCCCCCGGCTCGGAGTAGCCGATCGCGAACTCCACGCTGCCGTCGAGGATGGCGGGCAGGAATTTCCGCTTCTGTTCCTCGGTGCCGCACTGCATCAGGGTGGGGCCGACCGTGTTGAGCGTCACCAGCGGGATCGGCGCGTTGACCCGCTGCGCTTCCTGGGCGAAGATGAACTGCTCGATCGCCGAAAACCCGCGTCCGCCATACTCTTTGGGCCAGCCGACACCGAGCAGGTTGGCCGCGGCCAGGGCGCGTACGCATTCGCGCACCTCGGGACCGCCCTCCATCCGCTCGCTGAGCGCCATCGTGCGTTCGGGCGTCATCACCCGCTCCAGCGCGGCGCGGATCTCGGCGCGCAGCTGCTGTTGCTCGGGTGTGTAGTCGAGCTCCATCACTCGGCCGTCCCGAGCCGCACGGGCATCCGCTTCACGCCGGGCACCATGGTGGCGCGCATCCGGTCCACCTCGCCGACCAGTTCCAGCCGGGGGAAGCGCCGCAGCAGCTCGTCGAACATCACCGAGGCCTCCAGGCGGGCCAATTGCGCACCGACGCAAGAATGTTCACCACACCCGAACGCGATGTGCGGATTCGGGTGGCGGGTCACCTTGAACTCCTCCGAGTCGGCGCCGAAGATGTCCTCGTCGCGGTTGGCCGACCCGTACAGCATCACCACCGTGTCGCCTTCGGCGATCCGCTGCCCCCGGATCTCGACGTCGGCTGTCGCGGTGCGGGCCATGTGCACCACCGGGCTGTTCCAGCGCAGCATCTCCTCGACGGCGCCCGGGATCAGCGAGCGGTCCTCGACCAGCAGCCGGCACTGGTCGGGGTGGGCGATCAGCGCGCACGTGCCCAAAGCGATGAGATTGCGGGTGGTTTCGTTGCCGGCGACCAACAGCAGGAAGGCGAAGTTGAGCAGGTCCTCGTCGGTGAGCCGGACCCCGTCGATCTCCGCGCCCGCCAGTACCGACAGCAGGTCGTCGTGCCCCTCGACGCGTCGCTGGGCGATCAGCTTCTGGAAGTACTCGAAAAGCTGGCCCATGGCCACCAGGGGATCGAGTTCGATCTCCGGGTCGGCGCTGCCGGTGGCGGCGTCCGACCAGGCCCGGAACTGCTCCCAGTCGTCGGGCGGGGCGCCGATGAGCTCGGCGATCATCCGGGTGGGCAACGGCGCGGCGATCTCTTCGGCGAACTCGTGGACGGAATCGGGCTGCACGTCGTCGAGGATGCCCCGCACGATCTCGCGGATCTTCGGCTCGAGGACGGCCACCCGCCGCCGGGTGAAGCCGGAGTTGATCAGCTTGCGCATCTGCCGGTGCCGCGGCGGGTCGGTGAAGATCAGGCTGCCGGGCTGGACCGGGCTCGGCTGTGCGGGATCGGGGATCGTGATGCCCTCGGTCGAGCTGAACAGCGCGGGGTTGCTCGACACGAAGCGGATGTCCTCGTACTTCAGCAGCGCCCAGAAGTTCGTCACGTCGTTCCAGCACACCGGCGACGACGCGCGCAGCTCCCGGTACGCCGGGTACGGATCGCCCGCGTAGAAGTCAGGGGAGTGCAACGGAAATGTGGTCCGCACGGCCAGCCTCCCTGACGGACGATCCGACACATCACACCAATGTGTCTTGCGACGTTGTGTCTACTCGGTCCGGCGAGGTCTGTCAATGGACCGCCAACGCCGTGAAATAGGGTGGAATTCGTTTAATTGATGATTGACGCCAGAGGGCCGCGGGTGAACACTGACTGTCTAGATGACCGACGTTCTGGTGAGGAAGCGCGCATGACCGAGCTACAAACTCCGGGAACTCTTGTCGACACCTACCAGCTCTACATCGACGGCAGATGGGTCGACCCGGAGGACGGTCGCTACGACGACATCAATCCGGCGACCGAGCAATCGATCGGCACCGCGCCCGACGCGAGCATCGCGCAGGTCGGCGCGGCGATAGACGCCGCGCGACGGGCCTTCGACAGCGGGCCGTGGGGCCGCATGGGCCCAGCGGAGCGGGCCGGCTGCCTCAACCAGCTCGGCGCGGCGCTGCTCAAGCACGCCGACGAGTTTTTCGCGCTGTCGCAGGCGGAGTGGGGCTGCGTTTCGAACGAGCGGATGATGCAAATCGACGGGGCCGGATACATGTCGATGGTCGCGGCCCAGCTCGCCGAACAGCTCGGCGAGGAAGCGGTGACCGGGATGAGCGCGGGCACCACGTTGCTGCGTCACCAGCCGCTGGGCGTCGTATCGGTCCTGACGCCGTGGAACTTCCCGCATTGCCTCAACGTCATGAAGCTCAACCACGCGCTGGCCGCGGGCAACACCGTCGTGCTCAAGCCCTCGCCGCTGACCCCGCTCGCGGGGCTCGCGCTCGCGCGGATCATCGACGAGGAGACCGACATCCCGCCCGGCGTGGTCAACGTCGTCACGCCGTCGGGCATCGAGGCGGCCAAGCTGCTCACCACCGACCCGCGGATCGACATGGTGAGCTTCACCGGCAGCTCCGTCGTCGGGCGCCAGGTCATGTCCGCCGCGGGAGACACCATGAAGCGGATCCTGCTGGAGCTGGGCGGCAAGTCGGCCAGCATCGTCCTGGACGACACCGAGGTCACCGACGAGATGTTGCAGCAGATGCTGTTCGACTCGTGCTCGCTGCACGCGGGGCAGGCCTGCATCCTGCACAGCCGGATGCTGCTTCCCGATTCGCTGCACGACGACGTGGTCGACCGGCTGGTGGCGCTGGCCCGCGCCGTCAAGGTCGGCGACCCCGCCGACCCCGACGTGCAGATGGGGCCGCTGATCAGCGCCGCGCAGCGGGACCGGGTCCAGGCGCATGTCGACGGGGCGGTCCGCGACGGGGCCCGGCTGGCGACCGGCGGTGGCCGCCCGGCCGGCCTGGACGTCGGATTTTATTTCGAGCCGACGATTCTCACCGGCGTCGACCCGGATTCGACCATCGCTCAGGAGGAAGTGTTCGGGCCGGTGCTGACGGTGCTGCGCTACCGCGACGACGACGACGCGGTCGCCATCGCAAACAACTCTCAGTACGGGCTTTCCGGGGCGGTGTGGGGCGGCGATGTGGATCGCGCCGTCGGCGTCGCGCGACGCATCCGCACCGGGCAGGTCGCGGTCAACGGGTGCGGTCCGGGCGGCGCGCCGTTCGGCGGGTTCAAGCTCAGCGGGTTGGGGCGCGAGGGCGGCGGCATCGCCGGGCTGTACCAGTACATGGAGGCAATGGCCATCGGGGTTCCCGCGTGAGCGGACCCCTTGCGGGGCTGTCCGTCGTCGAAATCACCAGGGAGATCTCCGGCCCTTATGCGGCAAAGCTTTTCGTCGACCTCGGTGCTGAGGTCATCAAGGTTGAGCCGCCGGGCGGAGATCCGTTGCGCCACTGGGGCAGTGGTGGGTTGTTCGAGTACCTCAACGCCGGCAAGCGGATTGTGGCGCTGGAGGACGCCCCGGACCTGGTCGGGCAGGCGGACGTGCTGGTGGAGAACCTCGGGCCGGGAGAGCTGGAAGCGTTGGGCTTCGATCTCGACAGCCTGGTGCTGCTCCGCATATCTGCCTTCGGGCAGTCCGGGCCGTCGCGGGACCGGCCGGCCACGTCGCTGACGCTGCAGGCTGCGTCGGGCTGGGTCAGCGCCCGCGATCCCGACCGCCCGCCGGTGCAGGTCGGCGCGCGGATCGCCGAGTACGTCGCGGGTGCCTACGGCGCGCTGGGCGCGTTGACCGCGCTCCGCCTTGCCTCCGATCAGGTTGTCCAGGTTGATGTTTCGGAATTCGAATCATTGCTCTCGACCCTGCCGTATCCCATGCTGATGGCGCAGAAGATGCTCAGCCTCGGCTTGCCCCCCAACGCCCGGGGCGCTCCCATGCTGGGTGTGGTCCGCGCCGCGGACGGCTGGGTGGGAATCAACTGCCTGACGGGTCAGCACTGGCTGGATGTGTGCGCGATGCTCGGCCTGCCCGAGTTCGGCGACCAGCAGATCCCGATCATGCTGGGCGGCCCCGAACGCGCCGAATTCTACGCTCGCGCAGAGCCGTTGCTGGCCGAGCAGACCGTCGCCGAGATCGTCGAACTCGCCCAGGCGATGCGCATTCCGGCCACCCCGGTCAACGACGGCGCCACCGTCCTGGGATGTCCGCAATACGCCAAACGCGAGTTCTTCGTAGATGGTGGGAGATTCCAATACCCCCGCGCGCCGTTCCGGCCGACGAAAGGGACTGCGGTGCAGCAGGATCCGGTGCCCCTTCGGGCGCCGGCGGCACTGCCGTTCGCAGGACTGAAAGTCCTCGATTTGAGCACATTCTGGGCCGGCGCGTACCTGACCTGCTACCTGGGCGCGTTCGGCGCCGACATCGTCAAGGTCGAATCGATCCAGCGGCCCGACGGGTTTCGCTACTCCGGCGCGTTTCCCTTCGAGGGCGACGACTGGTACGAGCGCAGCGGCCTGTGGCAGGCCACCAACCTCAACAAGAAGGACCTGACGCTGGACCTGACCTCGCAGCGCGGCCGGGAAATCGTCCGGCGGCTGGCCGCGCAGGCCGACGTCGTGGTGGAGAACTTTTCCCCGCGAGTGGTGGAGCAGTTCGGTCTGGACTACGAGTCGCTGGTAACGCTGAAGCCCGACGTGATCATGGTCCGGATGCCGGGTTTCGGTTTGCATGGCCCCTGGCGCGATTACGTCGGCTGGGCGCTGAACTTCGAGCAGACCGCGGGGATGTCGGCCGTCACCGGGTACGCGGACGGGCCGCCGTGCAACCCGCAGGGGCCCGCCGACCCGATCGTCGGGGTGCACGCCGGGGTCGCGCTGCTGGCTGCGCTCGAGCATCGGGGCACGACGGGGGAGGGCCAGCTGATCGAGGTCGCCCAGATCGAGGTCGCCGCCGCCGTGACCGCCGAACCGGTGATCGAGTACTCGATGAACGGAGTCGTGCAAGCGCGGGAAGGCAACCGCCGGCGCGGCTACCTGCAGGGCGTGTACCCGACAAACGTCGACGACGCTTGGGTGGCGCTGTCGCTGCCCGAGGAGCCGGGAATCGACCACGACGCGTTCGACGAGATGGTCGCCGCCTGGACCCGCACCGAGACCCCCGACACGGTCGTCGAAACCCTTCACGCGCAAGGCATTCCAGCCGAACCCGTGATCACCGGCGAGAAGATGTACGACATACCTCAGCTCGACGCTCGCGGATACTACGAGGAGTTCACACATCCCGTCACCGGAGCGCACCGCTACCCCGGCTGGCCGTTTCGCATCACCCCCGGGCCGGTGCGCCACCACCGCGGCGCCCCGCCGACGCTGGGTCAGCACAACGACGAGATCCTGCGAGGGCTCGGCCTTTCCGCGGACGAGCTGGCCGCGCTGCGGGCCGAACGGGTGATCGGCGATCGGCCGCTCGGTTCATAGCGCCACGACCGGGACGTCGAGCTCGGTCTGCGCATAGTTGAGGAAGTACGCGGTGAAGACGGTCAGGCCGAGATAGGCGAAGGCCTCCGTCAATTGTTCGTCGGTCCAGCCGGCGTCGACGGCGCGACTCCACGCGGCGTCGCCGGCCCGGCCGGAGTCGGCCGTCGCCTCCCGGACCAACCCGGCGATCGCGTCGACCTTGGTGTCGCCGGTTGCGGTCCCGGCTCGCAGCGCCGCGATCTGCTCGTCGGCCCAGCCGGCGAGCTTGGCCAGCCGTTCGGTGATCGCGACGACGTAGTCATTGCCGATGACGCCGCCCGCCGCGAGCATGAGTGCTGCGGACACCCGCGGGCCGACGGTGCCGTGCTCGGCGGTCGCCGCGCGCAGCGACGTGTACGCGACGAGCACCGCTGGGGAGTGCGCCATCTGTCCGTGCAGGTTCAGCGGTCGGCCGGTCGGGGAGAACTGGATGACGTTGGCGAGCAGGCGCCGGCTGGCCTGCGGTGCGTCGTCGACGGTGTGGGTGGGGATGCGGCTCATGTCTGGTAAGGACGCCGCGGCGTCGCGAAATGTGACGGCCGGGGACTTTCCCCCTGTATCCGCAGCGGTCGAGATGGGACCCTAAAACCCTGCCCGCGGTGGCAGCATTGGGGCTCGGGCGGCTGCAGTTGACCAGCCTGATCCGATCTTCGCCGCCATGGGCGGCCGACGCTGTGCGAACCGAACCGCTGAGATATGGAGCGACAGAAGGAGCGTGAGGACGATGCGAGCGATGCGGTCTCTCGTCGCCGACACGTTAGGCGAACCGTCCCAGGTCCTGAACCTGCAGACGCGCCCGGTTCCGGAGCCCGGTCCGGGCCAGGTCCGGATCCGCGTAACGGCTGCACCGGTCCATGCCAGCGATCTGCATACCATCCGCGGACGATATGGATTCACCCCGGAGTTCCCCGCCGTGCCCGGAATCGAATCCGTCGGTGTGATCGACGAACTCGGTAGCGGCGCAGACGATCTGACCGTCGGGCAGCGTGTCATCACGATCGGGGTCACGGGCACGTGGCAGGACTATGTTGTTGCGGACGCCAGGCGGGTGTTGCCTGTTCCCGACGGCATGAGCAACTCCACGGCCGCCCAGATTCTCAGCAATCCACTCACCGCGGTGATCTTGACCGGTGATGAACTCGATGTTCGACCGGGTGAATGGCTCCTGCAGACCGCGGCCGGTTCAACCGTGGGTCAGTCGGTCATCCAACTCGGAGCGCACGTCGGCTTCAAGACGCTGAACGTGGTCCGCCGCCGATCCGCGGTCGAGGACATCCTCAGGCTGGGCGGCACCGCGGTGATCTGCACCGAGGATGAGGACCTGCGCGAACGGGTGGCCGACATCGCAGGCCACGATGCCGTTTCCAAGGCGATCGACTGTGTCAGCGGTCAGGTGGGTGCGGACGTGTCGCGCGCGCTGGCGCCACACGGTGAACTGATCGTTTACGGCGCGCTGTCCACGCACCGCCAAACCGATGCCGACAAACTCACCATCCCGATCTTCGCGCGTTCGCTCATTTACGAAACCAAGACCGTTCGGGGATTCTGGCTGTTCCGCTGGTTCACCGAGGCCCCGAAGGAGCGGATGGCCGCAACGATCAACCGGACTGTTCAGCTCGCCGACAGCGGCGCGTTGCGCGTGCCGGAGGGCCAGCCCATCCGCGTCGAAAAGTTCAGCGAAGCGGTCTATTTGGCCGAAGCTCCCGCACACGGGGGCAAGCCCCTGCTGATTTTCGAACCGTGAGAATGTGGGTTAAGAAGCTGCCAATGCCACAAGAGCTTTCGCCGAATCACTGTCCGGTTCGGGATGGTAAATGAACACCTGAGTGTCCGACTCGGGGACGCTGAGCCTGGTGCGGTGAAGGTAAAGGTCACCCGCGACGGGATGCCGCATGTGCAGGATGCCGGTGCGGTATCCGACATCTGCGCGTGCCCACAGTTCGCGGAACCGATCGCTGGCTGCCGAGAGCTCGTCAATCAGGGCGCGTAGGCGGGGGTCGCCCAGATCACCGGCCGTGGATTCACGTAATCCACTCACCGCGACTTCAGTCGCGTCGTCCCAATCGGCGAAGAATTCGCGAGCAGCCGGTGCCAGCAGCCGCCACCGCAGCATGTTCTCGCCGGGCGCGAACCCTGGTGACAATACGCGGGCAATCGCGTTGGCCGCCAACACATCCTGGTATCGGTTGGTGACGACCGCAGGAAGCGAGATCTGAGCGATCAATTGATCGAGACCGTCAGTCGCCGTCTCTGCAGCAGGTCGAGGGCTATGCGTCGCCTGCAATCCCGCGAGCCGATGCAGATGTTGTGTGGCTTTGATATCCAGTCGCAGCGCCCGGGCGAGCGCATCGAGCACCTGTGCGGACGGGTGCTGGTCACGGCCTTGCTCGAGCCGCAGGTAATAGTCGACGCTGATCCCAGCGAGCATCGCCAACTCCTCGCGGCGCAATCCCGGAACGCGTCTGCGACGTCCGGAATCCAACCCGACATCCTCAGGCCGGATTTGTTCGCGGCGCGCGCGCAGGAAGTCACCCAGCGCACTTGTCGTTGACGCCATCGCCCGATCTTAAGGCTGTTCCCCGCAGTACCAGGATGAACAGGGTTGCCTTCCGCAGTCCCTACCCGGAATTGGCGTTACCGGCGAAACGCTTCCCGTGGACGAAATACCCACACCGCTAATCAAGGAGCACGCCATGACCACTCTTCACTTTCACCAGTCGACAACCTCCACCCCTGAGCAGTTCGTCGCCGGGCTCACCGACTTCGGGCCGGGACGTTCGGAGATCTTCCCGAACAGCGCCGACAGCGACCTCAAGGTGCACCGCCTGGGCGAGCGTGACGCCGACATCACCGAAGGCTCGGGCGGCATCTGGGAGCGCCTGCATTACGACTGGTCCGATCCCAACCGCGTCGTGCTGACGACCACCGACTCGAACACCTGGGGTGGCGCGTCGGGTTACGTCTACACCCTGACCCGGCGTCCCGACGGCACCACGGATGTGGACGTCGTCATCGTCCGCGAGGGCAAGTCCTTCAAGGGCCGCGTGTTGGCGCTCCTCCTCGCGACGGGCGGCCGCAACGTGTTGAAGAAGCCGTTCGTCCACAGCGTCAAGGCCATCGAAGCCCGCGGTGGCGCCGAAATTCGGCGATAACCGTTTCCAAAACTGACCAGCCCGGTGAGAGGAATTGATATGCGCGCCATCCAAATTGAGAGGTTCGGCGACCCTGCAGAGGTGCTCCGCGTCGTCGACATCGAGGAGCCGCCGCCACCCGGGCCGCATGAGGTTCTGGTCAGCGTCGAGTTGTCGCCGTTGAACAAACACGACCTACTCGTTGTCACTGGCATGCTGGCGCGACCGCCCCTGCCCCATGTACCCGGGGCAGAGGGGGTCGCCCGCGTGCTCGCCACCGGCGCCGAGGTCGATGGACTCCAGGTCGGCGATCTGGTCGTGCTACCCCTGTACGCGGGGGCGTGGCGTGAGCGGCTCGTCGTGCCGGCCGACGGCCTGTTCGCGCTCCCCGCCGGCGGCAGCATCGAGCAGTACTCGATGCTGGGCAGCAACCCTCCGACCGCGGGCTTGATGCTCAGTGAATGCACCACCCTGCAGCCGGGTGACTGGGTGGTTCAGAACGCCGCGAACTCCGGCGTGGGAAGGTCGTTGATCGCGCTGGCCAAGCGTCGCGGACTGAAGACGATCAACCTGGCCCGCGACGAGACAACGTTCGCCGAGCTCACAGCAGCCGGGGGCGACGTGGTCCACGCCGACGACCCCGACGCGGTCGGCGATGTTCGGGCAATGATCGGCGACGCGCGGGTGGCGCTGGCGGTGGACGCCGTCGGTGGTCCAGGGGTGGCGCGGCTGCTCGAATTGCTGTCCGACGGTGGATCATTGGTGAGTTATTCCTGGGCAAGGGACGAACCCATGTGGGTCGACACCTCGACGCTGGTTGCCAAGCACCTCAGCGTCCGCGGATTCTTTGTCGGCGACTTCGACTACCGCGACAAGGTGCTGCCTGTCATCCGTGAGGCGGCACCGCTGGTGGCCGACGGCGCCCTCGTGGTTCCGGTGGCGGCCGTGTATCCCCTGGAGCAGATCCAGGACGCGGTGTCGCATCTCCTGCGTGGCGGCAAGATCCTGCTGAAAGTCGCCGGGGGATGAGGGCGTACACCGGACGGCTGTGGAAGCTCTCCCAAGCGCTGGAACCAGGCCACTTCTAACTGAGCCACTACCGACGGCCGCCGCGTGTCACATTTGGCCCGGCCGTTTCGTCCTGAACTTCATGGATTCTCGGCACGACCAGGTGAGCGACGCGTGGCGGGCCAACCGCGCCTACCTGCTGGACCTGGCGTTCCGGATGCTGGGCGATGTCGGCGCGGCCGAGGACGTGGTGCAGGAGGCCTTCTTCCGGCTGCTCCAGGCTCCGTTGGGTGCCATCAACGACGAGCGTGGCTGGCTGATCGTGGTGACCAGCCGGCTGTGCCTGGATCACATGAAGTCGGCGTCATCGCGCCGGGAACGCCCGCACGACATGAACGAGCACGGCTACCGCGACCGCCCGTCGCCGGCGGTGGATCCCGCCGACCGGGTGACCCTGGACGACGAGGTCCGGCTGGCCCTGCTGGTCGTGCTCGAACGCCTCACGCCCGCCGAGCGGGTGGTGTTCGTGCTGCACGACATCTTCCAGGTGCCCTACGACTCCATCGCCGCGACCGTCGGCAGCCGCGCGCCCGCCTGCCGGCAGCTGGCGCATCGTGCCCGGCGCAAGATCGGCGAATCCCGAATGCGCTCCGGCGGTATCGAACCGGTCGAGCACCAGCAGGTCACCCGGGCATTCATCGAGGCGTGCTCCACGGGCGACCTCGATGCGCTGCTGGGCGTGCTCGACCCCGACGTGTCCGGTGAAATCGACGCCCGCAGCGGCCTTATTGTCCTGGGCGCCGATCGCGTCGGGCGAAACATCCTGCGCCACTGGAGCGGTCCGGGCACCGTGCTGGTGGCGCAGCCGGTGTGCGGTCAGCCCGCGGTGCTGGGCTTCGTCAACCGCCGCCTCGCCGGCCTGCTGGCGCTGACCATCCGGGACGACAAGATCACCAAAATCCATGTCCTGGTGCGCCCTTCGACGCTGGAGCCGCTGCGCGCCGAACTCGGCGGCAACCGGTAGGCGTCACATTCCGTACCTCCGCGTCGTCCTTTAGATTCATGAGTACTGCAGCACAACAAAATTCGTTCGTCCCGGTAGGACCGTCACTCGTCGCCAGGGTGCTCCTAGGGCCATCGTCGCGATTGCTCAACCCGCTGGTCGGCCTGCTGGCCGGGCGACGCTTCGTGCCGCTCATCGCCCGCGTCCATCACGTCGGCCGCAAGTCCGGCAAGCGGTACGTGACCTCCACGGGAGCCCACGTCACGGGCGACACCATCGTGATTCCCTTGTCGTTCGGCAATGTGTCCGATTGGGCCCGCAACGTCCGGGCCGCCGGAGGGTGCGTGGTGGCGCTGGGCGGCAAGACCTATCACGCGACGCAGCCGCGGTTCGTCGACGCGGCCGACGCGAAACCCCTTGTGAGGCAATCCTTCGGCGCCTTCAACCGGCTCATGTTCAAGATGTACGGGATCCGGCAGTACCTGTTTCTGCGCATCGCCAATCCGGAGGTTTCGTCATGAAAACCCTTGCCACACTTGACCGCCCTGACTGGCTGCCGTCGTCGGCGTGGCCGTGGGACACCTACGCCGTGAGCCGCCCGGAAGGCCGCATCGCGGTCACCGACACCGGCCGCGGGCGCACGCTGCTGTTCGTTCACGTCGGCAGCTGGAGCTTCGTCTGGCGCGACGTATTGCTGCGCCTGCAGAACGATTTTCGGTGCGTCACTGTCGACGCGCCCGGTTGCGGGCTCAGTGACCCGACGCCGAACCCGACGCTGGCCCAGGCAGGCGACGCGGTGACCGCCGTCATCGATGCGCTGCAGTTGCGCGACGTCACCCTGGTCGCCCACGACCTGGGGGGCCCGGCCGGGCTGCTGGCCGCGGCCCGCCGTCCTGACAGCGTCGCGGCGCTGGCCGCGGTCAACTGCTTCGCCTGGACGCCCACCGGCCCCGCGTTTCGCGGCATGCTCGCCGTGATGGGCAGCGCCCCGGTCCGTGAGGTGGACGTCGCGACCAACTTGCTGGCGCGCATCACTTCGACCAGCTTCGGCGTTGGGCGGCACTGGGGGCGCGCCGACCGCGCGGTCTTCCGGGCCGGCGTCGGCGCACCGGCGCGGCGGGCCTGGCACGCGTACTTCCGGGACGCCCGCGGCGCGCGAGCCCTCTACGGCGAGGTCGACGCCGCGTTGCGCGGACCCCTGGCTGCCCGGCCGCTGCTGACCGTCTTCGGTCAGTTCAACGACCCGCTGCGGTTTCAGCCGCGCTGGAAGGCGTTGTTCCCGACCGCGCAACAGCTGAAGGTGCGCCACGGCAACCACTTTCCGATGTGCGACGACCCGGACCTGGTGGCCTCGGCGCTGCGGTCCTTCGTCCAGCAGGCCGTGAGCCTTTCGTAATCGGCGCGTCACATGACAAGCTCCAGGCATGGCCATCGCGATCGCCCGCCCCAAGCTCGAAGGCAACATCGCGGTCGGTGAGGACCGCCAAATCGGGTTCGCCGAGTTCGGCGCCCCATGGGGTCGCGCGGTCTTCTGGCTGCACGGAACGCCCGGGGCCCGCCGGCAGATCCCGGTCGAGGCCCGCGTCTACGCCGAACAGCACGACATCCGGCTGATCGGCATGGACCGGCCGGGCACCGGTTCGTCGACGCCCCATCGGTACGAGAACATCCGGGCCTTCGGCGAGGACCTGCGCACGATCGCCGACACGCTGGGCATCGACAAGATGGCGGTCATCGGCCTGTCGGGCGGCGGACCGTATGCGCTCGCGTCCGGCGCGGTGCTGCCCGATCGTGTCGTCGCGGTCGGCGTGCTCGGCGGCGTCGCACCGTTCCTCGGTGACGAGGGGATCACCAGCGGCCTGATGAACCTGGGCAAGCGGGCGGCGCCGTTCTTGCGGCTGGGGGGCGACCCGCTGCGGATCGGCGCGAGCCTGGTGATCCGGGCGATCCGTCCGGTCGCCAATCCCGCGCTGTACCTGTACGCCGCGATATCGCCGGAGGGCGACCGGCGCCTGCTTACCCGGCCGGAGTTCGCCGCGATGTTCCTCGACGACCTGCTCAACGGCAGCCGCAAGCAATTGGCGGCCCCGTTCAACGACGTGATCTTGTTCACCCGGGACTGGGGATTCCGGCTCGACGAGGTGAAAGTCCCGGTCCGGTGGTGGCACGGCGACAGCGACCACATCGTCCCGTTCGCCCACGGGGAGCACGTCGTCTCGCTGCTGCCCGACGCGGAGCTGTTCGTGCTTCCGGGTGAGAGTCATCTGGCCGGGCTGGGTCGCGGCGAGGAGATCCTGTCCACCCTGATGAAGATCTGGGACGAGAAGGCCGGGTAGCCTGCAGTCGTGCTGCTGGCATCGCTGAACCCCTCGGCCGTTACCACCACCGACATCGCGGACGCGGTCAGCATCGACGGCGTCACGCTGAGTCGCAGCGACCTGGTCGGCGCCGCCACCTCGGTCGCCGAGCGGGTGGCCGGCGCGGAACGGGTCGCGGTCCTGGCCACGCCGTCCGCGGCGACCGTGCTGGCGATCACCGGCTGCCTGATCGCGGGCGTGCCGTTCGTGCCGGTACCCTCCGACGTCGGTGCGGCCGAACGCCGGCACATGCTCACCGACTCCGGCGCGCGGGCCTGGCTAGGGCCCGAACCCGCCGACGACTCGGCAACCGAAGGGCTGCCGCACATTCCGGTGCGACTGCACGCCCGTTCCTGGCACCGCTATCCCGAGCCGTCACCCGATGCCACCGCGATGATCATCTACACGTCGGGCACCACCGGGCTGCCCAAGGGCGTCGTGCTGAGCCGCCGGGCGATCGCCGCGGACCTCGACGCGCTGGCCGAGGCCTGGCAGTGGACCGCCGACGACGTCCTGGTGCACGGCCTGCCGCTGTTCCACGTGCACGGGCTGGTGCTGGGCCTGCTCGGGTCGCTGCGGATCGGAAACCGCTTCGTGCACACCGGCAAACCCACTCCAGCCGGCTATGCGAAAGCCGCCTCGGAGTCGCGGGGCTCGCTGTTCTTCGCGGTGCCGACCGTATGGTCGCGCTTGGTCGCCGACGCGTCGGCGGCCGAGGCGCTCCGCCCGGCGCGGCTCCTGGTGTCCGGCAGCGCGCCGCTGCCGGTGCCGGTGTTCGACCGGCTGGCCCAACTCACCGGGCATCAGCCCATCGAACGCTACGGCGCCTCGGAATCGCTGATCACCATCTCGACCCGGGCCGACGGCGAGCGCCGCGCGGGCTGGGTCGGCCTGCCGGTCGCCGGCGTGCAGACCAGGCTGCTCGACGACAACGACAACCCGGTGCCGCACGACGGGGAAACCGTTGGGCGGCTTCAGGTTCGGGGCCCGATGATGTTCGACGGCTACCTGAACCGGCCCGAGGCCACCGCCGAGGCGTTCGGGGACGACGGCTGGTACCGCACCGGCGACGTCGCGGTCGTCGACGACGCCGGCATGCATCGCATCGTCGGACGCGAGTCGGTCGACCTGATCAAGTCCGGCGGATACCGCGTCGGCGCGGGCGAAATCGAAACCTCGCTGCTCGGGCACCCCGGCGTGCAGGAGGCGGCCGTCGTCGGGCTGCCCGACGAGGACCTGGGCCAGCGCATCGTCGCCTTCGTCGTCGGCTCGTCCGACCTGAACACCGACGAGCTGATCAACTACGTCGCCCAAGAGCTTTCGATCCACAAGCGTCCGCGCGAGGTGCGTCTGGTGGAGGCGCTGCCCCGCAACGCCATGGGCAAGGTGCTCAAGAAGCAGCTGCTGTCCGAGGGCTGAGCCGCGGGCTGTCTGGCGCGAGCGCGCGCAAATGTACGTTGTTGACGGCGTGTCGCTGTGCAAACACGCGCTCGCGGCCATCGGCCCGGGCGAGACACGCAGGGTTTTGCCAGGTTTTCCATCGAGCGTGACGGCGCACCTTCACCTACCGTCGTAGTCGTGACGGAACTGCCGACGGTTGTGGCCGAGCGCGCCCACACGCCCATGCGGCGGGTGGCGGCCGCCTGCCTGGTCGGCTCGGCGATCGAGTACTACGACTTCCTTATCTACGGCACCGCGGCCGCGTTGGTGTTCCCGACGGTGTTCTTCCCGCGCCTCGGTTCGACGCTGGGCGTCGTCGCCTCGCTGGCGACGTTCGCGACGGCGTTCCTGTCCCGGCCGCTGGGCGCCGCCGTGTTCGGGTACTTCGGCGACCGGCTGGGCCGCAAGAAGACGCTGATCGCCACGCTGCTGATCATGGCCGTCTCGACGGTCAGCGTAGGGCTGGTGCCCAGCACGGCCGCCATCGGTGCGGCCGCCCCGTTGATCCTGATCGTGTTGCGACTCATGCAGGGGTTCGCTGTCGGCGGCGAATGGGCGGGGTCGGCGCTGCTGAGCGCCGAGTACGCGCCCGCCGGCAAGCGGGGCCGCTACGGCATGTTCACCCTGCTCGGTGCCGGCACCGCGGCGGTGCTCGCCAGCCTGACCTTCTTGGGCGTCAACTTCAGCATCGGGGAGCACAGCGCCGCGTTCATGCAGTGGGGATGGCGGCTGCCGTTCCTGTTCAGCGCGGGGCTGATCGGGATCGCGCTGTACGTGCGGCTCAACATCGACGAGACCCCGGTATTCGCAGAGGAGAAGGCGCGCGACCTGGTGCCCAAGGCGCCGCTCGGGGAGCTGTGGCGCCTGCAGCGCCGCGAGATCCTGCTGGCCGGCGGCAGCCTGCTGGGCGGGTTCGGGTTCGGCTACCTGGGTCATACCTATCTGCTCATCTACGCCAATTCGCATCTCGGGTACACCCGCGGCTTCATCTGGTCGGTGGGCGCGCTGACCGGGCTGGTCAGCATCGCGACGGTGGCGGCCTCGGCCACCCTGTCCGACCTGGTCGGGCGCCGTCGCCTGATGCTGCTCGGCTGGTCCCTCCTGTTGCCCTGGGCGTTCGTGGTGATGCCGCTGCTGAACACCCGCAACCCGGCGCTGTACGTGGTTGCCGTCGTCGGGATGGCGATCGGTGGGGCGATCGGCTCCGGGCCCACCGCCGCCTTCATCCCCGAGCTGTTCGCCACGCGATACCGCTACAGCGGGTCGGCGCTGGCCCTCAACCTCGCTGGGGTCATCGGCGGGGCCCTGCCGCCGCTGCTCGCCGGGACGCTCCTGGCGACGTACGGCAGCTGGGCGATCGGCGCCATGCTGGCCGCGCTGACGTCGGTCGGCCTGGTCTGCACCTACCTGCTGCCGGAAACCAACGGGACGCCCCTCGGCTAGTTGGCGTGCAGGTCCTCGTTCAGCGCGATGCCCTGACCGTCGCGGGCCACCACCTCGACCGCCCCGGTGACCGAATTGCGCCGGAACAACAGGTTGTTGGCGCCGGAGAGCTCGCGGGCCTTGACCGCCGTGCCGTCGGGCGTGGTGACCTTGGTGCCCGCGGTGACGTACAGGCCGGCCTCGACGACGCAGTCGTCGCCCAGCGAGATGCCCAGGCCCGCGTTGGCGCCGAGCAGGCACCGCTTGCCGATCGAAATGACTTGCGTCCCACCGCCGGACAGGGTGCCCATGATCGACGCCCCGCCGCCGATGTCCGACCCGTCGCCGACCACGACCCCGGCCGAGATGCGTCCCTCGACCATCGACGCGCCCAGGGTGCCGGCGTTGTAGTTGACGAAGCCCTCGTGCATCACCGTGGTGCCCGGCGCCAGGTGCGCGCCCAGGCGCACCCGGTCGGCGTCGGCGATGCGCACCCCGGTGGGCAGGACGTAGTCGACCATCCGGGGGAACTTGTCGACGCCGTAGACCGTCACCGGCCCGTGGCGGCGCAGCCGCGCGCGCACCGCCTCGAACCCCTCGATCGCGCAGGGACCGCGATTAGTCCACACGACGTTGGTCAACACCCCGAACAAGCCGCCGGCGTTCAGCCCGTGCGGCGCCACCAACCGGTGCGACAGCAGGTGCAGCCGCAGGTAGGCGTCGTAGGCGTCGGCGGCCACGTCGTCCAGCGAACCGATGACGGTGCGCACCGCGACGGTCTCGGTGCCGCGATCGTCGTCGCGGCCGACCAGCGCGACCAGTTCCGGCGGAACGTCGGACAACGCCAGCCGCGACGTGCCGCCGGCGCCCGATTCCGTCAGTTCCGGTGCGGGAAACCACGTGTCGAGCACCGACCCGTCGTTCGCCAGCGTCGCCAGCCCAATGCCTACAGCTCCAGTCACGGCGGTCAGGTTACTGTCCCGGCGCGAGCAGACACAAAAGCCCCCGACACGCCGATGAAAATGGCGCTTTTGTGTCTGCTCGCGCTCGGGGGCGCCACTGCTCAACGGCGCCGGCGGGCGGCATTTTGTTGTACCCGGATGTCGGCTGAGCGCTTCTTCGGGCCGTCGGTGTCGGCGGTCACGCAGACCCCGAGGGTGCGGCCGGTGTCGGCGTCGACGAACGACAAGGGAGCCGCCCCGTCGTGCAGGTACGTGTCACCCCACTGCACCAGCGACATGAAGACCGGCAGCAGATCCTCCCCGGCCTCGGTGAGTCGGTACTCGTGTCGCGCACGGCTTCCCGGCACCTGATAGGGAATGCGGGCCACGATCCGTGCCGCCTCAAGCTGCTTGAGCGCGCGGGACACCGCCGGCGCCGACGTTCCGATCCGCTCCACAAAATCCTCGAACCGCGTTGTGCCGAAGAATAATTCGCGGATCACCTGGAAAGCGGTCTTGGTGCTGAGCAGCTCGAGCACCTTCGACATCGAGCAGGCGTCGCCGATCGACCACTGCTGCCGGTCCTGCAGCCGCTTCTCGAACTCCATGCGCGCCCCTGATAACTAACGCTTGCGTTACTCAGCCATCGATGGTTACATCTTACTAACGACATCGTTAGTCAGCAAGAACCACGGAGGGAAAGACATGTCATCCGATCGGCTGTTCCTCATCACCGGCGCCACCGGCAACACGGGCGCGCCCACCGTCAGTCTCCTGCGCGAAGCCGGCCATCGGGTGCGAGCGTTCGTACACCGCGCTGACCAGCGCTCCGAGGCGCTGGCGGCGGTCGGAGCCGAGGTCGTCGAAGGCGACCTGCTTGATTTCCGCGCGGTGAGCTCGGCGATGTCCGGTGTCAGCGCCGCCTACTTCTGCTACCCCATAGTCCCCGGCCTGCTGTCCGCCACCGCCATCTTCGCTCAGGCCGCCAGCGAGGCCGGCGTCGAGGCAGTGGTCAACATGTCTCAGATCTCGGCGCGACGTGATGCGAAAAGCCATGCCGCCCAGCAGCATTGGCTCGCCGAACGGTTACTCGACCGCTCGGCGTTCGGCACCACCCACCTGCGCCCGACCTTCTTCGCCGAGTGGTTGACATGGCAATTCCTTCGCAACGACAACGAAGGTGTGCTGCCGCTGCCGTTCGGCAATGGGCGCCACGCTCCCATCGCCGGATACGACCAGGCCCGGGTGATCGCCGCGATCCTGCAAAACCCCGCCCCGCACGACCGCCAGGTCTACCCGCTGGTCGGGGCCGAAGAGCTCGACCACTACGCCATCGCCGATCAAATCGCGGGCACCCTCGGCATCCCGGTTCGCTACGAGCCGGTCGACATCCCCGCGTTCGCGGCGGCCCTCACGGCCCACGGTATGACGGACTTTTTCGTGCAACACATCAGCAGCGTCGCCCAGGACTACCGCGACGGCATTTTCGCGGGCGAGAACAATCTCGTCGAGGTCGTCGGCGGGCACAATCCCATGACCGTGGCCGAGTTCGTCACCGCCAACCGTGCCGCCTTCGAACGCGACGGCCGATTCGCGCTGCGCGAGCTGCTCGCGGCCGCCTGAGGCCGACGAAACCCATTGCTGCGCTGAGCTGTTAGGAGAACACCCATGAGCGATCTGCTCGATGTCGCCGTCGCCGCGCACGGCGGCTTGAAGCGGTGGCGTGAGGTCCGCACCGTGTCCACCGGTCTGCGATCCTGGGGAATGACCTGGTCGCTCAAAGGCCAACCGACCCTGCTCGCCGATGGGCGCGCCGAGGCCGAGACCGCCAGGCAGACCCTGCAACTCCACCCGTTCACCGGGGACGACGCGCGCGGCTTCTACACCCCTGAGCGGGTCTGGACCGAGTCCGCGCACGGAACGGTCCTGGAGGATCGCCGGCATCCGCGCGATGCCTTCGCCGGGCACTCTCTGCAAACACCGTGGGACCACCTGCACGGCTTGTACTTCGCCGGCTACGCGCTGTGGAACTACCTCAACCTGCCGTTTGTGGCGAGCAGGCCCGACGTCGACGCGCAGGAGATCGATCCCTGGCACGAGGGACCCGGCAAGGACTGGCGGCGGCTGCGGCTGACGTTCCCGTCGCACATCGCCACCCACTGCCCGGTCCAGGTTCTCTACGTCGACAGCGACGGGCTCATCGCCCGCCATGACTACGCAGCCGAGGTCCTCGGCTCCAGGCCCGCCGCCCACTACCTGTACGACTACGCCGACTCCGACGGCATCATGTTCCCCCGGAATCGAAAAGTGGTGCCGCGTCCCGAAGATAACCGTCCGGTGGTGCCGGCCGATCCCGAATCTTTGCTGATCGGCATCGAATTCGCCGGGGACTACGTCCTGACCTGATCGCCCCAAGGGCTAGGCTGGGCTTCGTGCTGGACCTGCGCGGTGACCCGATCGGGCTGACGGCCGCGCTGGTCGACATCCCCAGCGAGTCGCGGGACGAGGCGCGCCTTGCCGACGAGGTGGAGGCCGCGCTGCGCGCCCAGACCTCGGGCTTCGAGATCGTCCGCAACGGCGACGCCGTGCTGGCGCGCACGTCGTGGGGCCGGCCGTCGCGGGTGCTGCTGGCCGGGCACCTCGACACCGTGCCGGTGGCGGACAACCTGCCCAGCCGCCTGGAAAACGGCGAGCTGTACGGCTGCGGCACCGCGGACATGAAGTCGGGCGACGCGGTCTTCCTGCACCTGGCCGCGACGGTAGCCGAGCCGGTGCACGACCTGACGCTGGTGTTCTACGACTGCGAGGAAATCGACGCGGCGGCAAACGGTTTGGGCCGCATCGAGCGCGAGCTGCCGGAGTGGTTGACCTCCGACGTCGCGATCCTGGGCGAGCCCACCGGCGGCTACATCGAGGCCGGCTGCCAGGGCACGCTGCGGGTGGTGATCAGCGCTGCCGGAACGCGCGCGCATTCGGCGCGATCCTGGTTGGGCGACAACGCGATTCACAAGCTGGGCGCGGTGCTGGACCGGCTGGCCTCCTACCGCGCGCGCGCCGTGGACATCGACGGCTGCGAGTACCGCGAGGGTTTGTCGGCGGTGCGCATCGACGGCGGCGTGGCCGGCAATGTGATCCCCGACGCGGCCGCGGTGACGGTCAACTTCCGTTTCGCCCCGGACCGCTCGGTCGACGCGGCGCTGCAGCACGTGCGCGAGGTGTTCGACGGGCTCGACGTCGCGATCGAGATGACCGACTCCGCGGCGGGCGCGCTGCCCGGACTGTCCCAGCCCGCCGCCAAGGCCCTGGTCGAGGCCGCCGGCGGGCGGGTGCGCGCGAAGTACGGCTGGACCGACGTGGCGCGGTTCGCCGCGCTGGGTATCCCGGCGGTCAACTTCGGCCCGGGCGATCCCAACCTGGCCCACACCCGCGACGAGCGGGTGCCCGTCGCCAACATCACCGCCGCGGTGGAGATGCTGCGGCACTACCTGGGTGCGTAGCGCGCTGTAGCACACATTGCTACACTTGTGCCGTGGTCCGGACCATCGCCCAGCGCGAGCTGCGGAACGACAATGCCCGGGTGATCGAAGCGGTAACGGCGGGTGAGACTTTCGTCGTCACGCGCAATGGAGAACCCGTGGCCGAACTCCGCCCCATCAAGACCGGTCGCCGCCGCTTCGTCTCCCGCGATGAAGTCGCGGCGCTCGCGGCGGCGGCGGTGCGGATCGACCATCGCCGGTTCCGGGTAGACGTGGACCGGTTGATCGACCAGGGCCTCTGAGGTGTCGTCCGGCCTCCTCGACACCTCCGTTGTGGTCGACTGGCATGAGCCGGCCGTCGTCGCCGCGCTGCCCGACGAGATGGCGATATCGGCGATCACTGCGGCGGAACTGGCGTCCGGTCCACTGCTGGCCGCGAACGCGGTGGAGGCGGCGAAACGTCAGGCTCGGTTGCAGGAGGTCGAATCGATTCTGGAACCGATTCCGTTCGATGCGGCCGCCGCGCGCAGCTACGGGCTCGTCGTCGCGGCGGTGGTCCGCGAAGGACGTAAGCCCAGGAGTCGATTCGCCGATCTGCTCGTAGCGGCCACCGCCCACGCGAGTCGCCTTGACCTCTACACCCGCAACGGTGATGACTTCGCCGGGCTGGACGGCCTTGTCCGCGTAGTCACCATTTGAGCGTCACGCCGCGGCCACGACCACGTCGACCCTGCCGGCGCCCGCGTTCGCCACGACGGCCAGCACGGGCGCGTTGGGCGGCGAAACAACTTGTCCTCCCGTGACATTCGCGTGGTAGCCGTTCGGATACTCGACGGGCGGCACCGAGATGAACGTCTGCGCGCCTGCGGCGAAGCTGCCCGCGTGGTCGGCCCGCTCGGTGGTGTAGCAGAGCCGGAAGATGCCCGACTGGAACGACCACTCCCGCGGCGTGCCCGCCACCACCTGCGGGTACGGCGCGGCGAGCACCGCGAGCTTGGCCGCGTTGACGTTGGCGCCGGTCGGCGGCTGGCTCGGGTCGAAGACCAGCGCCTGGTCGGTCGGCGACGAGCTTGTCTTGTCGTTGCCGGTGTACGCCCACTCCAGCCAGCCCATCCGCTGCCGGTCGGTGTGACGCATCACCTCGGCGATGTTCTTCAGGTCGTTGGTGGCGCCGAACTCGGTCAGCAGCGGCGGGATGTGGTGGAAGAACGCGTAGAGGTTCGCGTTGGTGATCGTCAGGCCGTCCTGGAAGCGGCAGGTGATGTTCTTGTGCAGCACCGATTCGATGGCGCAGTAGTCGTGGAAGGAGAACCCGGTGCTCGGGTCGACCACCCCGCCCAGGTCGGTGTGGACGCCCTCGTCGGACAGCGTGTTCGGCTCGAAGAACACGAGCGTGGTGGGGTCGGCCGCGCGGATGACCGGCACCACCTTTCGGTAGAACACGGTCAGCTTGTGGTCCTGGACCGGGCAGCCCAGAACGAAGTCGAAGCAGCCCTCCCAGATGAAGCCGGGCCACGGCTCGTTCAACACCTCGTAGCCGAACACTCCCGGATTGCCGTGGAAGAAGCCCGCGACGTGCGCCCACGCCCGCGCGTAGTGATCCTGCAGCCCGATCCCGTCGGGCGCGGGGGCATTGCGCCAGAAGGCATTCCAGGCGTACTCCTCGGCGGGGTTGAGGAAGTAGTTGCCCGGAAAGCCGAGTTGCGGGTTGGGCAGGCCCGCCTGCGCCACGGCCCACGCGGGGGCGCCCTCGCCCTGGAACGCCTCGTTGTAGAGGTCCTGATGGAAGTCGAGCAGGCTGACGATGCCGTGCGACGCCAGGGTCGCCACGGTCTGCGCGATCGAGTTGAGGTAGTTGTCGTCGTATGTGAGCGGCTGCGGCTCCACGGCGGCCCAGATAACGCCCACCCGCATCGCGTTGAAGCCGTTGGCCTGCAGGAAGGCCGCGTCGTCGTCGCCGAACCCGTCGGCCGACGGCGTGTACGGCGGAATCTTGTACACCTGGTTGAGCCCGTGCAGGATCACCACGCGCCCGTCGGCGTCGGTCATCCAGCGGCCGGCGTGGCCGAGCGGCAGCGTCGGGCCGCTGGGCGCCGCCGAGGCGCGGGGCGGGGCGACGACCGACGACGCGTCGGTCGTCAGCGCGGCGATCAGCAAACCGGCCGCGAGCAGCCGGGCCGCGCGCGAAGGGCGGATACGCATGCAGCCTCCAAGCCCCGAGCGAAGTCACTTTCGGAAACAGTGAGGCGCAATAGTCACTGCTGTAACACGGGCGCGTCACGGTTGGCGCACAATGCGGTGCGCCTGCGCGGCGGCGTCGGTGGCCGCGGCGCGCATCCCGGCTTCCGCCAGCTCCTCCGACACGGCCCGCAGCGCCGCCTCGTCGCCGGACGCCAGGGCGCGCGCGTGGGCGAGCGCCAGGCCGCCCACCACGCAGTCCACCTCGGCGCACAGCCGGGCCAGCGGGTCCACCGCGCGGGTGTCGCCGAGGCGGACGGCCTCGTGCCAGGCGCGCATCGCCACCGCCGACTGCCCGCCGCGCTCGGCCATCCGGGCGGCGTCGCGGGCGGCCGCGACGGCGCCGGCCGAGTCGCGCGTGGCCGCCAGCCGCCGCGCCCGCGCCATGCCGAGCTCCGGGCCGAACAGCGCCGACTTCGTGCCGTGCCGAGACTCGGCCCGGCTCAAGGCCTTCGCGGTGGCGGCGATGTCGCCCTGCTGGGCCAGCGCCGTCGCCAGCAGCGTCAGCGACAGCGGCCCCCACGAGTAGCCGGTGCGTTCCAGCGTGGCGGCGGCCGGGCCGAGCAGCGCCGCCGCCTGCGCGAACTCGCCCTCGGCGATCAGCACGTGCGCCAGCAGCACCTCGCCGATCGCGCGGCCCGGCTGCTGCAATTCGGCGAAATCGGTGAACTGCTGGGCCAATTCGCGCGCGTCGGGCAGCCGGCCCGCCATCAACAGCGCGGTGGTCTGGCCCAGCCCGATCGTGAAGCGCAGCAGCCCGGGGTGTTCCGCGGACAGGGCGCGCTGCGCCAGCGGCTCCACGTCGCCGAATCGGCCCTGCCGCGCCGCGCACAGCGCCGCGGTGCTGGCGGCCCAGGCCACCGCCTGGTCACCGGCCGACGGTGAATCCAGCACTTCACCGGCGATCTTGACGGCGTATCCGACATTGCCGGCGTTCATCGCGAACGTCGCGCTGAGCGCGTCGAGGGTGGTGCGCGGGCCCGGATCCGTGACCCGATTGCGGATGGTCCGCAGGAACGCGGTGGCCCGCTCGGGTTCGCTGAGCATCCAGAACTGGTTGGCGGCCCGCAGCAGCGCCCAGTCCATCAGCGCCGGCTCGGCCAGCGCGGCGGAGTCGACCTCGGCTAGCAGCGCGTCGGCCTCGCGGCCGCGGCCCTGCCACCCGAGGGCGTGCGCCAGCGACAGCCGCGCCGCCAGGCCCCCGGACCGCTCCAGCGCCGAGCGGGCCAGACGTTCGCCGAGCGCGAGGTCGCCCAGGCGCAGGGCCTGCTGCGCGGCGTCGGCGACGTCGGCGACGCGCTGGGGGGCGTCGCTGTCCAGGGCCAGGGACGCCAGCCGCAGCCGATCACTGAGGTGGTCCGACGCGCGCTGGGACAGCAGCTCGACGACGGCGGTGCGCCGTTGCCGGGCGTCGTCGGGACCGAGCGCGGCGCGCGCCCGCTCGGCGAACAGCGGATGTGCGGTGTACACGACCGGCTCGTCAGGAACATCCGAACTGCCGCCGCGCACCCGGGTTTCCGCCGCGCCGAGGTCCTCCGCCTCGCCGACGGCGCCCGCCCCGGCGAGGGCGGTCAGGTCGGCGACCGACAGCGGCTCAGCCACGGCGAGGTAGTCCAGCACCGCCCGCGCCGGGCCGGGCAGCTCGGCGATGAACGAGTCGACCTGAGCGGCTGTGGTCGCGCCGCCGGGCGCCTCGACATCGATTCGCGGCAGCAAGCCGTCGGTCCACAGCGCCGCGATGGCGTCGGGCGCCGCCGAAAAATCCGGGCCGCGGGCCGTGACCACCATCCGGCCAGTGCCGGCCAGCGCCAGCTGGTAGACCAGCGTGGCCGACAGGACGTCGAGCTGGTGGGCGTCGTCGACGACGAGCAGCAGGTCGTTCCCGCCGGCCAGCGACGCCCGGGCGGCCCGCAACAGGGCGGCCGGCTTGCCGAGGTCGGTGATCGCGACCAGGTGGCTGAACGCCCCGAACGGTACGGCGCGCTCGGTCGGGGTGCCGGTGACCCAGCGGGTGAGGGTGCTCGGGTGCGCGCGGCCGTAGCCCTCGGCGGCCAGCCGGGCCAGGGTGGATTTGCCGCAGCCGTCGGGCCCGAGCACGACGGCGCCGCGGCCCGCCCCGAGCGCGTCGTTCAGCCGCTCCAACGCCGCCTCGTGTTGGGGGACGTTCCAACGAATCGGCACCAGCCGGAGTTTATTGCGCGCAGTGTGCGCGCCGCACCGGGCTTGGTCTACCTTTCGTTGTATGCGCGAATGGGCGGTGTGCGTGTACTGCGCGTCGGGCCCGGAGCACCCCGAATTGCTTGAGCTGGCTTCGGAACTCGGCGAGGCGATCGCCGAGCGCGGCTGGACGCTGGTGTGGGGCGGCGGCCGGGTTTCGGCGATGGGCGCGGTGGCGAGCGCGGCGCGCGCCCGCGGCGGACGGACCGTCGGCGTCATTCCGCAGAACCTGATGCGCCTCGAGGTCGCCGACCGCCACGCCGACGAGCTGATCGTCAGCGACACCATGCACGAGCGCAAGCAGATCATGGAGGCCCGCGCCGACGCGTTCGTCGTGCTGCCCGGCGGGGTCGGCACCCTGGACGAGCTGTTCGACGCGTGGACCACGGGTTATCTGGGGGTGCACGACAAACCCATCGTGATGCTGGACCCCTTCGGGCATTACGAGGGGCTGTGGCTGTGGTTGTGCGGATTGCTCGACAGCGGGTACATCACGCAAGCGGCGATGGACCGGTTGGTGCTGGTGGATAAGGTGGGGGCCGCAGTGGAGGCGTGCGCACCAGCCTGAGTGCCGGGCGAACGTGCGCCGTGAGGACTCACAGGAATAGAGGGAAACGTGTCCGACGACGGGGGAGCGCGCACGGCCGTCAGGCTGACCGACATCGCATCTCGGGTGCCGGGCCTGCTGGCCGACATGCCGACGATCGTGCGTGGGGCACTGACCGGGCTGTTCGCCCAGCCGGGTTCCAAGAAGTCGATCGGGACGGTCTTCGCCGACCGGGCCGCCCGCCACGGCGACCGGGTCTTCCTGCGGTTCGGCGATCAGCAGCTGACCTACCGCGACGCCAACGCGACCGCCAACCGGTACGCCGCGGTGCTGGCCGCGCACGGCGTCGGCAGCGGTGACGTCGTCGCGATCATGCTGCGCAACTCGCCGCATGCGGTGCTGGCCATGCTGGCCGCGGTCAAGTGCGGCGCGGTTGCCGGGATGATCAACTACCACCAGCGCGGCGAGGTGCTGGCGCACAGCCTGGGCCTGCTGGACGCCAAGGTGCTGATCGCGGAGACCGATCTGGTCAGCGCCGTGGCCGAGTGCGGCGGCACCGGCGCCACCGAAACGCTGACCGTCGAGGACCTGGACCGCTTCGCGGTCAGCGCGCCGGCGACCAACCCGGCGTCGGCGACGGCCGTGCAGGCCCGCGATACCGCGTTCTACATATTCACCTCGGGCACAACGGGTTTCCCCAAGGCGAGCGTGATGACGCACCTGCGCTGGCTCAAGGCGCTGGCCGCGTTCGGCGGCATCGGGTTGCGGCTGAAGAGCACCGACACGCTGTACAGCTGCCTGCCGCTGTACCACAACAACGCGCTGACGGTGGCGTTGTCGTCGGTGATCAACTCCGGGGCGACGCTGGCGTTGGGCAAGTCGTTTTCGGCGTCGAAGTTCTGGGACGAGGTGATCGCGACCGAAGCCACCGCGTTCATCTACATCGGCGAGATCTGCCGCTACCTGCTCAACCAGCCGCCCAAGCCTACCGACCGGGCGCACAAGGTGCGGGTGATCGCCGGCAACGGGCTGCGCCCGGAGATCTGGGACGAGTTCACCCGGCGGTTCGGCATCGAGCGGGTGTGCGAGTTCTACGCCTCCAGCGAGGGCAACACCGCGTTCATCAACGTCTTCAACGTGCCCCGGTCCACCGGCATCTTCCCGATGCCGCTGGCCTACGTGGAGTACGACCCCGACACCGGCGAGCCGCTGCGTGACGAGAACGGCCGGGTGCGCCGGGTGCCCGCCGGCCAGCCCGGCCTACTGCTCAGCCCGGTCAACAAGCTGCAGCCGTTCGATGGCTACACCGACCAGGAATCGACCGAAAAGAAGTTGGTGCGCAACGCTTTTCGCGAGGGAGACGTGTGGTTCAACTCGGGCGACGTGATGAGCCCGCAGGGCATGGGGCACGCCGCGTTCGTCGACCGGCTCGGCGACACGTTCCGGTGGAAGGGCGAGAACGTCGCCACCACGCAGGTCGAGGCGGCGCTGGCCTCCGACGCTTCCGTCGAGGAATGCACGGTGTTCGGCGTGGAGATCCCGCACACCGGCGGGCGCGCCGGGATGGCCGCGGTCCAGCTGCGCGAGGGCGCCGAGTTCGACGGCCAGTCGTTGGCCCGCGCGGTGTACTCCCAGCTGCCGCCCTATGCGCTGCCGTTGTTCGTGCGGGTGGTCAAGACGCTGGAGCACACCACGACGTTCAAGAGCCGCAAGGTGGAGCTCCGGGAGCAGGCCTACGGCCCCGACGTCAAGGACCCGCTCTACGTGCTGGCCGGCCGCGACGAGGGCTACGTGCCGTTCTACGACGAGTACCCGGAAGAGGTCGCGGCCGGTAAGCGCCCCAAGGGGTAGGGCGTCTGCGCCGATTCTGCGGCCAGCCGCACGTTCGCGGATGGTCTTTGTCCGGTCGGTGCTAGCCGCCGTTGCCGCCGGTGCCGCCGAAGGCGCTGCCGGCGGCACCCATAACGACGGCGGCGCCGCCGCCCCCACCTCCGCCAGTATGTCCGGTACCACCGGGACCGGCGCTGCCGCCGGCGCCAACCGCGCCGTGACCGCCGTTTTGACCCTCGGGACCGCCTGGGCCGCCGCTAAGCAAGTCGGCACCACCGCCGGCGCCGCCGACGCCGCCGGTGCCGCCGAAGATACCGCCGATACCGCCGCCCCCGCCGCCGCCCCCGCCGGCGGCATCGAAGGTGTTGGCGCCGCCGGAGCCCGCGCCAGCGAGGCCGCCGTGGCCACCGCCGGAGCCACTCGCGCTGACGCCGTCCTGGCCACCGATGTTGACGGTGTTGGCACCGACGGTGGCAATCCCGCCGCCGCCGCCACCACCACCGGGACCGCCGATGGCACCGGTGACCCCGGCGGGGCCGCCGCCGCCGCCACCGTTGCCGCCGCTGGCGCTGGCGTCGGCGATGGTGTGGCCGATGCCGAAGGACTGCGCCCCGCCGCCGGTGCCGCCGGTGCCGCCGGTGCCGCCGGTGCCACCGCCGGTGCTATCGCCGCCCGCCCCGCCGCTGCCACCACCCCCGCCCATGACGAAGCCGGTGGGGTTGCCGACGGTCGCACTGAAGCTGCCGGTACCGCCGTTACCGCCGTTGCCGCCGTTGCCGCCGTTCCCGGTGCTGGCACCGCCGTTGCCGCCGTTTCCGCCCTGGCCGGGGCCGTCGAGGCCGAAGGTGCTGTTGCCGCCGGGGCCGCCGTCGCCGCCGTTGCCACCGGTACCCGCCGCGCCCGCGATGCCGCCGGGGCCGCCGGCGCCGCCACCCAGGCCGGCGGCGCCGCCGTTGCCGCCGTTGCCACCATTGCCAGCGCCGTTGACGGTGCCATCGTCGAAGGCGCCGCCGCCGCCCTGGCCGCCCTGGCCGCCGTCGCCGCCGGCGCCGCCGTTGCCGTTGGCACCCGCATGGCCGCCGAACATTCCCGACAACCCCTCGGCTTGGCCGCCGACCCCACCCTGGCCGCCGTTGCCGCCTTGGCCGCCGTCGGTGCCGCTGAAGGCGTTGACCGCGCCGCCGAACTCGCCGTCGGGGCCGTTGCCGCCGTGCCCGCCGGTCCCGCCTACACCGCCGGCACCGCCGGTACCGCCGTTGCCGAAGATCAACCCGCCGTTCCCCCCTGCCCCGCCCACGCCGCCGTTACCACCGAGGCCGCCATTGGTGCTCTGGGTCGCGTCGCCCGTGGTGCCGGTGATGCCCGTCCCGCCGGTGCCGCCGCGGCCGCCGCTGCCGAACAGCCAGGCGTTGCCCCCACGCCCGCCGGGCTGCCCGGGCGCGCCGGATCCGCCATCACCGCCCGGTCCGAACAACAGTCCGCCGGGCCCGCCGGGCTGCCCGGTACCCGGGGCGCCGTTGATCCCCTTGCCGATCAACGGCGTGCCCAGCAACAGCTCGGTGGGCAAATTGATCACGCCGCGAACGGGTTGCCAGAGCGCGTCCAACGGTGAGGCGTTGGCCGCCTCGCTGGCCGTATAGGCCGCGCCCGCGCCGCCTAACGCCGCCACAAATTGGGAATGAAAGGCCGCCGCCTGCGCGCTGAGCGCCTGGAACTCCACTGCTTGCCCGGAAAACAACGACGCCACCGCCGCCGACACCTCGTCGGCGCCCGCGGCCAACACGCTGGTTGTCGGCCCCGCCGCCGCGGCGTTTGCGGCGCTCAGCGCTGAGCCGATGTTGTGCAAATCCGTCGTCGCCGCCCCAATGAATTCCGGCGCCGCAATTACAAAGGACATGGCCGCTCCCGTCGATCCAGGCCGTTGCCGTGAAGTGTGCGCGCGGAGGCGGTGCCAGTTGATGGGGAATTTTCCCCATTTATCCGCTCGTAGGGGTTGCCCCTATTGCTAGCCGCCGTGGCCGCCAGCGCCGGCGGCGACGCTGCCGCCGAAGTCGCCCGCTCCGGCGGTGGCGCCACCTCCGCCACCGCCACCGCCGTTGGTGCCGACAGCACCGCCGGGGGCACCGCTGACCCCACCGCTGCCGGATGCACCGGCGCCACCGCCGGCACCGCCGCCGTTGAACTCGCCGCCGCCACCACTGTTGGCCCCGGCGCCGCCCCCTGCCCCGCCGGTGCCGCCCATGCCGCCGTTGACGGCGCCTCCTCCTCCACCGCCCCCGCCGGCGGAGTCGAATGAGCCGGTGTCGGAACCACCGGCGGCGAAGCCGCCAAACCCGCCTTGGGCGTTGGCCCCGGAGCCGCCCGGACCGCCGGCGATCCCGGGCCCGCTGGCGCCGACGCTGGCGGCACCGCCACCGCCGCCGGCACCACCAAAGCCCCCGAGACCGAAGGTGCCGGCGCCGCCATTGCCACCGGCCCCCCCGCCACCGGTGGCGGCAGCGCCGTCAATTTGGGCCGTGCCACCGGCACCGCCGTTGCCGCCGTGGCCGCCGAGGCCACCACCGACGCTGGTACCGCCGTTGCCGCCGGCGCCACCACCGCCGCCGCCCGCCGCGCCGGCGGTGGTGTTCGTGAGGACGGCCGAACCGCCGGGGCCGCCGTCGCCGCCCTTTCCGCCGGCGTAGCCGTTGCCGCCGTTACCCCCGTGGCCGCCGTTGCCGCCGCCCACGACGACATTGCCGGTGGTGTCGATGCCGCCGCCGGCGCCCCCGCCACCACCGTCGCCGCCATCGCCGGCGTTGCCTGCGACGGCGCCCACGCCGCCGGGGCTGCCGCCCACGCCAGCGGTCCCGCCGTTGCCGCCGTTGCCGCCGTCACCGGCGAAGATTGGGCTGCCGCCCTGCCCGCCTTGGCCGCCAGTGCCCCCAAGGCCGCCATTGCCGTTGGCTCCGGCGTGGCCGAACAAGCCCTCCGCTTGGCCGCCTATGCCCCCCGCACCGCCCGCGCCGCCTTGACCGCCGTTGGTGCCGTTGCCGGCGACGAGACCGGAGGTGCCCGCCCCGCCCGCGCCGCCGAGCCCACCCACACCGCCAATGCCGCCGGCGCCGCCGTTGCCAAAGATCAGCCCGCCGTTGCCGCCGGCCCCGCCCGTGCCGCCGAATCCGCCGACGCCGCCGTTCGTGTGGCTGACTCCCGAGCCCGCCGTGCCGGTGAGGCCCGTGCCGCCGTCTCCGCCGCGGCCGCCGCTGCCGAAGAACCAGGCGTTGCCGCCGCGGCCGCCGGGTTGGCCGGGCGCGCCGGACCCGCCGTCGCCGCCGGGGCCGAACAACAGCCCGCCCGGCCCACCGGGCTGCCCGGTGCCGGGCGCTCCGTTGATCCCCTTGCCGATCAGCGGGGTGCCCAACAACAGCTCGGTGGGCGTATTGATCACCGCGCGAATGGGCTGCCAGACGGCGTCCAGCGGCGACGCATTGGCCGCCTCGGTGGCCGCATACGCGGCGCCTGCGCCGCCCAACGCCGCCACGAACTGGGCATGAAACGCCGCCGCCTTCGCGCCGAGCGCCTGGAACTGCATTGCGTGGCCGGAGAACAGCGATGCCACCGCTGCCGACACCTCGTCGGCGCCCGCGGCCAGCAGCCCGGTCGTTCGGGTCGCTGCGGCCGCGTTGGCGGCGCTGATGGCCGAGCCGATGTTGGATAAATCCGTCGTCGCCGCCGCCACGAACTCCGGCGCGGCAATCACAAAAGACATCTCGGCCTCCCGTCGCTGTGAAGTGTGCGCGGCGGGGCGGCGGCAGTTGATGGGGAATTCTCCCCATTTATTTGTGCCGAGGCCGGGCGGCGCACTCGGGGTGGTGCCGAGCGCGCGGCCAGTCGCGAGTTCGGCGTCCAATGTGCGGCTGGCCGCACACTCGCGGACCGGGCCAGGCACCATAGACCCGTGCAGACTCTGTGCGGCCGGCCGGTCGCGGGCGACCGCGCGCTGATCATGGCGATCGTCAACCGCACCCCGGATTCGTTCTACGACCGGGGTGCGACCTTCAGCGACGAGGCCGCCCGGGATGCCGTCCACCGCGCCATCGCCGAGGGCGCCGACGTCATCGACGTCGGCGGCGTCAAGGCGGGCCCGGGCGAGAACGTCGACGAGGACACCGAGATCGCCCGGCTGGTGCCCTTCATCGAGTGGCTGCGCGACGCCTACCCCGACCAGCTGATCAGCGCCGACACCTGGCGCTCCGGGGTGGCCAGGGTGGCCTGCGCGGCCGGCGCGGACCTGATCAACGACACCTGGGGCGGCATCGACCCGGCCCTGCCCGAGGTCGCCGCCGAGTTCGGCGCGGGGCTGGTGTGTTCGCACACCGGCGGCGCGCTGCCGCGCACCCGCCCGTTCCGGGTGAGTTACGGAACCACCACCCGCGGCGTTCTGGACGACGTGATTCGCCAGGTGACCGGCGCGGCGGAGCGGGCGGTCGCGGCCGGGGTGGCCCGTGACCGGGTGCTCATCGACCCGGCCCACGACTTCGGCAAGAACACCTTCCACGGGCTGGTTTTGTTGCGACACGCAGGCGAACTTGTTAACACCGGATGGCCCGTCCTGATGGCTTTGAGTAACAAAGACTTCGTCGGGGAGACTTTGGGGGTGGAGCTGACCGAACGGCTGGAGGGGACGCTGGCCGCCACGGCACTGGCGGCGGCGGCGGGCGTCCGAATGTTCCGCGTGCATCAGGTCGAGGCCACCCGGCGGGTGCTGGAGATGGTGTCCTCGATCCAGGGGGTGCGCCGACCGGCGCGCACGGTAAGGGGGCTGGCATGACGGAGCTGGTGGACCTTGCCAGCGAGGGCGTGCTCGCGGCGCGGCCAGGGGACGTCTGGCTGGCCGACCGCAGGTGGAGCCGCCGCGGCCGGACGGTCCGCGAGCTGGAGGAGGCGAAGGCCGGCCGGACCATCTCGGTGGTGCTGCCGGCGCTCAACGAGGAAGCGACCGTCGAGTCGGTGATCGACAGCATCTCACCGCTGGTCGATGGCCTGGTCGACGAGCTGATCGTGCTGGATTCCGGTTCGACGGACGACACCGAGATTCGCGCCATCGCCGCCGGCGCCCGCGTCGTCAGCCGCGAACAGGCGTTGCCTGAGGTGCCTGTGCGGCCCGGCAAGGGCGAGGCGCTGTGGCGCTCGCTCGCGGCCACCCGCGGCGACATCGTCGTTTTCGTCGACTCCGACCTGATCAACCCGCACCCGATGTTCGTGCCCTGGCTGGTGACACCGCTGCTCACCGGCGACGGGATCCACCTGGTCAAGAGTTTCTACCGGCGGCCGCTGCACGGCGCCGACGGGGGCGGCGGGCGGGTGACCGAGCTGGTGGCGCGGCCGCTGCTGGCGGCGCTGCGCCCGGAGCTGAGCTGCATCCTGCAGCCGTTGGGCGGCGAGTACGCGGCCAGCCGGGAACTGCTGACCTCCCTGCCGTTCGCGCCGGGCTACGGCGTGGAAATCGGCCTGCTGGTGGACACCTTCGAGCGGTTGGGCCTGGACGCGATCGCCCAGGTCAACCTCGGCGTTCGGGCGCACCGCAACCGACCGCTGGCCGAGCTCGGCGCGATGAGCCGCCAGGTCATCGCGACCCTGCTGTCGCGCTGCGGGATCCCCGACTCCGGGATCGGACTGACCCAGTTCTTCGCCGAAGGCCCCGACGGTTACGGCTACACCGCGCGCACCTCGCCGGTCTCGCTGGACGACCGGCCGCCGATGAACGGGCTCCGGCCGCGCTGATCGCCGACTTGTCGGCGGGATAGGGCAATATCGACGACGTGGCGTTGGTGTTGCTGTACCTGGTGGTTCTGGTGCTGGTGGCGGTCGTCTTGTTCGGCGCGGCCAGCCTGCTGTTCGGTCGTGGCGAGCAATTGCCGCCCCTGCCGCGCGGGACGACGGCGACGGTGTTGCCCGCGTACGGCGTCACCGGCGCCGACGTCGACGCCGTCAAGTTCACCCAGGTGTTGCGGGGATACAAGACCAGCGAGGTGGACTGGGTCTTGGACCGGCTCGCCCGCGAACTCGAGGCGCTGCGCGGCCAGCTGGCGGCGGTCGAGGCGTCCAGACCGAGCGATCCCGTGGAACCTGATGACGCCGAGGATCGTCAGGACAAGATGTGAGCGAAGACGGCCGAATCCGCTGTCCGTGGGCGGACGGCACCGAGATGTACCGCGACTACCACGACCAAGAGTGGGGCCGCGTCGTGCACGACGGGGTGGCGCTGTTCGAGCGGATGAGCCTCGAGGCCTTCCAGAGCGGCCTGTCCTGGCTGATCATCCTGCGCAAACGGGAGAACTTCCGGCGGGCCTTCGCCGGGTTCGACATCGAGACCGTCGCCGGCTACACCGACGCCGACGTGCAGCGGCTGCTGGCCGACGATGGCATCGTGCGCAATCGCGCCAAGATCGACGCGACGATCGCCAACGCGCGCGCCGCCGCAGAGCTGGGGTCCGCCGAGGACCTGTCCAAGCTGCTGTGGTCGTTTGCGCCGTCCCGGCGCCCCCGCCCGGCCGACGCGTCGGAAATTCCCTCGACCACCGCCGAATCGAAGGCGATGGCCAAGGAATTGAAACGACGCGGATTCCGCTTCGTCGGGCCCACCACGGCCTATGCGCTGATGCAGGCGACCGGCATGGTCGATGACCATATTCGCGGTTGCTGGGTGCCCGCCACGCCACTTTGAGGGGCTGATCAGGCTTCAGAAGCGGGTCTTTGTGTAACTGCCGCCCCGGATAGGGAACAATGGAGGCGTGATTTGGCAGTCGATGCATTTCAAAGTCGGGTATGGCTGGAAATCCACTGGCGGGGCATGCTCGGCGCCGACCAGGCCCGCGAACGCGGGCCAGCTCGAATCTGGAGGGAGCACTCGATGGCGGCGATGAAGCCCCGTACCGGAGACGGTCCTTTGGAAGCAACGAAGGAGGGGCGCGGCATCGTTATGCGGGTACCGCTCGAAGGAGGCGGTCGGCTGGTGGTGGAGCTGACACCCGACGAAGCCGCCGCCCTGGGCGACGAACTCAAGGGCGTAACCAGCTAAGGCGCCTTTACGCGCACACCTTCCGGTAGATCTCCAGCGTCTGCTCGGCGACGTGCGCCCACGAGAAGTCCTCCACGCAGCGCTGGCGCCCGGCTTCGCCATAGCGCTTTGCCCTGTCGGGGTCGGCCACCAGCTCATTGACCGCACTGGCCAGGCCGGCCCGGAATGCGGCGGGGTTGTCGGGGTCAAAGCGCACCAGCGACCCGGTGACCCCGTCCGAAACCACCTCGGGGATCCCGCCCACGTCGGAGGCCACCACCGCCGTCGCGCAGGCCATCGCCTCGAGGTTCACGATCCCCAACGGCTCGTAAACCGATGGGCACACGAAAACCGTTGCCGCCGAAAGTATTTCGCGTAATTCCCCGATGGGGAGCATCTCCCGGATCCAGAACACCCCGTCGCGCTCGCGGGCCAGCTCGGCGACGGCGGCCCGGACCTCCTCGGCCAGCTCCGGAGTGTCGGGGGCGCCGGCGCACAGCACCAACTGCACCTCCGGGCTGAACCGGTGCGCGGCCGCCACCAGGTGTGCGACGCCCTTCTGCCGGGTGATCCGACCCACGAACGCGACCATGGGCCGCGCCGGGTCGACGCCGAGTTCGGCCAGCACCGACCCACTCTCCGCCGGGCCGGCCGGATACCAGACGTTGGTGTCGACGCCGTTGCGCACGACGTGCACCTGGCTTGGATCCAGCGTGGAGTAGACGCGCAGGATGTCCTCGCGCATCGCCGAACTGACCGCGATGACGGCGTCGGCGCCCAGCACCGCGGTCCGCTCCACCCACGTCGACACCCGGTAGCCGCCGCCGAGCTGCTCGGCCTTCCACGGCCGCAGCGGCTCGAGCGAATGCGCGGTCAAAACGTGGGGGATGTCGTAGAGCAACGCGGTCAGGTGCCCGGCCAGCCCGGTGTACCAGGTGTGCGAGTGCACGACGTTCGCCGCCGACGCGGCGTTGGCCATCATCAGGTCGGCGGACAGCGTCAGGAGGGCCGGGTTGGCGCCGTGGATGCGCGGGTCGGGCTGCTGCGCGAACGCATCCGGCCGGGGTGCGCCGATGCAGTGCACGTCGACCGCGCACAGCCGGCGCAGCTGGGCGACGAGTTCGGTGACGTGTACCCCGGCTCCTCCGTAGACCTCTGGTGGGTACTCCCGCGTCATCATCGCCACCCGCATACCCGCACCGTAGTTCGACGGCGGGGCGGCCCGCATCTCGGGCCAAGGATCGGGCGGCGGTGCGGACCCAAAACCATTGACGGACAGCCCGTCAGCGTGCCGCCAATAGCGCGCTCCCCCTGGCAGCGGTTCGCGGGGGCCGATAGTTTGTAGTCATGAGGGAAGCGCCACACGTGCTGGGGATCGTCCTGGCCGGCGGGGAGGGCAAGCGGTTGTACCCTCTGACCGCCGACCGGGCCAAACCCGCCGTTCCCTTCGGTGGCGCCTACCGGCTGATCGATTTCGTGCTCTCCAACCTGGTCAATGCCCGCTATCTGAGGATCTGCGTTCTCACGCAATACAAGTCGCATTCACTCGACCGTCACATTTCGCAGAACTGGCGGCTGTCCGGCCTGGCCGGCGAGTACATCACCCCGGTGCCCGCACAGCAGCGCCTCGGCCCGCGCTGGTACACCGGCTCCGCCGACGCGATCTATCAGTCCCTCAACCTGATCTACGACGAAGACCCCGACTACATAGTCGTTTTCGGCGCCGACCACGTGTATCGGATGGACCCCGAGCAGATGGTCCAGTTCCACATCGACAGCGGCGCCGGCGCGACGGTGGCCGGCATCCGGGTGCCGCGCGCCGACGCCAGCGCGTTCGGCTGCATCGACGCCGACGAGTCCGGTCGGATCCGCAATTTCGTGGAGAAGCCGCTGGAGCCGCCGGGCACCCCCGACGACCCGGAGTCGACGTTCGCCTCCATGGGCAACTACATCTTCACCACCAAGGTCCTCATCGACGCGATCCGCGCCGACGCCGACGACGACCACTCCGATCACGACATGGGCGGCGACATCATCCCGCGGTTGGTGGAAGACGGGATCGCCGCGGTGTACGACTTCTCCGACAACGAGGTGCCCGGGGCCACCGACCGCGACCGCGGCTACTGGCGCGACGTCGGGACGCTGGACGCGTTCTACGACGCGCACATGGACCTGGTCTCGGTGCACCCGGTGTTCAACCTCTACAACAAGCGCTGGCCGATCCGGGGCGAGTCGGAGAACCTGGCGCCGGCGAAGTTCGTCAACGGCGGCTCGGCCCAGGAGTCGGTCGTGGGCGCCGGCAGCATCATCTCGGCGGCGTCCGTGCGCAACTCGGTGCTGTCGTCGAACGTCGTCGTCGACGACGGCGCCATCGTGGAGGGCAGCGTGATCATGCCGGGCGCCCGCGTCGGCCGCGGCGCGGTGGTGCGGCACGCGATCCTGGACAAGAACGTCGTCGTGGGACCCGGCGAGATGGTCGGGGTCGACCTGGAGAAGGACCGCGAGCGCTTCGCGATCAGCGCGGGCGGCGTGGTCGCGGTCGGCAAGGGCGTCTGGATCTAGATCTCCGGGATCAGCAGGTGCGCGTCGTGGTCCGGGCCCCAGTGCAGGGTGACGCGATCGCGCGGTGAGCCCTGATACGCCGCGGGCATCTGACCGGTCAGCGGGTTGGTCGGGCACAGCCAGCGCCCGGCAACCACCAGCCGCAGCTGCTCGCCCGCGCGAAACAGCGTGGCCGAGGGGCCCAGCGCGACGTCGACGGCGACCACCTCGCCGGCGGAGACCGGCTGCGGCTCGGCGCATCGTGCGACGGGTTCCCACGGCTGGGAAAGCTGCGGGTCGAGCGCCCGCAGCGAGACCCGCTGCCACCCGGTGGTGACCCGGTCGCGCCCGTACCCGTACGACCCCTCGAACCCGACGAACCGCCCGTCCCGCCACTTCTCCACGCCGACGAACAGGTTGGCGTCGTCGCAGCCGTCCAGTTCGACCCAGAGCCGGGCCGCCATCGGGCCGGTCAGCTCGACGTCGTCCGGGACCGTCCAGCTGAACGCAGCTGCGTTGGAGGCGGTTTCGAACGCGACGCTGCCGACCCGCGTCGGCGGATCGGGTGCCAAGACTCCAGCATCCGCGAGATACATTGGCCGCCAACGGGTCCGGGGGAGCGGCCAGTCGGATTCCTCGCGCACCGCGGCGACGGTGTCGCGGTCCTCACACACTTCGAGGCGCACGCTGCGGGATTGCTCGGCGCCATCCAGCACGCCGCGGAAGAACTCGAGCTGTTCGGCCCGCGCCGCCTCGGAGTAGAACGTCGACCACTTGCCGCTGCGATGGGTGTAGAGCCGGGCGTGGGCGGAACCCGCGCGCATGAACGCCCGGATCGAACCGCGGCTGTGCAGGTTGTTATCCGAGAAGCTGCCGCAGACCAGCATGGGAACCTTGATCGCCGACAGCTCGGGCACCACCGAGCGCCAGAAGTCGTCGCGCAGCGGGTGGGCGTCCTGCATCCGCTCGAGGTCGTAGCGCTGCCGGGTGTCGCGGCGCACGTTGCGCGACCACAACCGGGTGAAGCCGAGCTCGCGAACGCCGCCGGGAAAGGTCAGGTCGCGATACGCGTCGGTGAAGCCCTCCCACGGGCAGATCGCCCGCAGCGCCGGCGGCTGCAGGGCGGCGACGGCGTATTGGGTGATGGCCAGGTAGGACACCCCGAGCATCACGACGCGGCCGTCGCACCACGGCCGGCCGGCGATCCACTGCACCAGGTCGTAGCTGTCCTCGGCCTCCTGGCGCGACAGCAGGTTTCCGGTGCCGTCGGAGTGGCCGCAGCCGCGCATGTCGGCGTTCACGACGGTGAAGCCGTTCGCGGTCCACCACGCCGGATCCGGCGCCTCCCAACCGGTCAGTGCGGAGAAGGTGATCGGCTGGGTCTGGCGCAACACCCGGTATTGCACCGAGAAGGTCCACCGCCCGGCCCGCCGCCGCGGCAGGTTGTCCTTGCCATACGGATGGACGCTCAGGATCACCGGTCGAGGCGTGTCGTCGGGCGTGCGGCAGACGTTGATCCGCAACACCGTCCCATCGCGGGTGGGGACGCCGACGTCACGCTCGACCAGGATGACGGGGGGCGCCGGGGTGACGGTGATGGGCGGCTTGGCGATGCCGCGGAGCCGGGTCAGCGCGTAGCGCAGGGCGCCGCGACGTCGCCATGGCCGGTCGAGCGCGGGTGCCGGATTTCGGGCCACGCCAATACCCTAGGGCGGCTACCAGACATTGGGCACCAGGCGATACCGCACGTGCTGCGCGTAGTCGCGGTACCCCGGCAGGTCCTGGATGAGCAGCTTCTCTTCGTCGAGGATGCGGAAGACGAGCACCGCGACCCCGGGGATGACGAAGAGCAGGCCCCAGTAAGAGCCCAGCGCCATCGGCATGCCCACCATCATGATGACGTTCCCGACATACATCGGGTGCCGGACGAACTTGTAGACGCCGCCGGAGGCGACCTTCTGGCCCGCTTCGACGGTGACGGTGGCTGCGGCGTAACTGTTTTGGATGATTACCAGCATGGCGAGGCCGAGCCCGGCGGCCACCAGCACGTCGCCGAACAGGGACAGCCACACCGGCACCGTCGACCAGCCCATCCGGTGATCGAGTGCGCTGAACGCCATCATCGCGAAGAGGACCAGGAACGAGCTGGTGATGATGACCTTCTGGGCCGCCCTGGTTTCCGCCCGCGGGCCGGCGTGCATACGCCGCCGCAGGGCCGCCGGGTTGTACTTGGCCAGGTAGATGGTGGGGCCGAGCGAGGCCACTACGAACACGGCGAGGAAAACCCATGCCTGCCAATAGTGGAACGTGCCCGCCGGTCCGAACAAAATCAAACAGGTTGCGGCCGTTCCGAAGATCGAGGATGCCGTCAATCGGATTGCGGTTTTCATGATCGTGCCCTCCCTAGGATCGTAGATCACGGCGTCGAAAGGCCGTGGCTCCCAAGATGATCAGTGCGGCGTCGATGGCCAGCAGCCAGAGCAGCGGCGCGGCGGTGAAGTCGGCGCCGACCCGCGGAATGTGGGCGAACGGTTCCAGGTCGAGCAGCGACTGCGGGAACCGGGCCAGCTCGCCGATCAGGTAGATCGCGACGAAGCAGACCAGGACGCCCCACGCCACCGGGGTGAACCGCGGGGCCAGGCCGAACAGCGCGACGGTGACCGCGGCCAGCAGCCAGACGGCGGGCAGCTGGACGGCCGCGGTGCCGACCACGACGGCCAGCTTGCCGCCGACGTCGCCGGCCGCTACCCCGTAGACGAGCCCGCCGGCCACGCCGCTGAGCAGCATCGCGACCGCGGACCCGAGCAGGGCGGCCGCCAAATGGCTTGCCAGCCAGTGGGTTCGGGAGACGGCGCCGGCCAGCGTGGTCTCGGCGCGCTGGCCGGTTTCCTCCTGGTGCAGGCGCAGCGTGAGCGAGATGGCGAACGCCGCGGCCACCATGCCCATCATCGCGTAGGCGACTGCGATGAATGCATCCTCCAGCGCGCTGGTGCCGCCCATCCGCGCGACGATGTCGCGCACCATGGTGCTGTCGCCAAGCTCGTCGCCGATGCCGTGCACCACGCTGCCCATCAGCAGGCCGTACAGGCACAGGCCGACGGTCCACAGCACCAGCGCGCCGCGGTCGAGCCGCCACGTCAGGCCGTCGACGCCGCCCAACCGCGGTCCGGCCCGGCCGGGACCGGGACGTTCGGCGATCAGCCCGGCGCCCACGTCGCGGCCGGCGAGCAGTCGGTAGGCCACCAGGGTCAGCACGGCCGTCGTCGCCAGGTGCAGCAGCAACACCCACCAGCGATCGCCTGCGTAGGGCCGGACCTGCAGCGACCATCCCAACGGCGAGAACCACGACAGCGTTCCGTCGCCCGCGTCGCCGACGGCGCGCAGCGTGAACGCGGTCCCCAACACCGCGAACGCGGTGCCGCGCGCGACGCGGGCGCTCGGCGACAGCTGCGCGGCCACCGCGGCGACCGCGGTGAAGACCAGGCCGGAGCAGGCCAGGGCGGCGCCGAACGCCAGCGACCCGGCGCGCGGAATGTCGGTGGTGAGCAGCCCGGCCGCGCCGATCGCGCCGGTGGCGATCGACGCCCCGAACGACAACAGCAGGGCCGCGGTCAGGCTCGCGTACCGGCCGACCGCGGTCGAGTCCACGAGTTCGGTCCGGCCGGTCTCCTCGTCGGCGCGGGTGTGGCGGATCACCGTGAGGATGACGGCCACCGCGATCAGCAGGTGGAACATCCCGGCCTTCCAAATGCCAACGGCGCCAACACTGTGGTTGTAGACCTGGCCGTAGAGCGCGCGCTGGGCAGGGCTGGCCATGATGGACGCCGCGAAGCCCGCGCGGGCGGTCTCGGTGGGGTAGACCTTAAGGACGCTGCCGACGTAGACACTGGCCAGTGGCACCGACAGCAGCAGCACCCACAGCGGCAACGAGACCCGGTCGCGGCGCAGGTAGAGCCGCAACATGCCAAGCGTCCCAGAGAAATTCGAGCCGGCCCGGGGCGCCGGGTGCGCTGGGTGGCGGGGCCGATCCAGGGTCGCGGTGCTCATGCCGAAACCTTCCGCTGGCTGTCCGTCGTGTCATAGTGGCGCAGGAAGAGTTCCTCCAGCGTCGGGGGCTGGCTGACGAGGCTGCGCACGCCGGCGTCGCCGAGGGCGCGGATGAGTTCACCCAGGCTTTCGCTGTCGACCTGGGCGCGCAGGGTGTTGCCGTCGATGCTGACGTCCTCGACGCCCTTGATGCGCCTGAGATCGCCCGGATCGCCGACCATTTCGGCCCGTATCGAGGTGCGGCTGAGATGGCGCATCGACTCCAGCGTGCCGCTCTCGATGGTCCGGCCCGCGCGGATGATGGTGACCCTCTCGCAGAGCGCTTCCGTTTCGGCCAGGATGTGGCTGGACAGCAGGACCGTCGTGCCGCGGTCGCGTGCCTCGGCGACGCACTGCTGAAAGACGTTCTCCATCAACGGGTCCAGTCCGCTGCTGGGTTCGTCCAGCAGGAGCAGCCGGGCGTGTGACGAGAAGGCCGAGATCAGCGAGACCTTCTGCCGGTTGCCCTTCGAGTAGGTGCGTGCCTTCTTGTGCGGGTCGAGGTCGAAGCGCTCGATCAGCTCGGCGCGGCGCGCCTCGTCGAGCCCCCCGCGCATGCGGGCCAGCAGGTCGATGGTCTCGCCGCCGGTCAGTGAGGGCCACAGCGTCACATCGCCCGGCACGTAGGCGATTTGGCGGTGCAGGTCGACCGCGTCGGTCCACGGGTCGCCGCCCAGCAACCGCGCGCTTCCGCCGTCGGCCTTCACCAGGCCCAGCAGGATGCGGATGGTCGTCGATTTCCCCGCCCCGTTCGGCCCGAGGAAGCCGTGCACCTCTCCCTCACGCACCGTGAGGTCGAGGCCGTCCAGCGCGCGCACCGCGCCGAAGTTCTTGGTCAGGCCCCGGATTTCGATGGGTGCGACAGTGTTAGCCGTCATGTGATTCTCCTTGATCTTCTACTGCCAGGAATGCGTCGTACATGGTGCGGTCGACCATCAGGCCCTCGGTGTAAATCTCCAGGGCCGGCAGGATCATGTCCCGCGCGTAGTCGCGCAGGACCGCACGCAGATCGGTTGGGGTGTCGTGCATTTGCAGATAGAGCAGGAGCCCGCCGCCTCCCGTGATGCCCAGGTACTTGGCCCTGGCCCGGGGGTTACGGCTAGGCTTGATGGTCCCGGCCCGCACGCCGTCTTCCAGGTATCCCTCGGCGTTGTCAATCATCCTCTGCCACAACATCTTCGCGAGGTCGCCGCCGGTCTGCATGCTGCGTAACACGTAGGCGGTCATCGGGGCGAATTCTTCGATTTCGGCTAATTGTCCGAACCACACGGCCGGGTCGTTGGATTGCAGCGCCTCCGCCTTGGTCTCGCGGATCTGTTCTGCGACGTAGTCGTCGCAAGCCTTGCGCAGGCCCTCCTTGGAGCCGAAGTGGTGGATCACCAGCGCGGCGCTCACGCCCGCTGCCTCGGCGATCTTGCGAAGGCCGACGTCGAACCCGCGCTCACCGAACTGCTCGATGGCCGCGTCTCGGATCCGGGCGGCGGCGGTCAGGTCGGCTGAACGCATGTTCAGTACACTAAACGTGCGTTCAACCGCCGGTCAAGGAGGCGCCCCGTCAGGAACTCGTAAAGATTTGGCTGCGGGAGCTAGTCGCGGACCGCGGCCAGCAGCCCGTCGCCGAGCGGCACCAGGGCGGGGGTGAGCCGCTCGTCCTCGGCGATGAGCCGGGCCGCCTCGCGGACCGCGGTCACCTCGGCGTCGCGGGCCGCGGGATCGCCGGCCCGTCCGCCCAGCGCCGCGCGGTGCACCACGATGACACCGCCGGACCGCAGCAGGCGCACGCCCTCGATGACGTAGTCCGGCTGGTCGATCGGGTCGGCGTCGATGAACACCAGGTCATAGGACTGGTCGGCGAGGCGGGTGAGCACCTCCTGAGCGCGGCCGCCGATGAGCCTGGTGCGCGACGGTCCGATGCCTGCGTCGGTGAACGCCTGCTTGGCGATCCGCAGGTACTCGGGCTCGATATCGATCGTGGTCAGCACCCCGTCGTCGCTCATGCCCGACAGCAACCACAGCCCGCTGACCCCGGCGCCGGTGCCCACCTCCGCGACGGCCTTGCCGCCGCTGAGCTTGGTCAGCAGGCTCAACAGCGCCCCGACCGCGGGCGTCACCGCCCCGGCGCCGATCTCCTCGGCGCGCTCGCGGGCGGCCGCCAGCAGCGCGTCCTCCGAGATCGAGGCCTCGGCGTGCGCGCACAGCGATTCGGCTCGACTGGGGGCCGCCTGGGCGGGGGTTTTTTCGTCGGTGCCGTCCATGCCCGCAGCGTATTCCAATTTGCGGCGCGGTCCGGCAGGCGCGCCTTAAACCGGACCGCCCCGACACGCCCAAAGCCCGCGGCGCGACGAAGCTCACTCGCCGACGGATTCGCCCTGCTCAACGTTGGTAACGATCTGGTTTCTCAGGCAAACCTCAGATTGCTCCTATGCCCTGCATACGCCGATGGGTGACGGTATGCATATGGAACGCGGGGTGGTGGGGGCCGGGAATACAAATCGCCGGAATGGGAATACACGCTGGGAACTCCGCGTTGACGCGGTCGATGAGCTGCCGAACTTTGACGGCAGGCCAACTCTGGAGGATCCAATCACCACAGCGCTTTTGAGCCCGACCACCATGTCTCACGTCCAGGACTGCCCTGACGACGAATGGGTGGAAACGACGGACGCGTTGCAGGGCACCGCGGTGTTCGACGCGACGGGGGACATGGCGACGATGCCGTCGTGGGACGAGCTGGTGCGCCAACACGCCGACCGGGTGTACCGGCTGGCCTACCGCCTTTCGGGCAACCAGCAGGACGCCGAGGACCTGACCCAGGAGACGTTCATCCGGGTTTTCCGCTCGGTGCAGAACTACCAGCCCGGGACGTTCGAGGGCTGGCTGCACCGCATCACCACCAACCTGTTCCTGGACATGGTGCGCCGGCGCGCGCGCATCCGCATGGAGGCGCTGCCCGAGGACTACGACCGGGTGCCCGCCGACGAGCCCAACCCCGAGCAGATCTATCACGACTCGCGACTCGGGCCGGACCTGCAGGCCGCGCTGGACTCGCTGCCGCCGGAATTTCGCGCCGCGGTCGTGCTGTGCGACATCGAGGGTCTGTCCTACGAGGAGATCGGCGCCACCCTCGGCGTCAAGCTGGGCACTGTGCGCAGCCGCATCCACCGCGGTCGCCAGGCGCTGCGCGACTACCTCGCCGCACACCCGCAAACCGGTGACGCGGCGCAGGTCAAGTCGGCCTAACCGCCAGGGCGCACCGGGCGGTCGCCACGGTCTTAAGGGCTCGCCAATCAAAGAGGGGTGGGCTCTCAGAGCTCGGAGATGATTGCCTCGCGCTTCGCGCTGTACTCCACGTCGGAGATCGCCCCGGTGGCGCGCAGCGTCTCGAGCTTCCGGAGCCGCTGCGAGACGGTCGGATGCGCTGCGGGTGCGGGCGGGGCTGCCGTGGGTGCGGCGGGCGCGGCCGCTGGAGGGGTCTGCTGGGCCGCGGCGCGGCGCACCACGGCCATGACTTGCTGGCGCAGCGCCGGGTTGGAGCGCATGTCGACCACTCCACTCGGCGGAATGTTGTTGGCCTTGTAGATCTGCAGGATCTCCATCAAGGGGCCCGCCTGACCCGTCAGGTCATAGGTCCTGTTGTCCTCGACGCTCGTGAACTGAGCCGGCGCCATACCGTTGACTAAAGAACTCCTGCCCCAGTCAATTTCGTAATTTTGAGTGGCTGGGTCCACCAGCACGACGAGTTTGCCCCGAATGAGATTGCCGTGTCGCACAATGTCGGCCTCTATCCGTTTCTGGCTGTCGAACGCGAACCCCGGCCCGGCGATGCGCAGGTTCACTTTGATCACCGGGCGGTCGTTGATGCGGGTCCCCGTTTCGGTCAGGCCAATGATCCAGGCCAGCGCCAGCACCCCGCTCTGTTCGAGCGCCGCAAGCTCAGCTTCCCGCCTGCCGATGGAGTTGGCCACGAACGGCGTGGCTACCACGGCGGCAAAGGTGATGAATAGCCCGATGTACAGAACCCAGGGTTCGTTCCGCCGTGCGATGGGCGGAATCACGAAGAAGTAGCCGATCAGTAAGACCGGCCCCATGAACCCATACCTCAGAACGATGGGTTGAGCCTTGAGGTAGCGCCTCAGATTCATGGTTGGATCCTGTCGTTGCGGTCGGCTGGCGCCGGCAGTGCGCGGGCTTCGGGGGCCGCGCTAGTTAGCCAGTGTGCGCTGGCCAGCGGCGGCGGTTGATGGGGAATTTTCCCTATATTTCTTGGAACCGAGTTTCACTGACCGTCAAATGCGCGAGGAAAACGGCGACGATTGTTATTCGCTTGCCGCTTCGAGTAGGCGCAATTGGCCTGATCAGGAGTCGATCGTTTGGGGTTGCCGTGCCTGAGCGGCGGCCTGGGTGCGGTTCTCCACGCCGAGTTTGGTCAGGATCGATTCGACGTGGTGGCCAACGGTTTTCGGGCTGATCGAGAGTTTGGTGGCGATGTCGGCGTCGCTATGGCCGGCGGCGATCAGCGTGAGCACCTCCCGTTCGCGGCGGCTGAGCCCGTCCGGGTCGGCCCGGATGTCCGCGCGCCGGGTCCGTGGCGTGCGGCCGCGCAGCTCAGTCAGGCGATGGCGGGCGCGCCGCGCCACGGCCGTCGCGCCCAGCCGGCGGAACGTGGCCAGCGCCGATTCCACCGCGGCGATGTCACCCCCGAGCTGGGCGACGGCGGCGTCGTAAGGGCAACCTCGGCGCGTCCATTCGGCCGCGGCGCCGCGCCAGTCACCACTGGCCTCCAGCTCGAAGTGGGTGCTCAGCGTTCGGCGGTCATCGGGTTCACCGCCCGCCAAACGGACCCAGCGACAAAGGGATCCGACCAGCCACGGGTTGGCGTGGTCGCGAGCCGTCGCCAGCCCCGCTTGCGCCTCGGCGCGGGCGGTGTCGTCGTCGCCGCGTAGCCAGGCCGCCTCGGCGCGGGCGGGCCACACGGGTCCCAGGCGGAAAAAATCGTCGCGTTCGGCGGCGGCCAGGGCCTCGTCGAGCAGCGCGGACACCGGTCCCTGGCCGCGTCGCGCGTGGATCAGACCGAGGGTGGTCAACGGCAAGAACCGGTGCAGCGGGGTCATCGCGGGTCGAGACAGCACGTCCTCGGCATATGCGGCGGCGCGAGCCCAATCCCCGCGGTGCAACGCGACGAACGCCGCGGCCGACACCGCGAGCGGCTCATAGGTGGCCAAATCGTGATCGGCGCAAAACGCCGTCGTCTCGGCGATGTAGCCCTCGGCGCGATCGACTTCGTAGTGCAGCGCCGCCTGCCAGCACAGCCCCATGCCCATCAGCCCGGCGAGCTCCGCAAGCTCCGGGCTGTCCATCGCCTCCCGCCACGCGCCTTCTAGCTCGTCCCACCCCGCGCCCGTGCGCAGCAGCCCGAACAGGGCCGCATAGTAGTTCGCCTTGAGTACGACGGCCGGCAGGTGCAATTGGTTGCCCAAGGCGCTCGCGCGGGCCGCGTACTCGGCGCAGGCCGGGTCGTCGGCCATCATGGACAGCTCGGCCATGTGAGCCAGCGACGAAGCCAGTTGCGGGGTGGGCCCGCACTGCTCCAGCAGGCGCAACGACGCCTGGCCGGCCTTCCTGGCCTCGGTGAGGCGGCTCAACACGTGCGAGAGCCGGCGCAGGTCGTCGCCCTCGCCCAGGGGATCCTCCAATTGACGGCGCAGCGCGATCGCCGCCCGATACGAGCGCACGGATGGCTGCACGAACCCGCCCAGGTAGGCGGCCTGCGCGTGTTGCTCAAGCCAGACCACTTTTTCTTCGGCGGGCGAGGCGTCGGCGCGGCGCAGGACCAGGGCGTAGAGCTCCGCGGCTTGGCGGTGCGCCCCCAGCCCGGCGGCGCGCTGCGCGGCAGCGACGCCGTACTGGACGGCAGCCGCGGAATCGTCGGCCTCGTCGGCGTGAAAGGCCAACGCGGCCAACGTGTTCGGATCGACGGGCGGCTCGGCCAGGGCAGCGAGCGCCCGGGTATGCAGCGCTCTGCGCTGGTAGTCGTCGATGCGGTCCAGTGTGGCGCGCCGGGCCAGCTCGTGGCGAAACCCGATCGCGTCTCCCTCGGCGACGAGCATGCCGGCGTCCAGGCATTCGGCCAGCCCCGCGCCGGCCGCCGGACATAGCTGATGCAGCAGGGCCGTGTCGGCGTTGGTCCCGCATACCGCCACCACTCGGGCGATTTCGCGGGCCTCCGCCGACAAGCGCGCCAACCGGCCCCACACCGCCTCGGAAACGCTGCGCGGCAAGGCATTACGGTCCAGCGCATCGACGCCGGCGGCCAACACCTCCGTGACAAAGAACGGGTTACCGCGGGTGAGTTGATGCAACCGGTCGGCGTTGATACCGCTCGTGGCGGCCAGCACCGCCACGGCGTCGCGGCTGAGTGGCTTCAATTCGATGCGGCGCACCGCCGCACAGGTGGCCACGTCCCCGAGCGCCACCGACAGCGGGTGCCGGGCGTCCACCTCGTCGTCGCGATAGGTCACGACCAGCAACAGCGGCAGCGCGCCGCTGCGCCGCGCGACAAACCGCAGCAGATCCAGGGTGGCTCCGTCGGCCCAATGGGCGTCTTCGATCACCCACACCCAGCGCTGCCCGTCGCGCAGCAGCGCCAACAGCCGCCGGTACAACGCCGCCGTGTCCCCCGCATCGATTGCCGCCTCCAGCGCGGCCGCCGCGGGACCCCACCCGGTCAGCGCGTCGAGCAGCGGCCCCAACGGCCGAGGCGCGCTGAGCGGGTCGCACCCGCCCGCCAACACCCGCACCGACCGATCGAGCCCCGCGGTGAACGCGTTGACCACCGCAGTCTTGCCAACCCCGGCCTCGCCCCGCAACAAGACGACCCGGCCGCTGCCGCGGCGTACCGCCCGCGTCAGACCATCAAGCTCCGCGAGGACCGCCTCGCGCTCCAGCAAGCGATTTACGTTGCGGCCCGAAGTCACGGTGCCGCCCACCACGAATGCCGGCCTAAATGGGGAGAATTCCCCATCAACGGCGCCGTCGCGCCGGCGCACACTAACCAGTGAGCGCCCGGGGCGGCCCGCACGACTTCAGCGGCCACTGCAACCGCACACCTGGACATGATGCGGATTCACTGTAGCCCCGGCGCTGGTCCGCGCGCCGCGCACAACGATGGCGAATGGATGAAGAAATCGGCGCCGGCACGCGCCGGACCCGCCGACTCGACGTCGCGAGGCCGCCTCGGCCGCGAATCCTGGGATTTTTGCGAGCCGTACACGGGGTATCGGCGGCCGCGCCGCGCTACATTCGAATTATGCGCGGCTTAGAAATCTTAGAGTTCCCCGAAGGGATGTGGTGATGGCCGACCGGGGAGAGGTGTTTCGCCGCGCGTTCTCCTGGCTGCCCTCGCAGTTCGCCTCCCAAAGCGACGAACCGGTCGGCGCGCCGCGCCGGTTCCGTTCCACGGAGCACCTGTCCATCGAGGCCATCGCGGCTTTCGTCGACGGCGAGCTGCGGATGAACGCGCACCTGCGCGCGGCGCACCATCTCTCGCTGTGCCCGGAATGCGCGGCGGAGGTCGAGGATCAGAGCCGGGCACGCGCCGCGCTGCGCGACTCCCATCCGATTCGCATCCCCAGCAACCTGCTCGGGCTGCTATCCGAAATACCGCACTACCCCGCGGAGGACGACACGTCCGAGCGCGACGCGCGCGATCAGCGTAAGCGCCGGTAGCCCCACACGCGCGTTCGTGCCGACCAACGGCGCATTGTGGATACTAGGGTGGACACGGACAACGCCGGTGGGGGCGCAAAGCGCCCGGTAAGCGGGCCTTGTCTCGAGCGCTCGAGAAGAGAATCCAAAGGGGTAACGTGACCTCCGACGACCGTACTGACGGCGGAAACCAGGGCGGGAACCGCCTGGCGCCGCGTCCCATCTCACGGCCACCGGTCGACCCCGCATCCCGTCAGTTGTTCAGCCGTCCCGCCGGGCAACAGGGCTCCTTCGTGGCCGAGCGCGTGCGCCCGCCGAAGTACCGCGACGAGGGGGAATTCGCGCCCCACGACCAACCGGCCGACCCGGTACTGGAGGAGGCCTTCAGCAAGCCCGTCGGCACCGTGGACACGCTGCAGCGTCACCCGATCGATGGTGGCGCGCTGACGGCCGAGAAGGACGGCGACGAGCCCGACGGCGCCGAAGACCCCTGGCGCGACCCGGCCGCCGGGGCTGCCCTGGGCACCCCGGCCGTGCCGCCGGCGCCGCCGCAGGGCGTGCCCGGCTACACCGGCAAGCTCGGCGTGCGCGACGTCCTGTTCGGGCGCAAAGTGTCCTACCTGGCGCTGGCCGTCCTGCTGCTGATCGCCTTGGTCATCGGCATGATCGGCGGCGTGATCGGCCGCAAGACGGCCGAGGTCGTCGAGGCGTTCACCACCTCGAAGGTGAGCCTGGCGACCCCCGGCAACGGCGAGTCGCCGGCCGGCCGGTTCGCCAAGGTGGCCGCCGCGACCGCCAATGCGGTGGTGACCATCGAGTCGAAGAGCGATCAGGAGGGCATGCAGGGCTCCGGCGTCGTCATCGACGGCCGCGGCTACATCGTCACCAACAACCACGTGATCTCGGAGGCGGCCAACAACCCGAGCCAGTTCAAGACGACCGTGGTGTTCAACGACGGCAAGGAAGTGCCCGCCAACCTGGTCGGTCGCGACCCGAAGACCGACCTGGCCGTGCTCAAGGTCGACAACGTCGACAACCTGACCGTGGCCCGGCTCGGCGATTCCGACAAGGTGCGGGTCGGTGACGAGGTCATCGCCGCCGGTGCGCCACTGGGGCTGCGCAGCACCGTGACCCACGGCATCATCAGCGCCCTGCACCGGCCCGTCCCGCTGTCCGGGGAGGGCTCGGACACCGACACCGTCATCGACGCCCTACAGACCGACGCCTCGATCAACCACGGCAACTCCGGTGGCCCGCTGATCGACATGGACTCCCAGGTGATCGGCATCGACACCGCGGGCAAGTCGCTGTCGGACAGCGCGAGCGGGCTGGGCTTCGCGATCCCGATCAACGAGGCCAAGCAGGTCGCGCAGACCCTGATCAAGGACGGCAAGATCGTGCACCCGACGCTCGGGGTCAGCACCCGCTCGGTGAGCAACGCGATCGCCTCCGGCGCCCAGGTCGCCAACGTCAAGGCGGGCAGCCCCGCGCAGAAGGGCGGGATCCTGGAGAACGACGTGATCGTCAAGGTCGGCAGCCGGAAGGTCGCCGACGCCGACGAGTTCGTCGTCGCCGTCCGGCAGCTGACCATCGGCCAGGACTCCCCGGTGGAGGTGGTCCGTGACGGCCGCCACGTCACGCTGACGGTGAAACCGGATCCGGACTAGGCGTTCGATGTTCTCCAACCTCAGCTGGGAGCACATCCTGGTCCTCGTCGTGGTCGGGCTGGTGATCCTCGGGCCCGAGCGCCTTCCCGGCGCCATCCGCTGGACGTCCACCGCGCTGCGGCAGGCCCGCGACTACCTCAGCGGCGTGACCAACCAGCTGCGCGAGGACATCGGACCCGAGTTCGACGACCTGCGCGCCCCGCTGTCCGAGCTGCAGAAGCTGCGCGGCATGACGCCGCGCGCCGCGCTGACCAAGCACCTGCTGGACGGCGACGACTCGTTCCTGACCGGGAATTTCGAGGGGCCCGTGAATGGGGCGCCTAAACCGGTGCAGCCGGCGGAGCCGCCCCAGCCGGTCACCGAGCCGCGCGCGTCCGGCCCGGCCCCATTCGACACCGACGCGACCTGATCTCTGGTCGCGGGCGACCGCAGATGTACGCCGTTTATGGCGTGTCGCCGTGCAAACAAGGTCGCTCGCGGGTGGGTGAGCTAACGGCGCGTCGGGTCCAGGCCCAGCGACACGCCCGCCAGCCCACGCTTTCGCGCCGACAGGGTGTCGGCCACGCCGCGCAGTTCCTTGCCGACCGGGGAGTCCGGCGCGCTCAGCACGACCGGGACGCCGGAATCACCCGCGGCGACCAGGGATGGGTCCAACGGAATCTGACCCAGCAGCGGCACGTCGGCGCCGACGGCGCGGGACAACCGCTCGGCGACCTGCCGCCCGCCGCCCTCGCCGAACACGTGCATGGTGGTGCCGTCGGGCAGCGTCAGCCCGGACATGTTCTCCACGACGCCGACGATGCGCTGCCGGGTTTGCAGCGCGATGCTGCCGGCCCGCTCGGCGACCTCGGCCGCCGCAAGCTGCGGGGTCGTCACGACCAGGATCTCGGCGTTGGGGATCAGCTGGGCCACCGAAATCGCGACGTCGCCGGTGCCGGGCGGCAGGTCGAGCAGCAGGACGTCCAGGTCGCCCCAGTACACGTCGGCCAGGAACTGCTGCAGCGCGCGGTGCAGCATCGGCCCGCGCCACACCACCGGGGTGTTGCCCTGGGTGAACTGGGCGATCGAGATGACCTTCACCTCGTGGGCGATGGGCGGCAGGATCATCGACTCGACCTGGGTGGGCCGGTCGGTGGTGCCCATCATCCGTGGGATGGAGTGGCCGTGGATGTCGGCGTCCAGCACGCCGACCGACAGCCCGCGGGCGGCCATCGCCGCCGCCAGGTTGACCGTGACCGTGGACTTCCCGACGCCGCCCTTGCCGGACGCGACGGCATAGACCCGGGTCAGGGAGCTGGGCTGGGCGAAGGGGATGACCGGCTCACGGGCGTCCCCGCGCAACTGCTTGCGCAGCTCGGTGCGCTGCTCGTCGTTCATCACGTCCAGGCTGACCTTGACGGCGCCGGTGCCGGGCACGTCGGCGACCGCGCCGGCGACCCGCTCGGTGATTTCCGTCTTCTTGGGGCAGGCGGCGGTGGTCAGGTAGATCGCGACGTGCACGGCGCCGTCGGCGTCGACGTCGACGCTCTTGACCATCCCGAGTTCGGTGATGGGACGGCGCAATTCGGGGTCGATCACCTTCCCCAGGGCGGTGCGGATAGCGGCAGCTAGATCGGTGGTCATCACCGCCGAGTCTAGGCGTGCGCGGCGGGTCCCTTTAGCCGGCCGGGCCGGGCCTGGGCGATCCCGACGCCTGCGGCCCCGCGGCGGGGCCCACCGGGGCCGGCGGAACGGGGTTGGCGGGCGGCGGACCGAACGCCGGCTGCCCGAAGGCTGGCGGCGGCGGGTTCTGCGGACCGATGCAGATCACGGTGCAGCCGGGCAGTTGCGTCGGCGACTGCTGCGGCGTGGGTTGCATCCACGGGTACATCGGCTGCTGGCCGGTGGACGGCGTTCCGCTCAGGTCGATCAGCGGTGTCCGCGCGAAGAAGTCGTCCGACGGCAGGCCGATGACGTTCATCGGCAGGTTGGGGCCGAGCCCCTCCGGATGATCGTCGTGTGCGTTGCCGAGCGGCGGCGGCGGCCCGGTCATCGGCGGCAGGTCGACGGGAACCACGCCGGTGGCGTAGGCCGCGGCCCAGCCCAACACGTTCTGCGCGTAGGCCATCGAGTTGTTGTAGCGCAGGATCGCCGACATCACCTGCGACGGGTCGCGCAGGTTGAGCCCGCCGCTGCACAGGTAGCGGGCGGCCGCCAGGGTGGAGTCGAACAAGTTCTGCGGGTCGGCCGTTCCGTCGCCCTTGCCGTCGACGGCATAGCGCGCCCAGGTGCCCGGCAGGAACTGCATCGGCCCCATCGCGCGGGCGTAGGTGGGGCGGTTGCCGGCGGTGCTCTGCAGGATGACCTCGTTGCCGGGCAGCGTGCCGTCCAGCGCGGGGCCATAGATCGGGACGACGGCGGTGCCGCGCGCGTCGACGGCGCCGCCACTCGCGTGGCCCGATTCGATGCGGCCGATGCCGGCGAGCAGGTTCCAGCTGACGCCGCAGTTCGGGGCGGCGACGGCCATCTTCTGTTCGGCGCTGCGGTACGCGGCGAGCGCGACCGACGGAATGCCAAGGGCGCCAGGCGCACTCACGATCATCGGGGGAGGCGGCGCGGACGGGGCGGCCTCGGCGATGTGGAACGCCGTCGGTGCCCGGTCGATCGCGAAGACCACCGGCCCGGTGGTGTCGGGCGCGCTCGGCGAAACCGCGGCCACCGGGAAGATCGCGGCGTCGCGCACCGGCATGACCTGGCTGTGCACCGGTGGGGCATGCCCGGGGAAAGTGGGAGCCGCGCCGCCGACCGCTCCGGCGAAGACCAGGGGAGTGATGACGGCGACCCCGAAAACCGGCGATTTTGTCAGGCGTGCGCGTTGCCGCTCGGCCGCGGCGTCGGGGCGTTTACCCCAGCGTGCCCCAATGCGCACTCGACGGTCCTAAGGTCGGGAAACTACCTGCTGAGCTTCGTGAACCAGATCACAATACATAACCCCCGTGACGGGAGTGGCGCAATGGTGGATTTGATAATTACCGGGATTTCTTAGCCGTTCGCTCCCAGTCGTCACCCGCCCTCGCGGCCTCCCCGTCCGCACCTTCCGGCTGCAACCGGGCCAGCATAGAACGCAGGTCCTCCAGCTCGTCGCGCAGGTACTCACGGGTCACGACCTCGCCCACCGCCAGCCGCAACGAGGCCAGTTCGCGGGCCAAGTACTCGGTGTCGGCCTTGGTTTGGGCGGCGCGGCGCCGATCCTCTTCGAGCGCGACGCGGTCCCGGTTCTCCTGCCGGTTCTGGGCCAGCAGGATCAGCGGCGCCGCGTAGGCGGCCTGCGTGGAGAAGGCCAGGTTGAGCAGGATGAACGGGTAGGGATCCCAGCGCAGCTCGGCCGCGGACACGTTCAGCGCGATCCAAGCCAGCACGATGATCGTCTGGATCAGCAGGTAGCGGCCGGTGCCGAAGAACCGTGCGATGGACTCGGTGATCTGCCCGACGGCCTCGGGGTCGACGCGGGGCGAATACCGGCGCGACGTCCGGGGAGTGTAAAGCCGGCGCGTTGCGGTGGATCTGCTCACCCGGACGCCCCTCCCAGTCGTTGTTCGATGCGGCCAGTGGTGTCCAGCTGCTGCACATCCACGCGCCAGTCGTGCGGCAGCAGGTGGTCGAGCAGGTCGTCCACGGTCACCGCGCCCAACAGGTGGTTCTGGTCGTCGAGCACCGGACCGCACACCAGGTTGTAGGCGGCAAGGTAGCGGGTGACCGCGCCGAGCGGGGTCTCCGGGGTCAGGGTCAGCAGGTCGCTGTCGACGATCCCGCCGACCAGTTCCGCCGGCGCCTCGCGCAGCAGCCGCTGCAACGGGATGCAGCCCAGGTAGCGCCCCGTGGGGGTGGCCGTCGGCGGGCGCGCCACGAACACCATGGACGACAGCGCCGCGGTGAGGTCGGGGTCGCGGACCCGGGCCAGCGCCTCGGCGACCGACGTGTCCGGGGTGAGCACCACCGGGTCCGAGGTCATCAGGCCGCCCGCCGTGTCGGGGGAGTGGGTCAGCAGCCGGCGCACCGGTTCCGACTCGTCGGGGTCCATCCGGGTCAGCAGCATTTCGGCGTCTGTCGGGTTCAGCACGCCGAGCAGGTCGGCGGCGTCGTCGGGGTCCATCTCCTCGAGCACGTCGGCCGATCGGTCGGTGCCGAGCTGCGAGAGCACGTCGGCCTGGTCCAACTCGGGCAGCTCCTGCAGGACGTCGGCCAGCCGGTCGTCATCGAGCGCCTTGAGCACCTCGTAGCGCCGCTTGGGCGGCAGCCCGCGGATCGCGTCGGCCACGTCGACCGCCTTGCGCCCCTCGAACTGGTCCAGCAGCTGTGCCACCCCCTGGCCGGGCAACGCCAGCGCCGACGGGGTCAGGCCCTGGACGTTCTGCCAGTCCACGACGTGCACGGGGCCGCGCCGTCGCAGCCGTCGCTGGGTGCGCACGGCGACCCGGGTGACCAGCCAGTCGCGCGTCCGGATCTGCTCGATGCCAAGGTCGGTGATGACGACGTCGAGACCGGCCAGCTCCGGCAGTTCGGGATCGTTGACCTTGACGACGGTGTCGAGCACCTGGCCCATCGCCAGCACCTCGCCCGGCCGCTGCTCGAAGTGGCGCAACGACACGCTGCCGGTGTTGAGCGTCACCGCGTCGGGCTCGATCCCGGCGACCCGCAGCATCGGGATGAAAATGCTGCGGCGCGTTGCCAAATCGACCACCAGCCCCAGGACGCGGGGCTGCTGGCGGACGATGCTGATGCTGATCACGACGTCGCGCACGCGGCCGAAGTTTTCGCCGAGCGGACCCAACACCAGCATTCGCGGGAGCCGCGCGACGTACACCCTGTTGACCGGTCCCATGCCAGAGAGCCTATTCAGCCGTCGCCCGGATGGCAGGCTGCGACGCCCCGGTGCGGCGAGTTGCCCTAATGGGAACGGATGCTGAACATCGCGATGACCAAAAAGACCACCAGGGTGCCCGCGCCGACCACGATTCCCGTGACGGCCAAACCGTAGCCCTCCTGGCGGGTTCGCTTGATCTGGTTCAGCGCGATGACGCCCAGCACGATGGCCACGATCGAGCCGATCGCACAGCACAGAAAGCCGGAGAACGACGAGATGAGCGACGCGATCGCCATGCCGTTGGTCCCCGCCTGGACCCGGTAGTCCGGCGTCGCGAAGTAGCCGCCGGGATAGGACGGCGGCCCGTAGCCGGGATATCCGGCGGGATAGGGGGTGGGTCCATAGCCGGGCGGTGGGCCGTACCCCGGGGGCGGCCCGTACTCGGGCGGCGGCATCGGCGGTGGGTAGTCGGCGGGATAGCCCGGCGGGTAGCCCGGGGGCGAATATGCCGGATACTCGAGCGCGGGCGGATCCCAGGGCGGCGTCCAATCATCCCGGCCGCCGCCTTGCGGCGGTTTGGCGCCATCGCCGGGGTCGCCGGGGGCTGACATGGTGCTCAACCTAGCAAAACGGGTTCGGGATGAGAGGATGGCCGAGGCGGAGGAGAATGAGCGGCGATGAGTAGTCCTTTCCAGCCCGGACAGGTTCCCGGCGCCACGCCCACGGGCGCGGCGGCCGGCCGGCGCGGCGTGCCCTCGCTGCCGACACCGCCCAAGGGCTGGCCCGTCGGCTCCTATCCCACCTACGCCGAGGCGCAGCGCGCGGTCGACTACCTGTCCGACCAACAGTTTCCGGTGCAGCAGGTGACCATCGTCGGCGTCGACCTCATGCAGGTCGAGCGCGTCACCGGCCGGCTGTCGTGGCCCAAGGTGCTGGGCGGCGGGGTGATCAGCGGGGCCTGGCTGGGCCTGTTCATCGGCCTGGTGCTCGGCTTCTTCAGCCCCAATCCGTGGGCCGCGCTGGTCACCGGCCTGGTCGCCGGGGTGTTCTTCGGCCTGATCACCTCCGCCGTGCCCTACGCAATGGCCCGTGGCACAAGGGATTTCAGCTCCACTCTGCAATTGGTGGCCGGACGCTACGACGTGCTCTGCGATCCGCAAAACGCGGAGAAGGCACGGGATCTGCTGGCGCGCCTGGCGATCTGATGGGTCGTCGTGGCCTGGCGACGCTCACCGTCGCGTCGGCGCTGCTGTCCGGCTGCGCGGCGGCCGGCTCGGGGATGACGGTCAGCTTCTACACGCCGGCGACCGACGCGGCCACCTTCACCGCGGTCGCGCAGGAATGCACCCGGCAACTGGGGTTCACGGTCCGGCACGTCAGCCTGCCCCGCGGCCCCGGGGAGCAGCGGGTGCAGCTGGCCCGCCGGCTGAGCGCCCACGACCGCGGCCTGGACGTGATGGCGCTGGACGTGGTGTGGACCGCGGAATTCGCCGAGGCGGGCTGGGCGCTGCCGCTGTCCGACGATCCCGCCGGACAGGCCGAGTCCGACGCCACCGTCGATACCCTGCCGGGCCCGCTGGCGACGGCGCGGTGGAAGCAGCGGCTGTACGGCGCACCCGTGACCACCAACACCCAATTGCTTTGGTATCGGCCGGATTTGGTGAGCCAGCCGCCGTCGACCTGGGACCGCATGGTGGCCGAGGCCACCCGGCTGCACGACGCGGGCCAGCCTTCCTGGATCGCCGCGCAGGCCAACGAGGGCGAGGGCCTGGTGGTGTGGTTCAACACGCTGCTGGTGAGCGCGGGCGGGCAGGTGCTCTCCGACGACGGCCGTCGCGTCACGCTGACCGACACGCCGGCGCACCGGACCGCCACCGTCGACGCCCTGCGGGTCCTCAAGTCGGTGGCCACCGCGCCCGGGGCCGACCCGTCGTTCAGCCGGACCGACGAGGGCACCGCGCGGCTGGCGGTGGAACAGGGCAGGGCCGCGCTCGAGGTCAACTGGCCCTACGTGCTGGCCTCCCTGCTGGAGAACGCCGTCAAGGGCGGCGTGCCGTTCCTGCCGCTGAACCGCGATCCGGCGCTGGCCGGCAGCATCAACGACGTCGGCACCTTCGTGCCCACCGACGAGCAATTCCGCATCGCTTACGAGGCAAGCCAGAGGGTCTTCGGGTTCGCGCCCTACCCGCGGGTGGCGCCGGACCGCCCGGCCAAGGTGACCATCGGCGGGCTGAACCTGGCGGTGGCCAGCACCACCCGCCACCGCGCGGAGGCGTTCGAGGCGGTGCGCTGCCTGCGCAGCCTGCAGAGCCAGAAGTACGTGTCGATCGCCGGCGGCTTGCCCGCGGTGCGCACTTCGCTGTATTCCGATCCGCAATTCCAGGCGAAGTATCCGATGCACACGGTGATCCGCCAGCAGCTCACCGACGCGGCCGTGCGCCCGGCGACGCCGGTGTACCAGGCGCTGTCGCTGCGGCTGTCGGCGGCGCTGAGCCCGATCACCCGGATCGACCCGGAGCGCACGGCCGACGAGCTCACCGCGCAGGCGCAGAAGGCGATCGACGGCAAGGGGCTGCTGCCGTGAGCCGCGCCGAGCGGCGACTGGCGTTCACATTGGTCGCACCCGCCGCGACCCTGATGCTCGCGGTGACGGCTTACCCGATCGGCTACGCGGTCTGGCTCAGCCTGCAGCGCAACAACCTTGCCACGCCGGGTGACACCGCCTTCGTCGGGCTGGGCAACTACCAGACGATCCTGACCGACCGGTACTGGTGGACAGCGCTTTTGGTGACGCTGGGAATCACGGCGGTCTCGGTGACGATCGAGTTCGTGGTGGGCCTGACGCTGGCCCTGGTGATGCACCGCACGCTCGTCGGCAAGGGCCTGGTGCGCACCGCGGTGCTGATCCCCTACGGCATCGTGACCGTCGTCGCGTCGTACAGCTGGTACTACGCGTGGACGCCCGGGACCGGCTACCTGGCCAACCTGTTACCGCACGGGAGCGCCCCACTGACGCAACAGATTCCGTCGCTTGGCATCGTCGTGCTGGCCGAGGTCTGGAAGACCACGCCGTTCATGTCGCTGCTGCTGCTGGCCGGGCTGGCGCTGGTGCCCGAGGACCTGCTGAAGGCCGCGCAGGTCGACGGGGCCGGCGCGTGGCGGCGGCTGACCCGGATCATCCTGCCGATCATCAAGCCGGCGGTCGTGGTCGCGCTGCTGTTCCGGACCCTGGACGCGTTCCGCATCTTCGACAACATCTACGTGCTGACCGACGGCGCCAACAACACCGACTCGGTGTCAATCCTGGGCTACGACAACCTGTTCAAGGGCTTCAACGTGGGCCTGGGCTCGGCGATCAGCGTGCTGATCTTCTGTTGTGTGGGCATCATCGCGCTGGTGTACATCAAGGCGTTCGGCGCATCAGCGCCCGGTGGTGCGGGCGATGGCCGCTAAACCCGTCGGGCGCTTGGCCGTCTGGGCCGTGATCGACACGCTGGTGGTGGTGTACGCGATCGTCCCGGTGCTGTGGATTCTGTCGCTGTCGCTCAAGCCGTCGTCAACGGTCAAGGACGGCAAGCTGATTCCGTCCTCGGTGACCCTGGAGAACTACCGCGGCATCTTCCGGGGCGAGTTCTTCAGCTCGGCATTGATCAACTCGATCGGCATCGGCTTGATCACCACGGCGATCGCGGTGGCGCTGGGTGCCATGGCGGCCTACGCGATCGCCCGGTTGGACTTTCCCGGCAAGCGGGCGCTGATCGGCGCCACGTTGCTGATCACCATGTTCCCGGCCATCTCGCTGGTCACCCCGCTGTTCAACATCGAACGCGCGCTCGGCCTGTTCGACACGTGGCCGGGCCTGATCCTGCCGTACATCACTTTCGCTCTGCCCCTTGCCATTTACACGCTGTCGGCGTTCTTCCGCGAGATTCCGTGGGACCTGGAGAAGGCGGCCAAGATGGACGGCGCCACGCCGGGTCAGGCCTTCCGCCGGGTGATCGTGCCGCTGGCGGCGCCCGGCCTGGTGACCTCGGCGATCCTGGTCTTCATCTTCGCCTGGAACGACCTGCTGCTGGCGTTGTCGCTGACCGCCACCAAGGCGGCCATCACCGCGCCGGTGGCGATCGCGAACTTTTCCGGCAGTTCGCAGTTCGAGGAACCCACGGGGTCGATCGCGGCCGGTGCCGTCGTGATTACCGTCCCGATCATCGTTTTTGTTCTAATTTTCCAACGACGGATTGTCGCCGGGTTGACCTCTGGCGCTGTGAAGGGATAGCGCGATGGCCGAGATCGTGTTGGAGAACGTCAACAAGAGCTACGCCGACGGCGCCACGGCGGTGAAGGACCTGAACATCACCATCGCCGACGGTGAATTCCTGATCCTGGTCGGGCCTTCCGGCTGCGGCAAGACCACGACGCTGAACATGATCGCCGGGCTTGAGGACATCTCGTCGGGCGAGCTGCGCATCGACGGCCAGCGGATGAACGAGAAGGCGCCCAAGGACCGCGACATCGCGATGGTGTTCCAGTCCTATGCGCTCTACCCACACATGACCGTGCGCCAGAACATCGCGTTTCCGCTGACCCTGGCGAAGATGAAGAAGGCAGAAATCGCGCGGAAGGTGGAAGAGACCGCGAAAACCCTTGACCTGACCGAGCTTCTGGACCGCAAGCCGTCCCAGCTTTCCGGTGGCCAGCGCCAGCGGGTCGCGATGGGCCGGGCGATCGTGCGCCATCCCAAGGCGTTCCTGATGGACGAGCCGCTGTCCAACCTGGATGCCAAGCTGCGGGTGCAGATGCGCGGCGAGATCGCGCGGCTGCAGCGCAGATTGGGCACCACCACCGTCTATGTCACCCACGATCAGACCGAGGCCATGACGCTGGGGGACCGCGTGGTGGTGATGCACGGCGGTGTGGCGCAGCAGATCGGCACTCCTGACGAGCTGTACGAGCGTCCCGCGAATCTGTTCGTCGCGGGGTTCATCGGCTCGCCGGCGATGAACTTCTTCCCCGCAGAGCTGACGCCGAACGGGCTGACCCTCTCGTTCGGCGAGGTGATGCTGGACCCGGAGGTGCAGCGCGAGATCTCGGCGCACGACAAGCCGGCGAACGTCATCGTCGGCGTGCGCCCGGAGCACCTGGCCGACGCCGCGCTGATCGACGGCTATCAGCGGATCAGGGCGCTGACCTTCGAGGTGAAGGTCGACATGGTCGAATCGCTGGGTGCCGACAAGTATGTGTACTTCACCACCGCGGGCCCGGCCGTGCACGCCGCCCAGCTCGACGAGCTGGAAGCGCAGGGCGAGGTGCACGAAAACCAGTTCGTGGCAAGGGTTCCCGCGGAGTCGAAGGCGACCATCGGGCAGTCGATCGAGTTGGCCCTCGACACGACGAAGGTCGCCGTCTTCGACGCCGACTCCGGGGTGAACCTGACACTGCCCGTCGCCCCGTGACCCTGGAATTGGTGCGCGCGCACCTGCGCGACCACTTCGCCGGCGCCGAGCCTGACTCGGCCAGCGTCACGTTCCTGGGCACCGAGCCCATTGAGGTGCTGCGATTTCGCGGCGGGGGATTGGTGCATTACGTGTCGCTGGGTTGCTCGCGGCACCCGATGACCGATCCGACCGAGGTGCTGGCCGACCCGTTGCGCGGCCCGCGCGCCGAAATCGTGTTGCGGCTGCGGGATCCCGGGCCGGCCACCGGCATCGCGCGCAGCCTGGCCGTGTTGGCGGCGACGCCGGCCGTCGAGGGCGTGGTGCTGGTCGCCGACGCCCTCGTCGACCTCGGCTCGCCGCTGTGGGCGTGGCCGTCGGGCTGGGTGCCGTTCACCGCGGTGCTGCTGGGCGACACCGACATCCCGGATCTACCGCTCGACCCGCCGCGTGAGGCGGTGAAGTTCCTGTCGGTGACCCCCATCACCGCGACGGAGGCGGCCTGGGTGCGGCTCAAGGGTGCCGAGGCGATGCGGCAAGCCTGGCGCAACGACGGCGTCGACGTGCTGGACCCGAAACGCCCTGCGGCGCAACCCAGTTGAGTGTGCAGTGGCGGCTTTGAGTGGGTATCAGCGGCGGGAAAATCGAGAAATCCCGCCCTGGATGCACACGCAAAGCCCTGGGCGCACACTGAAACCCGCATTAAAGCCAGTTGTTGCGGCGGAATTGGAAGTACAGGACCAGGCAGAACATCGCCATGAACGCCATGATGCCGGGATAGCCCCACGTCCAGTTCAGCTCGGGCATGAAATGGAAGTTCATCCCGTAGATGGCGGCGACCATGGTGGGCACGGCCAAGATACCGGCCCAGGCCGCCATCTTGCGCATGTCGTTGTTCTGCTGCATGCCGACCCGGGCCAGGGCGGCCTGGATCAGCGAGTTGAGCATGTCGTCGTAGCTGGCGATGTGCTCTGCGGCCTCGGAGTGGTGATCGGCGAGGTCGCGCAGGTAGCGCCGCACCTCCTTGGAGATCAAGTCCTTGTTTTCCACCTGGATGCGATGGAACGCGCCCGATAGCGGGTTGACCGACCGGCGTAGCTCGACGACCTCGCGCTTGAGCAGGTAGATCGGTTCGACGTCGATCTTGCGGCCGGGCGCAAACGCCACCTCTTCGATGCTGTCGATGTCGGATTCGATCAGGTGGCTCACCTCGAGATAGTGGTTCACCACTTCATGGGCGATGGCGTGCATCACCGAATACGGCCCCAGGCGCATCTGCTCGGGGTCGGCCTCCATCTGCTTGCGCACCTCGGACAGACCGCCGTGCTCGCCGTGGCGGACGGTGACCACGAAATCCTTGCCGACGAACACCATCACCTCGCCGGTTTCGACGATCTGGCGGGCCGCCGCCACCGATTCGTGCGGGACGTAGTTGACGGTCTTCAGGACGAGGAACAATGTCTCGTCGTATCGCTCCAGCTTGGGCCGCTGGTGCGCGCACACGGCGTCCTCCACGACCAGGGGATGTAGCCCGAAGACGTCCGCGACCTCCTGCATTTCGGCCAGGCTCGGCTCCCGCAACCCGACCCAGACGAACGCCTGCTGCCCGAACACTTGGGTCTGGCGCACCCGGGTGAGCGCCGCCGAATAGCTGAACTTCCCCGGGAGCCGATGGCCGTCGACGTAGACGGCGCAGTCGACCAGGCTCTCGACGGGTGCCTGCTCGACAGGCTGGGTGCGTTGCTCGCGGGGCTCGGGCACGAGTGGTCGCAGCACTTCGGGCAACGCGTCAGGTCCGGGAAACACCGTCACCTCCGATCGCGGCGCAGGTCGGGAAAGCGGTGGTCAATGCTACGCGTCCTGCTGAAACGCGATGTGAAGACTCCGCGCGCGCCCTGGACCGGAGATTTCGCGCCGACGGCGGTGCGCTAGTTTCGACGTCGACCGCAACCGTGTCCTGAGGAGTAAATCGACGTGAGCGCAAGTCCTGTCAAGGTCGCCGTCACCGGCGCCGCCGGCCAGATCGGCTACAGCCTGTTGTTCCGCCTGGCCAGCGGGGCGCTGCTGGGCGCCGACCGCCCGATCGAGCTGCGGCTGCTCGAGATCGAGCCGGCGCTCAAGGCGCTCGAGGGCGTCGTGATGGAACTCGACGACTGCGCCTTCCCGCTGCTGTCGGGCGTGGAAATCGGCGCGGACCCGAACAAGATCTTCGACGGCGTGAACCTCGCCCTGCTCGTCGGTGCGCGTCCGCGCGGCCCGGGCATGGAGCGCGGCGACCTGCTGGAGGCCAACGGCGCGATCTTCACCGCGCAGGGCAAGGCCCTCAACTCCGTCGCCGCGGACGACGTGCGCGTCGGCGTGACGGGCAACCCGGCCAACACCAACGCGCTCATCGCGATGACCAACGCGCCCGACATCCCGCGGGAGCGGTTCTCCGCGCTCACCCGCCTCGACCACAACCGGGCGATATCGCAGCTGGCGAAGAAGACCGGCGCCGCCGTCACCGACATCAAGAAGATGACGATCTGGGGCAACCACTCGGCCACCCAGTACCCCGACATCTTCCACGCCGAGGTCGGCGGCAAGAACGCGGCCGAGGTCGTCGGCGACCAGGGGTGGATCGAGAACGACTTCATCCCGACCGTCGCCAAGCGCGGCGCCGCGATCATCGACGCGCGCGGCGCCTCGTCGGCCGCGTCGGCCGCGTCGGCGACCATCGACGCCGCCCGTGACTGGCTTCTCGGCAGCCCCGCGGGCGACTGGCTTTCCATGGCGGTCGTCTCCGACGGTTCCTACGGCGTGCCCGAGGGCCTGATCTCCTCGTTCCCGGTGACCACGAAGGACGGCAACTGGTCGATCGTGCAGGGCCTGGAGATCGACGAGTTCTCCCGCGGCCGGATCGACAAGTCGACCGCGGAGCTGGCCGACGAGCGCAACGCGGTCACGGAGCTCGGCCTCATCTGATCTCAGACGGAAATTAGGCCTACTAATGGGTAGCCCTTACCCTGATGCGATGCCACACACCGCGTCGCCGCAGCTGGCCATCGGAGACGACGAGATCTTCGATGCGCACGTAGGTGGGAAGCTTTCGGTGGCCCTGAGCGCGCCGCTGGACACCCAGCGCGCGTTGTCGATCGCCTACACCCCGGGCGTGGCGCAGGTCAGCCGGGCGATCGCCGCGGACCGCACCCTGGCCGCGCGGTACACCTGGTCGAACCGGCTGGTGGCCGTCGTCAGCGACGGCAGCGCGGTGCTCGGCCTCGGCGACATCGGCCCCGCGGCGTCGCTGCCGGTGATGGAGGGCAAGTGCGCCCTGTTCCAGGCGTACGGCGGGCTGAACGCGATTCCGATCGTGCTGGACACCAAGGACCCCGACGAGATCGTCGAGACGCTGGTGCGGCTGCGCCCCACGTTCGGCGCCGTCAACCTCGAGGACATCTCCGCCCCGCGCTGCTTCGAGATCGAACGGCGGGTCATCGAGGCGCTGGACTGTCCGGTGATGCACGACGACCAGCACGGCACGGCGATCGTGGTGCTGGCCGCGCTGATGGGCGCCAGCAAGCTGCTCGGCCGCGACATGTCCTCGCTGCGCGTGGTGGTCTCGGGTGCCGGCGCCGCCGGGGTGGCGTGCACGAATCTCCTTCTGACGATGGGTGTTTCGGACATCACGGTGCTCGACTCGCGCGGCATCCTGCACGGCGGGCGCGACGATATGAACGGCGTCAAGGTCGAACTCGCCCGGCGGACCAATCCCGACGGCCTGTCCGGTGGCCTCGTCGAGGCGCTCGAAGGCGCGGACGTGTTCCTCGGCCTGTCGGGGGGAGTGGTCCCCGAGGAGTTGGTCGCGACCATGGCGCCGGGCGGGATCGTGTTCGCGCTGTCCAACCCGGACCCGGAAATCCACCCCCACGTCGCCGCCAGGTACGCGGCGGTGGTGGCGACCGGCCGCAGCGACTTTCCCAACCAGATCAACAACGTGCTGGCGTTCCCGGGGGTTTTCCGCGGCGCGCTGGACGCCGGGGCCCGCCGCATCACCGAGAAGATGATGGTGGCCGCCGCCGAGGCGATCTTCTCCGTCGTCAGCGACGACCTCGCGATCGACCGGATCGTCCCGAGCCCGCTGGACTCCCGCGTCGGGGAAGCCGTCGCCGCCGCCGTCGCGATCGCTTCCGACTCCTCCGTGTGACCAGGCTGGCTGCGCTGCTGCTGGCCGCGCTGCTTGCGGTGGCGGGCTGCGGCCATGGCCGTCCCGCAACGGAATTGGTGGTCGGGTCGCGGCCCGACCCCGAGTCGACGCTGCTGGCCGCCCTCTACACGGCGGCGCTGCGGTCCTACGGTTTCGCGGCCCGGCCGGAAACCGCCCCCGACCCGATGGCGAAGCTGGACTCGGGCGCGTTCACCGTCGTGCCCGCGTTCACCGGACAGACGTTGCGGCTCCTGCAGCCCGGCGCGATGGCGATGTCCGACGCCCAGGTCTACCGGGCGATGATCGCGGCGCTGCCCGAGGGCGTCCTCGCCGGTGACTACGCCACCGCCGCCGAGGACAAGCCCGTGCTGCTGGTCACCCGGGCCACCGCGAAGGCCTGGGGCGGGCACGACCTCACCGCGGACCTGAGCACGCTGCAGGCGCACTGCGACGGGCTGGCGATCGGGGCCGTCACCGGATTTCACGCACCCGCGGCCGTGGGATCCTGCCGGCTGCCCGCGCCGCGCGAATTCCCTTCGGAAGACGCGCTTTTCGCGGCGGTGCGGGCCGGGCAGCCGTCGGCGGGATGGACCACCACCGCCGACCCCAACAGCCCGGGCGACCTGGTCGCGCTGGCCGACGGCAAACCCGCGCTGATCCAGGCCGAGAACGTGGTGCCCTTGTATCGGCGAAACGCGCTGAAAGATCGGCAGTTGCTGGCGATCAACGAGGTGGCCGGCGTGCTGGACACCGCGGCGCTGGCCGACATGCGCCGGCAGGTGGCCGGCGGCGCCGACCCGCAGGCAGTCGCGGGCGGTTGGCTGGCCGAACACCCGTTGGGGCGCTAAGGATCTGGCCGTCGAGTCTGCGCTGAGAGCGTGCTTTCGCCACGATCGGGCGCGCTGAGCGCAGTCTCGGCGCGGCCGTTATGGCTTGGGCATCAAGCGGCCCATCACCGGGCCGAACAGCTGCTGGTAATACGGGCCCGCCACCCGCACCATCACGTCCAACAGCTTGGCGTCCGTGCCGACCAGCACCCGGGCCTTCTTCTTGCGCACCGCGTCCAGGATGACCTTGGCGGCGCGTTCCGGGCTGGTCCGGGCGAGCCGCTTGTCGAACAGCTTGGCCAGCTGCTCGGGATCGAGTCCCTCGGCGGCGGTGGCGTTGCGGGCGATCGCGGTCTGGATGCCGCCGGGGTGCACGGTGGTCACCGCGACCGGGTGGCGGGCCAGCACCATTTCCTGCCGCAGCGCCTCGGTGAAGCCGCGAACGGCGAACTTGGCCGCGTTGTACGCCGCCTGGCCCGGCACGGAGAACAGCCCGAACACGCTGGACACGTTGACGACGTGGCCGTCCCCGGAGGCGATCAGGTGCGGAAGAAACGCCTTGGTGCCGTTCACGACGCCCCAGAAGTCGACGTCCATCACCCGCTCGATGTCCTTGAACTGGCTGACCTCGACGTCGCCGGTGAAGGCGATGCCGGCGTTGTTGTAGATCTGGTTGACCTTGCCGAAGTGCTCGGCGACGTCGTCGGCGTAGGCCAGGAAGGCCTCGCGCTCGGTGACGTTGAGCCGGTCCGCCTTGACCGGCGCGCCGATGGCCTTCAGCCGTTCCTCGGTGTGGGCCAGGCCCTCGGTGTCGACGTCGCTGATGGCCACCTTGGCGCCCGAGCGGGCCAGCTCGATCGCCAACGCCTGACCGATACCCGAACCGGCACCCGTGACCACGGCGACCTTTCCCGCGAATCCCTGCATGAGCACCCTCCTCGTGTCGGCTCGGTGTCGAGGCTAACCGGTACCCCGGGTATCGGCGCCATCGGGAGGAGGCGCGGCCGGGCAGCCGCCGCGGCCGGCCGGTGTCGGCCATATCGCGGCGCGGGCGGCAGCAAACATGAGATGCTTCCCTCCCGACCGGCGATTCGGAGGTGGCGATGTCGTTCTTGGTGGCCCTGCCCAACGGATTGGAGGCTGCGGCAACGGATTTGGCCGGCATCGGTTACTCGTTGGGTGAGGTCAACCGCGTGGTCGCGGCCGCGACCACCGAGCTGCTGCCGGCGGGCGCCGACGACGTGTCGGCGGCCATCGCCGACGTGTTCGGCGCCCACGGCCGGGCCTACCAAACCCTCGGCACGCAGGCGGCGGCATTCCATCAGCAGTTCGCGCAGGCGGTGCAGGCCGGCGCGGCCGCGTACGCGGGCGCGGAGGCCGCCAACGCCAACCCGCTGCAGGGCGTGGAGCAAGAGTTGCTGGGCCTGGTGAACACCCCCACCGAGGCGCTGCTGGGGCGGCCGCTGATCGGCGACGGCGCCAACGGCACGGCGACGAACCCCAACGGCGGTGCCGGGGGGCTGCTGTGGGGCAACGGCGGAACCGGGTTCACTCAGATGGCCAACGGCGTGGCCGGCGGCAACGGCGGCGACGCCGGGCTGCTCGGCAACGGGGGAGGCGGCGGTGGCGGCGGGGCCGGCGCCAACGGCGGTCACGGGGGCAGCGGCGGCCTGCTCCATGGCAACGGCGGAAACGGCGGGCTCGGCGGGGCCGCCGCTAGCGGTGTCAACGGCGGCAACCCCGGGCCCGGTGGCGGGGGCGGCAGCGCGGTGCTGTTC
>NZ_LQPV01000061.1:0-1531 GCF_002101935.1 Mycobacterium sp. IEC1808 | reverse complement strand
GCCCCCAACGGCGGGGCGGGCGGCAAGGGCGGCCAGGTCGGTGTCGGCGGCATCGGCGGCGGTAGTGGCACCGGCGGCGCCGGCGGGGACGGCGGCACCGGCGGCGCGGCCTCGACCCAGCTCAGCCAACCCGTCGCGCTCGGACTCGGCGGGGACGGCGGCACGGGTGGCGCCGGTGCCCCCAACGGCGGGGCGGGCGGCACCGGAGGCGGCGGCGGTGCCGGCGGCGGCGCTCTCGGGGTATCGACCGGGGACATGGGCATCGGCGGAGGCGGCGGAGGCGGTGGAGGGGCCGCCTACGCGGGCGGCGCCGGCGGAGCGGGGGGCTCAGGCGGTAACGCGATCACCACCGCATCGCCGCTCGCTTTCGGAGGTGGCGGCGGAGCCGGCGGCACCGGCCCCGGCGGTGGCGGTGGCGGCGGCGCCTGGGCCTACCCGGCCAACGCCGTCCCTGGCGTCGCCGGTGCGAAGGGTGACTTCGGCGGGACCGGAGGCGCGGGCGGTGGGGCCGGCCAATACGGCGGTGACGGCGGCGCCACCGGCGTGGCCGGCTCCGGTGCCGAGGCATTGATCATTGGCGGCAATGGCGGCGGCGACGGGCAGTCCGTGTGATACCGGTGTTGGTCGGCCGAGATCCGGCATTTGAAATGGGCGCCTTTCCCGACCGCCGCACGATGACGAATGTCGGGGCTTATACCAGTCGCTTACGACGCGCGCGACCGTGGCGCCACAGAATGGCGCAACACGCCATTTCGATCGGTGAAATCACTTCCGGATGCCAAGTGAAAGCGTAGATTTTCGGTTACTTGTGTTTCGTTCGCCCCGTTCACATCCCAGAGGAGCCGTAGATGCCGTCTTTTGTCCTGATCTCTCCTGAGATCGTTACCGCAGCGTCGTCGGAATTGAGCGGCATTGGATTGTCGATTAGGTCCGCCAATGCGGCGGCGGCAGGTTCGACGACATCGCTATTGGCGGCGGGACAGGATGAGGTTTCGGTTGCGATTTCTTCGTTGTTCGGCAGCTACGCCCGGGAGTTTCAGGCACTCAGCGCGCAGGCGACCGCATTTCATGACCAATTCGTGCAGTCGTTGACCGCTGGTGCGGGAGCCTACTCGGCCGTCGAGGCGGCCAATGCCGACCCGTTGACGGCATTGGTCGGCGAACTGCAGAGTCTGACCGCGGGATTGCCGCCCGGGCCGGTCAAGCTGCTGACGGGACGGCCGCTGATCGGCAATGGCGCCAACGGGGCGCCGGGGACCGGGCAGGCCGGCGGCAACGGCGGCTGGCTGATCGGGGACGGCGGTAACGGTGGATCCGGCGGCGCCGGGCAGGCCGGCGGGGCGGGCGGCGTCAATGGGTACCTCGGTGGCGGTCCCGGCGGGGCCGGCGGGGTCGGCGGAAACGGCGGGCCCGGCATCATCGCGGGAGGCGGGCAAGGCGGCGCCGGTGGTGCCGGTGGGGCCAACAGGCACTTGTTCTCCCTGTTCAACGGTGCCGGCGGGGCCGGCGGGGCCGGCGGCCTGGGCGGGGA
>NZ_LQPV01000060.1:0-2441 GCF_002101935.1 Mycobacterium sp. IEC1808 | reverse complement strand
GTGTGGGGGAACGGTGGCGCTGGGGGTGCCGGCGGCACGGGGAGCGCCGGCGATGGCGGTTCGGGCGGCGCCGGCGGCGCCGGCGGCATGTTCGAGGGCTCGGCGGGCGCCGGCGGCGCCGGCGGCACCGGCTCCGTCAACGGGGGCGCCGGCGGCCATGGCGGCAGCACGAGGGGCATCTCCGGCAACGGCGGCGACGGCGGCGCCGGCGGGAGCGGCGGCAACGCCGCGGGGATCTCGGGCAGCGGCGGCGCGGGCGGGGCCGGTGGCACCGGCGAGACCACCGGCGGGAACGGTGGCCACGGCGGCAACGCGGCGCTGGTCGGCTACGGAGGTGACGGCGGCCCCGGCGGCCAGGGCGTCACGGGCCGCGGCGGTGACGGCGGCAACGGTGGCGGCGCCGTGCTGGTCGGTAACGGCGGCACCGGTGGCAACGCCGGGGTCGGCACGCCGGAGGGCAACGCCGGCACCGGTGGCGCGGGCGCGCTGTTCGGCTCGCCCGGCAACAACGGCCTGACCTAGCTGCAAGCTAGGGCCGCCGCGCCCCCAGCCGGAACACGCGCCACCCCGCCTGCTCCCAGCGGGCGGCGTCCAGGCAGTTGCGGCCGTCGACGACGACGCGGGCCCGCACCCGGTCGGCAAGGTCGTGCGGGTCGAGGTCCACGAACTGCCGCCACTCGGTGAGCACCAGCACCGCGTCCGCCCGCTCGCAGGCCTCTTCGACCGACACCGCGTAGTTCAGCGTCGGGAAGAGCCGCTGCGCGTTGTCCAACGCCTTGGGGTCGTACACGTTGACCGCGGCGCCGTTGAGCTGAAGCTGCCCGGCGACGTTCAGCGCGGGCGAGTCGCGGACGTCGTCGGATTCGGGCTTGAACGCCGCACCCAGCACGGCGATATTGGCGCCCAGCAACGAGCCGCCGCAGGCGGTGGTGGCCATCTCGACCATCCGGGTGCGCCGGCGCATGTTGATGCTGTCCACCTCGCGCAGGAACGTCAGCGCCTGGTCGGCTCCCAGCTCGCCGGCGCGAGCCATGAACGCGCGGATGTCCTTGGGCAGACAGCCGCCGCCGAAACCCAAACCGGCATTGAGGAATTGGCGCCCGATCCGCGGGTCGTAGCCCAGCGCGTCGGCCAGCAGGCTGACGTCGGCGCCCGCCGCCTCGCACACCTCGGAGATGGCGTTGATGAACGAAATCTTGGTCGCCAGAAAGGCATTCGCGGAAACCTTGACCAGCTCGGCGGTCTGCAGATCGGTCACCAGGAAGGGCACCCCCGCGTCCAGCAGCGGGCCGTACAGCTCGCGGGCCGCCGCCTCGGCGCGCGTGGAACCCTCTTGGATGCCGAGCACGATGCGATCCGGGTGCAGAGTGTCGTGCACCGCGTAGCCCTCGCGCAAAAATTCTGGATTCCAGGCGATTTCGACGTCGACACCGCGGCGCGCCAGCGCGGCCGCCCGCTCGTTGAGGTCGGCCGCCGTGCCCACCGGCACCGTCGACTTGCCGATGAGCACCGACGGCCTGGTGAGCCGGGGCACCAGCGCGTCGATGACCGCGTGGACGTGGCAGAGGTCGGCGCCGTATTCGCCCTTCTTCTGCGGCGTTCCCACGCCCAGGAAATGCACGTCGGCGAAATCGGCCGCCATCTCGTAGTCGGTGGTGAACTGCAGTCGTCCGGCAGCGAGGTTGTCGGTCAACAACTTTCGCAGGCCGGGTTCGTAGAACGGGATGTCACCGCCCGCCAGCTTGGCCACCTTGCCGGCGTCGATGTCCACCCCGACGACCTCGTGCCCCAGTTCGGCCATACCCGCTGCGTGCGTGGCGCCCAGGTAACCGGTGCCAAATACGGTGCATCGCATACCACCGTGTGTAGGTGGCCGCGATGAGCTAACTGCATCTGGCCGCTAATCGGGAGGCAAACGGGAGATGACAGGTGGCCCGAAAGGCCTAGTGGTGGCCCCCGCCGTGACCGCCGCCGAAGCCGCCGCCACCGCCGAAGCCGCCGTGGCCTCCGCCACCGCCGGGGAACCCGGGGAACCCGCCGCCGCCGCGCGGACCCTCGCCGCCGCCGTGCGGGCCATATCCACCGCCGGGCGGGCCGAACACGCCTCCCGGCGGGCCGCCGATGCCCGGTATGGGCAACGGGATTGGCACCGGAATCGGCGCGACGGCCGGGGGCGGCGCGGGAGCGGGCACCGGGGCCTCCGGCACCGGGACCGGCGCCGGAGCGGGAGCCTCAGGAATCGGGGCGGGCGCCGGAGCGACCGGAATCGACGCGGGCGCGGGGGCCTCGGGAACCGGCGCGGGCGCCGGAGCCGGAGCCGCCTCGGGTGCCGGCGCCGGGGCCGGAGCCGCGGGGGCCGGGGCCGGTGCTGCGGGCGCCGGAGCGGGAGCCGCCGGCGTGCAGCCCGCCCCCGGCCACAACGTCGTCGCCCCCACCCAGGC
>NZ_LQPV01000059.1:0-6066 GCF_002101935.1 Mycobacterium sp. IEC1808 | reverse complement strand
GATCGCGCCGCCGCCGCCGATCGCGCCGCCCCCGCCGGTGGTTCTGCCCCCGCCCGTCGTGGTACTGCCGCCGCCAGTGATCCTCCCGCCGCCGGTCGTGCTGCCGCCGCCACCCTCGGGAACCCATCCGTCGCCGCCGCGGTATCCGCCGCCGTCGCCGCCGAAGGCGCCTCCGCCTTCCGGGACGCCGGCGCCGGTTCCACCTCGGCCGCTCCCTCCGCCTAAGCCGAACCCGCCACCGTCACCACCGCCGTCGAGTCCGGCCGGCCCGATCCTCCGGTGACCGGTCTGTAGCGCCCGGGTCGCCCCGTACGGCACTATGAGAACGTCGTCGTCCGTGGAGAAGCTCGCGGGAGTTAGCTTGGTCGAAGTTCTCAGCGCCCAGACGGTGACCGCCTAGATGCCGGCCCGCCGGCACCCCTATTTCGCATACGGGTCAAATCTGTGCGTCAGGCAGATGGCGCTGCGCTGCCCCGACGCCGCGGATCCGCGACCGGCGGTGCTGGCCGACCACGACTGGCTGATAAACCAGCGCGGCGTGGCCACCGTCGAGCCGTTCGCCGGCAACGAGGTGCACGGGGTGCTGTGGCAAGTCTCCGACGACGACCTGGCGACGCTGGACAGCGCCGAGGGCGTGCCGGAGCGGTACCGGCGCGACCGGCTGACCGTGCACACCGGCGAGGGCGCATCACCGGCCTGGGTTTACATCGATCACCGGGTGATCCCGGGCCCGCCCCGGCCGGGCTATCTGCCCAGAATCATCGACGGCGCCGCCCAGCATGGGCTACCGCAACGATGGATCGACTTCCTGCACCGCTGGGATCCGTCCCGCTGGCCCCGCCCCATCGCCGCGACAACCCCTGCACCGCAATCACTTTCGGCGCTATTGAGCGAGCCCGGCGTGACTGAGGAGAGCCGGCTGCGATCGCGTTTCGGTTTCCTCGCCATCCATGGCGGCGGCCTGGAAGAGATGACCGACGTCATCGCCGAACGCGCCGCCGAGGCCGCCGACGCCTCGGTGTACGTGGTGCGTCATCCCGCTCGTTACCCGCACCACCTGCCGTCAGCCCGCTACGACCCGGACGAATCGCCAACGCTGGCGGAGTTTCTCGATCATGTCGACGTCGCCGTCTCGCTGCACGGCTACGGCCGAATCGGGCGCGGCACCCAGCTGCTCGCCGGGGGACGCAACCGCGCGCTGGCGGCCCACCTGGCGCGGCACATCCGGCTGACCGGCTATCAGGTCGTCACCGACATCGACGACATCCCACCGGAACTGCGGGGCCTGCATTCCAACAACCCGGTTAACCGGGTTCGCGGCGGCGGGACCCAGCTGGAACTTTCGGTCCGGGTGCGGGGTCTTAGTCCGCGCAGCCCGCTGCCGGGCGCCGACGGCTTGTCGCCTGTCACCTCTGAGCTGGTGCGGGGTCTGGCGGCCGCGGCGCGTTCCTGGTAAGTGTTTTTGGTCGTTGAACGGAGGTTGTTGGTGGGCAAGGATTTTCGCTTCGGGTTGAGCATGCGGTTCTTCAAGTCCCGGTCGGCGTTGGTCGACAAGGTGAAGCGGGCGGAAGATCTCGGATACGACATCTTGTGCGTGCCAGACCATCTCGGCGCGGCGGCACCGTCGCCGACGTTGACCGCGGTCGCGATGGTGACGAGCCGGATCAAGCTGAGCATGTATGTGCTCAACGCCGCGTTCTACAAGCCGGCCCTGCTCAGCAGGGACCTGCAGGCCCTCGACGTGCTCAGCGACGGCCGCCTCGAGATCGGCCTGGGCACCGGATACGTCCGAGAGGAATTCGAGGCCGCCGAGCTGCCATACCCCAGCGCCGGCGCGCGCGTCGACTACCTGGGGCACATGACGACGTATCTCAAGGAACATCACCCGACGACGCCCATCCTCATCGCCGGCAACGGCGATCGCGTGCTGACGCTGGCCGCCCGGCACGCCGACATCATCGGGCTGACCGGCGCCAGGGTGCACGACGTTGACGACCCGCTCGCTGAACGCATCGAGTTCGTCCGCAACGCCGCCGGTGACCGGTTCGACGCGCTGGAGCTGAACATGGTGATCACCGCGATGCCGCGCGATGGCGAGAGCGCACCCGACCTGCAGATGACCCGCCGGTACGCACCCGACCTGTCCGATGAGCAGTTGCTGTCGATGCCGTCGGTGCTCAGCGGGTCACCCCGCGAGATGGCCGACACGGTGGTCGGCCTGCGCGAGAAGTACGGCCTGAGCTGCTTCACCGTGCAGGACAACAACCTCGACACGTTCGCGAAGGTGATCGCCGAACTGCGGTGAGCGGTCGCCGCGCGTGCTGTCCCCGGTAAGCTCAGCCCGTCGCCCTCGTAGCTCAGGGGATAGAGCACGGCTCTCCTAAAGCCGGTGTCGCAGGTTCGAATCCTGCCGGGGGCACTTTTGTCATTGTATGACCTCGGCTGATGCTTGACATTTCGTCTTCGGGTGATGCCTGACAGTGTTTCGGCTGATGCTTGACAGTTACTTCGGCTGAATCCTTGACACTCCTGGAATGAGGGGGTTCAGCGTGACCGAGCTTCTGCGGACAGACAAACGTCGACGCGGTGCGGGCAACAGTTGTAGTTCTGGGTGGTCCGAATCAGCTCGTTGATTAGTAGGCTCAGTCGGACTATCAGCTAGGGGCAAACAGCGATGGAGGTGCGAGCCGTGAGCAGCAAAACCACTCCCGAGAAGATCGGTATGATTCCGGCTCTTCTAGTGGACGAGGTCCCTCGGTCAGCGGCCACCGAGCCGGAGCCACATCATCTTTCGGGCCCATTCAGCGATGGCGACGACGAATCTTTCACCCCGTCCGACGACGAAGTCTGGGTATTGCCGTTTTCCGGCCCATTCCGAAAAACGGCCAAGGTGGTAGCAAAAGTGAGCGAGGTCGATGGTGATGAGTTGAAGAAGAGCCTCGACAATATAACGACCCAGTTGGAAAAGGTACTGGCTGGCCAGACCCCGAAGAGTGAAACCGGATTTCGCATCGAGGAATTCAAGGTTGGGCTTGGGGTGAAAGGCAAAGGGACCGTTTACTTCGTTGGCGAGCTGGGGGTGGAAGCGTCTATCGAGCTGACATTCAGGCGCCAAGGCCAGTGATCACCTCTGGTCCAGCGTGAGCGGCCAGGACTACCAGAAATACCTGCGCGAAGGCGGCGCGAGATCATCGAAGGCGGCTTGATCGCCCTGACGCCACCGGGAAAGTGCGGCGCGTAGGGCTACGCGGTCACGATGCCGCTGATTGCGGTTCTCTTGGCGATGCTGCGGACCTGCGTGGCACATCCAGCAGGAGCAAATGCCCCTGCCGGTGTAGTGAAACACCCAGTGACATTTGGTCGCTGGTAACCAGCCCTCCCACCTTGCGGGAGGTTGGTCAGGGAGATCGCAGACGCCGTGATCGGACGCATGCTGCGGTTCGACGGCGAGATCGCCGCAAGCGAGTCGAAGCCAGAACGGGTTATGAGCATCAGTGCGGGACAAGGCGGAAGCCTCCAGGGGACTAAAGCGCCCCTGCCCGCTACCCCCGGATGAGGACAGGCAGGGGCTTCGGCGTCTCCACCGGATCCCGAGCCCTGCGATGTAGCCAGCTCACGCAAACAAACCTATCAGTTCTGCTGGCACCATTATTGCCGCCATTTCAAATTGCCGAACCCGATCATCACCCTGCGCCGCGATGCCGCCACTCATACCACAACGTCTGGTAGGCGGAAATTCAAAGTGGCCCAACGCATCAACACGTGGAGGCGATAGGCGACGCCAACACTACTGCTGACCCGGCAGCGGCGGCAAGCCGTCCCGAATGTCTTGCAAATTGCCATTGATGCCCTGCAGATCACGCTCGATGGCCTGCAGTCCGGAGAGCGCGTTTTGGAAACCGGTCTGCAGGTGCTCCTGGCCAGAAGGTTGGTACTGCGGGCAATACGCGACGACGGCGCCGGCCGCGACGCTGGCGCTTTGATTGGCGTCCCATACGGAGGATTGCTGCAGGACGCGAACGGCCTCGCCGAAGTCGGGCTGGTTCGCTAGGAACTCGCAGACCGCGTGCCCATGGCTCGTCACGTACTCGTTGCTCGGAACGGGCACGCCGTCCTGTTTCAGCGCGCCGATGAACGCCCTGTCGACGATCTCAAGCGTGGGGGCGTGTGCTGCCGGCGCGGCGGGACTGGGTGCAGCGGCCGGCGGGGGCGGGACGGCCGCCGGGGGCTGGACGGCCGTCGAGGGCGGGTCGGCCGACGGCGCAGGGTCCGATTTGTGCGCCGCGAACATGACCGCCACCGCGGCGGCGGCGACGCCAAGCAGAGACAGCGGTAACGCCGCGAGCGGAACCATGCGGCGACGCCGACGCTTGCGCCTGCGAGGCGCGCTGCGCGGCGATGAGGTTTCTGCCGGGACCGGAACCTCGTCAACCGTCTCGGGTTCGACGACCTCGACGGGGTGGCCCAGGCGCTCGTCGAGCAGGGCGTCGATGTCTCGGATCGACGGCCGATCACCCTGCCCACGCATCGATTGGCGCCCAAGAGCGATGCGCCGCAGCTCTTGGTCGATCGCCTCCCGATCGCGCATGTCAACCAGTCTGAGCGTGCGACGACGTTGCGGCAAGCCCCGGCGACCGCTGACAACGCGTGTGCGCTTTGTCCGATGGTGGCGACCCGCGGCGCCCGGCTACGCCGCGCTTGCGATCGCCACTATGGCAGAACGGTGTGCATCAGCATCACGTCGTATGCCGACCACAGCGACAGGTTGAAGTAGAGATCCCGGCCCGACGACCACGGATGGATCATCGGCGCGTAGATGCCGCCGGGCATCTGGAAGGACGACACGAGCGGTTGCTCCCCGCTCCACGGTCCGGTCGGCGTCGGCGCGGTCCGCGCCACGACGTCGTTGCTGCCACCGTTGGTGTAGAGCACCAAGTACTGCTTGAGGTAGCTGTTGTACTGCGCCGACATCTCCCCGACCGGGCCGGGCCACAGCGGCGTCGCCGCCCCGGGATTAGCGGCCACCCAGTGCCCGCCGTTGTCGCCGTTCCAGTATTGGTACTTGCTCAGGTCCGGCAGGTAATTCGGGGGAACCCGGGACAGGAACGCCGCACCGCCGCGCCCCGACGGGGTGCCGAACTGGTAGATGTAGCCGTCGTTCCCCTTCATGAACGCGCCCATCTGGAAGTTCTCGTTCCCCGGCGTGAACGGGACCCCGGGGATGGCGTCCGCCGAGGCCGTGCGAATGCTGCTGGGGAAGATCCCCCAGTTCTGGCCGTTATCAACGGATCTCGCGATCGCGGAGTAGTTCGTCTGCCATTCCCCGTCCCGGCCCCACTGCCGGATGGACATGTAGCTCATGTACTGGGTTCGCCCCAGGGACATGGCGGTGGTCGGGATGATGCCGGTTTCGTGCGGCGCCTTGTGGATGGTGTTGACGACCTGCTTGGAAAGATTGGATGCCCACACCGGTGAGCCTGAATACTTATCGTTGGGCACCCCGTCGGCGATGTGAATTCCGTGCGACAAGTCGCGGTCCGAACTGCGGAACAAGGTGTTGTATCGCCATTGCTGGCCGCGGACCTTGCAATAGCCGAACGTGTCACCAAAGGCCATCAGCACCTGGCGGTTGACGGGGTCGCCGTTGTCCCAGATGATCCCGAGGTCGGTCCCCGAGATGCTAAATCGCTCGAGGGTCTTGTTCGGGCCGTTTGGTCCGGTCACCCAGTCGACCAGCGACGTCGGTGCCCCGGCGATATTGGCCGGCGGCGGGGGCGCCGGCTGCGCCGCCGGCTGTGGGGCCGGCTGCGGCTGGACCGGGGCCGCGTTCGGCACTTGCGGGAAGCCCGGCGCGGGCGGGTTGGGCCCGGGCGGTGGAACCACGCCGGCCTGGGGCTGTATCGGCGCGGAGTAGCGCTGGCCGCCCGTCGTTCCCGGCTTGAGCAACGAGGAGATCAGCGGACCCAGTCTGGGCAACGGCGCCTGGTCGTTCGCGTGAGTCGGCCGACGTCCGGTCGGCGGTTGGACGACGGGTTGGGGGGCCGGCATCGGGGGCGGCGCGGCCGG
>NZ_LQPV01000058.1:0-7126 GCF_002101935.1 Mycobacterium sp. IEC1808 | reverse complement strand
TAGACAGCTCGCACTTCACTCGGAGGTCTTCGTCATGTCACCACGCCACGCCGTCACCAACGTCCGTGGTCAGTACAGCTAGGCGCCGTAGACGCCGAGCAGATCGCGCGCCGAGACGATCCCGGCCAGCGCGCCGTCGCGCTCCACCAGGACGTGGCGGATGTAGTGGTCCATCATCCGGGCCGCCACGTCATCGACCGTCGCGTCGGCGTCACACCACACCAGCTTGGTGCTGGCCACCGCGGCGGCCGGAACCCGAGCCGGATCCTTCCCGGCCGCCACCACGCGGACGACGTCACGCTCGCTCACCAGCGCGGTGGGCCGCTCGTCGTCGCCCACCACGACGGCCCCCACGTCGCAGTCCGCGATGGCCATGGCCACGTCGGCGACCGTGGCGTCGGCGGCGACACGCGCCACCGGGTCGCCGGTGATGGTGGAGATCGGGAGCGAGCCCCGTGCAGAAAAGCCAGTCACGCCAGCAATGTTCACCGGAACTTGGCCGGCCTTTCTAGTGACCTGAGTCCCTAGTTCGCCGGACACCCGGCCCTATTTAACGAGGCGAAGCCGGTGCAGGCTGGCCGCAGACCCGTCTCCCGAAGGGAATGGTGTGGGCGGAAGGGGATCTGCGATTTTGGTCGCGCTGAGCGTCGGCGCGCTGGTGTCGGGCGGGATCGCCTGGCTGGTGGGGGCGCACAACATCGCCGACGCGTGCTGGATCGCGGGCACGGTGGTGGGCCTCGTGCCGGCGGTGGTCTGGGTGGTGGCCGGGCTGCGCCGTGGCCGGTTCGGGGTCGACGTGATCGCGGTGCTGTCCCTGATCGGCACGCTGCTGGTCGGCGAGTACCTCGCGGGTGCGCTGATCGCCGTGATGCTGGCCGGCGGCCGGGCGCTGGAGGCCGCGGCCGAGCGCCGCGCGTCGCACGACCTGCGGGCCCTGCTCGAGCACGCCCCCCGGTTCGCCCGACGGCGCGACGGATCCACGGTCACCACGATCGGGCTGAACGACGTGGCGATCGACGACCTGCTGGTCGTCGGCCCCGGCGAGGTGGTCCCGGTGGACGGGCGCATCGTCGGCGCGGCGGCGGTGCTCGACGAGTCGGTGCTGACCGGCGAGCCGCTTCAGGTGGAGCGCGGCGCGGGCGAACCGGTGCGCAGCGGTGTGGTCAACGCGGGCGGCGCGTTCGAGATGCGCGCCACCGCCACCGCCGAGGCCAGCACCTACGCGCAGATCGTGCGGCTGGCCGCGGAGGCCGGGGCGCAGAGCGCACCGGTGGTGCGGCTGGCCGACCGGTACGCCGCGTGGTTCCTGCCGTTGGCGCTGTCGGTGGCCGGCGCGGCCTGGCTGGCCAGCGGGTCGCCGGTGCGGGCCGTGGCGGTGCTGGTGGTGGCGACGCCGTGCCCGCTGCTGCTGGCGGCGCCGGTGGCGATCGTCTCCGGGCTGTCGCGCGCCTCGCGTCACGGCGTGGTGATCCGCAGCGGGGCCGCATTGGAAAACCTCGGGCGCGCAACGACTTTGGTGATGGACAAGACCGGCACGCTGACCATGGGGCGACCCGTCGTCATCGATGTCGCGGCCGCGCCGGGGCGCGACGCCGTCGAGATCCTGCGGCTGGCCGCCTCGGTCGATCAGCTGTCCCCACACGTGCTGGCCGAGGCGATCGTCACCGAGGCGCTGGCCCGCGGCCTGCGGCTGGACCTGCCCACCGACGTGGTCGAAGAACCCGGGCGCGGCGTCACCGCCACCGTGGGCGATCGGCGCATCCAGGTCGGCAAGCTGGCCGACGACACCTCGACGGAATGGGCGCGGGCCGCCGTCAACCGAGCCCTGCTGGACACCGCCGCGATCGCATGGGTGTGCATCGACGGGCGACCGGCCGGTGCGGTGCTGCTGCGCGACCCGCTGCGCCGCCACGCCCCGCGCACCGTGCGGCGGCTGCGCGCCGCCGGGTTGCGGCGATTGGTGATGCTCACCGGCGACCGCGCCGGGCCCGCCCGCGAGGTCGGCGCCGTGTTGGGGCTGGACGAGGTCTACGCCGAACAGAGCCCGGCGGACAAGGTCGCCGCGGTGCGCGCCGAGCAGGAGCGCGCGGTCACCGTCATGGTCGGCGACGGGGTGAACGACGCGCCCGCGCTGGCCGCGGCCGGCGTCGGGGTGGCGATGGGCGCGCGCGGTGCCACCGCCTCCTCGGAGGCCGCCGACGTCGTATTGACTACCGACCGGCTGGAACGGCTCGCCGACGCGATGGACATCGCGCGGTGGTCGCGGCGCATCGCGGTGCAGAGTGCGGTCGTCGGAATGTGCCTGTCGCTGATCGCGATGGTTGTCGCCGCGCTGGGCTGGCTGCCGCCCGCCGCGGGCGCGCTGCTGCAGGAGGGCATCGACGTCGCCGTCATCCTCAACGCGCTGCGCGCCCTGCGCGGCGACCCGGCCACCGAGGTCGACCTGCCCGCGCAGACCGAACGGATGCTGCGCCGCTTCGACGCCGAACACGACGAGCTGCGCGACGCCATCGGGCTGCTGCGCGAAGCGGCGGACCGCCTGGCCGCCGCGCCCGATCAGGCCGCGCTGCAAGCGATTACGCGCGCACATCAGTTACTTGTCGATCGCGTCCTGCCGCACGAGCGAGCCGAGGAAACCGAGCTCTACCCCGCGCTGGCTCACCCCCTGGGCACCGGCGAGGCCACCGCGACCATGAGCCGGACCCACGCCGAGATACAACGGCTGTCGGACCGGATCGGCGCGCAGGTCGAGCTGGCCCAAGCCACCGGCTCCATCGGAGCCGACCAGGTCGACGACCTGCTCGCCTGCCTGTACGGGCTGTACGCGCTGCTGCGCCTGCACTTCGTGCAGGAGGAAGAGAACTACTTCACCCTGGCGGAGACCGCTGACGACTCAGCCCGCTGAGGGCGGGCGGGTCATGAAGGTCCCCTTGATCTCCAGCCCGATTTCGAGGTCGTCGTAGTCGCGGCCCCCGCGCTTGCTCTTGTCGCGCGGCGCGACCGGCGGCATCATCGGCGGCGGCATGAAGGGGAACCCGGATTCGTCCGCGGCCAGGGGCGACACCGCCGCCGCCAGCTGCACCGTCGATTTGGACGCGGACAACAGCCCGACCATCGCGGGCGGCGCCGTCAGCTTGCCGAGCGAAACCCCGACGCCCACCGCGGCCGTCGGCGCCGACCCGGCGGCCCTGACCGCGTCGGCGAGGCCCGCCTCGACCCCGCCCAGCGCGGCCTCCCCCTCGGCCAGCCCCTGGCCCACGTCGCTGCCGACGCTCTGCAGCGCCTGAGCCGACGTGTACTGCGCGATATAGCTGAGCAGGTTGATCGGGATTCCGCCGGCGATGAACTGGTCGGCATACGTGTTGGCGAGGCCGAACCAGCCCTTCTGGGGGTTGAAGCCGAAGGGGGTGCTGAGGACGTTCGTCAAGAAATCCCCCAGCGGCGTCGACGCCGCCGGGGTGGTGGCGGCGGCGGACGTGGCGGTGGCTTGCGCCGCCGCTGCCGCCGGGCTGACGATCGTCGGTGGTGACGAGAACTGCGGCAGCCGGGTGGCCTGTGCCGAGGTCGCCGCGTAGCGGTTCATCGCCGCCGAGTTGTTCACCCACATGCCCTCGTACTGGGCGTCGGTCTCGGCAATCGCCGCGAAGTTGGTCCCCAGCCAGTTGGTGGCGATCAGCTGCGCTAGCCGGGTGCGGTTGGCGGCGACCTGAACCGGGAAAACCACAGTGCGCCGGGTCAATTCGAATGCCGCGGCCACCGTCTGGATCGAGGAGCCGACCTGCTCGCACTGCTGCGCGGTGGCGGCCAACCACGCGAGGAAGGGGTCGACGGCCTGGATCATCGCGGCCTCGGACGGGCCGCCCCATGCCTCACCCAGCGCCGAGAGCACCGAGCCGTAGCCGGGCAGCGAATCCTCCAGCTCGATGCCCAACCGCTCCCACGCGGCGGAGGCCTCGATCAACGACTCCGCACCGGGTCCGGAGTGGATCAGCGCCGCACTAATTTCTGGGGGCAGCGTCCCGAAGTCCATGACATCTCACCCCGGGAAGATTTCGGCGTTGGCTTTCATCCGGCCGACGGCGGTGTGCGGATCACTTTGCCCTTGACTTCGGCGCCCACCTGGAGGTCTTCGAGCTTGTTCTGCTTCCGCTTGCGCCAGCCACTGCCCGCCGAGACCGGCGGGGGCATTAGCGGCGGCATCATGGGGAACCCGGCGTCGGCGCCGTCGAGCGGCGATGCCGCCGAGGCGAGTTGCACCGGCGTCTGCGAGGCGGGCAGCAGCCCCACCACGGCGGGCGGCGCGGTCAGCTTGCCCATCGACACGCCGACGGCCATCGCCCCGGTGGGCGCCGATCCGAGCGACTTCACCGCATTGGACAAGCTGGCCCCCGCCGCTCCCAGCGCCGACTCGCCCTCCGAGAGGCCCTGGCCGATGTCGCCGCCCACGCTCTGCAGCGCCTGGGCCGAGGTGCTCTGCGCGAGGTAGCTGAGCAGGTTGATCGGGAAACCGGACGAGATGAACTGGTTGGCGTAGGTGTTGGCCAGCCCGAACCAGCCCACGTTGGGGTCGAAGCCGAACGGGGTGCCGACGATCGACTCCAAGAAGTCCCCGATCGATTGCGCCGGCGTGGCGGCGGCGGCGGACGTGGCGGTAGCCTGCGCGGCCGTCCCGGCCGGGTCGGTGATCGCCGGCGGGGTGGTGAACTGCTGCAGGTCGAGCGCCTGCGCCGTGGCCGTCTGATAGCGCGTCAGCGCCGCGGAGTTGTTGGCCCAGATGGCCTGGTACTGCTCTTCGGTCGCGGCGATGGCCGGCAGGTTGGCGCCGAACCGGTTGGTGGCTATCAGCTGCGCCAGCCGCGTCCGGTTGGCGGTCACCGTCGCGACCGGGACCACCGCCGACTGCGCCGAATTGAACGCGGTCGCGGCGGCCTGCGTCGAGGAGGCCAGCTGGTCGGCCTGTTGGGCGGTGTCCCGCAGCCAGGTGATGTAGGGCTGGACGGCCTGAACCATCTTCGCGGCCGACGGGCCGTCCCACGCGTCCATCAGCGACGACAGCACCGACGTATAGGTGCTGACCGAGCTGTCCAACTCGTTGCCGATGCGCTGCCAGGCGGCGGACGCCTCGATCAGCGAGCCCGCCCCGGGACCGGCATGCACGAGCGCCGAGGTCACCTCGGGCGGCAGCGCTAAAAAGTCCATGACATCTCACATCCCTTATTCGGGAAACCATCCAGCAAAGTTGCGCTGACCGGGCCGCGACCAACGCTGAAACATTGCACGTCGAAGCCCCTCGCGTGCACTGCTCCGTTCGCGAATCGCATGACACGAACATATACCGGACGCCCCTGGCCAGCGAAGAATTAGCAGCTGGGTGGCGGACCGCTCACATGGTCACCGAGGCGCCGCGGTCCACTTCGATGACGCGGTCGCCCAGACCGCGAAGCCGCATCTCGCCGATGAACTCGTCGAGCGGCGACGCGAACACGCCGTAGTCGTCGAAGTGCACCGGGATCGTTTTCGGCAGCGCCAGCAGCGCCACCAGCTCCGCGCCCTGGCGGCCGTCCATGGTCACCGTCAGACCGAACGGAAGCCGCCGGCCGGCGGGCAGCCGCGTCCCGCCCAGGTGCAGCACGCCGGCGTCGATCGAATCGAAGCGCTCGGGGATCTCATTGAGCTCCTCGACGAGCAGCGTGTCGCCGGAGAGGTAGAGCCGACGCGCCGAGCGATCGGCGGCGACGAATTCGAGCATGGTGCCCATCACCGGCGGCAGCAGTCGTCGGCTCCACTGGGGCGCGTGCCGACCCGGCAGTGAGGTGATGTGAACGGTGTTGCCGCCCTTGGTGATCGTGTGTCGCTGCCACGTCGACAAGCCCAGCGCGTGCCCGAAGCCACGATGGTGCAGCCGCTTGGCCGCGTGCGGGGTGGTGACGATCGGCAGCCCGTGGTCGAGGCCCCGCTGCGAGACCCGGTCCCAGTGATCGCCGTGCATGTGCGACAGCACCACGGCGTCGACCGCAGGCAGCTCGTCGATGTTCAACGCCGGTTCCCTGAGCCGCTTGGAGACCAGCCCGTAACCCAGATAGGCATGCTGACCCCGGTGCAGGAAATTCGGATCGGTCAACAGCGTCAGCCCGCCAGCGGTGATCAACGTGGTGGCGTTGCCGACGAAGGTGACCGTGATTTCCATGACCGCGGGCTACCCGGTCCGGAAGCGTTCACGCAGTTAAAAGGTCGGGGGTGGTTTCTCCTCGGTGTTACGGGCCGCCGCCGTGGCCGCCGCGGGCGGGTCCCGGCCGCACGGTCCCGACCTAGTCAGAGGTGCGGCAGCTCAGCGAGAACCACCGCCAAACGCGGATCGGTCACTTCAATTCTTCCGAAGTAAGCCAGGAGCAACACTCCGGGTTCCACGTCGATCGGCTCGTCGTCGGCAGGGAGGGATCCGGACGATGCGACGAATTCGACAGTGTCGCCTTTGCCCAGATGCACGCGATGTCGGGTAGAGGTTTTGCCCTCAACCAGCCGATTCATCGACTCAGCGGGGCCACGAATTGCCATGGATGCCTCCGCGCCCGGTATCACCCACTCGTTTCCGGTTGCAACGGCGATGTCGTGGCCGTGGACAAGCAGCTCGCACAAAATCCATCGAGCACCCCCACCGGCGGAGATTGTCGATCCACCGTGAAAGGGATACAGACGGCCGAAGTCGACTTTGGGATAGACGTGGTCGATTACCGCACGCAGATTTGCCTCGAGCCCGTCGGCTATGTCGCTGATGTCTCGGTCGGTGTACTCCGAGAGGCAGGTCGCATTCAGCTCGGCAACCCCCTCGTTTGTGGCGGCACGTCGACGGTCGCCAAGCAGCCTGCCGAGCACGGTGACAACGTGCGCCGCAGTCTCCGCGGCCGTCCAGGCGAGCCCAGGCACCGGGCGCTCGGCGCGATCCGCATCGAGCCCCCGAACGATCGAGACAAACCGCTTCCCACTGTCATCTAGCGCGGCGAGGATGTCGGCTTTGGTCGCCTCTTGCACCCGCTAAGCGTACGGCGGGCCGGTCGAATGGCGGCTTTTCGCCGTCGCGGCTTCCTAGAAGGGCGGCGGATCGTCGTCATCTTGGGCGGGTGGGGCG
>NZ_LQPV01000057.1:0-21866 GCF_002101935.1 Mycobacterium sp. IEC1808 | reverse complement strand
CCAATTCCCCGACCGACTCCCACTATGACCCAAAGATGAACGGCCGCAACATCTTACACAGTTATCTTGACAGCCCCATCGCCGCTTGGACGGCTTGCTCGCTGGCCTGCATCGTCGCCCCGGCGGCGGCCATGGCCTCGTTTTCGGCCAACGCCACCGCGGCGACGGCCGGCGCCGCCGCCGACGCTCCAGCCACGGCCGGCGGAAAGGGAACCATGATTGCCGCCGTACTCGCGCGCAACGCTGCGCCATAGGCCGCGCCCGCGCCGGCGTTGCGTGGCCACATCTGCCCGTAGTACTCGAGATTCAACGCCGTGATCCGGGGGGTCAGCGCGCCCAAGACGGCCGGGTTGATCTTCTGAGCGGCCGATTCCTCCATCCGGTTGGCCACCGCCTGCTCAGCGGTCACCATCGACGCCAGCGCCGTCTGGTGAGCACTGGCCGCCGCCGCCACATGCGGCACCTTCTCCAAGAGCGCCTCGGCGAGCAGTTGGTGCTGGGTGTCCATCGCAGTCTGGGTGGTCGCCGAGGCGGCCGCACCCACGCCCTGCCAACTGGCGCCATAGGTCGCTGCGCCCGTTGCGGTCGACGCCGCCATCACCGTCTGCAGATTCGCCGCCTCGGCGCTTAACGTCTCGCCATAGGCCAAGGTGGACGCCGGGCCAGACCCCGACGCCAACGCCGTGTAATTGGCCTCCGGGCTAAACGTTGACCACGGATGCGACACCAAAGCCCCTTGCCGCTACAGCGTCATGGCCGCCGCGCGCGTCGCCTCGCTGGCCACGGTGGTCGTCTCCGCCAACAACTGGGCGTCGGAGAACAACCCGCGCTGGGCCGCATGCTCACCCGCGGTCGCCACATACGCGGCAGCCACTGCGGCCAGTGCCGCGGCGAACGCTACCGAATCGGCATCGGCGCCCATCGGCATGACCCCCAACAGCGTCGGCGCACCCGCGGCCGCGCTGGCGCCAGTCTGCGCAGCCAGCTCCGCCTGGGCCGAAGCCGCGGCCCCCACCGCGGCCGGCTCCATCGCAAATACCATCGCCCATCACCTCCCTGAACACCCCGAGGGCGATTATCAGCCAAGCTTAACCAGCACCCGCCGCCCGTCGCAGTTCACCAAAACCCCGACCGAGTCGTCAGATCCGCCAACTACTGTCAGAACCCATGCACTCGATCACCCATGTGTCGGACACCGCCCGCTGGACTGCGCTCCACCGTGCCACCGAATCCGCCCGCCCCGACGCGCTTTTCAGCGACCCGCTCGCCGAGCGCCTCGCCGGTGAACACGGCCGCGCGATCGTCGCCAACGTCCCGCGGTCGACACGCAACGGATGGTGGCTCGTCGCACGCACCAAGATCATCGACGACGCCATCGCCGAAGCGATCGGCGCCGGCTGCGACCGGGTGCTGAACCTGGCCGCCGGCCTGGACACCCGGCCCTACCGACTCGACCTGCGGCCCGAGTTCACCTGGGTGGAGGCGGACCTGCCGAAGTTGCTCGAGGAAAAGACGCAGGTTCTCGCGGACCAGACGCCGCGGTGCCGGTTGACCCGGGTCGCCGTCGACCTGGCCGACCCGCAGGCCCGCGACGCCTTCCTCGACGAGGCCCTCCACGGCGCGACCAAAGCGCTGGTGTTGACCGAGGGCCTGTTGATGTACCTGGAAGACAGCGACGTCGACGCGCTTTCGGCGGCGTTTAAACGGCCCGAGATCGCCTGGTGGATGCTCGACTTCGCCTTTCCGGGCCTGCGCAAGATGATGAACAGAAAGATGGCCGGGATGCTGGAAAACGCGCCGTTCAAGTTCGCCCCCGAGAATGGGCTGGCCTACTTCGAGAACCTCGGCTGGCGGACCGTCGAAGCGGAATCAAACCTCGAGGCCGCCCACCGGTTTCATCGGTTGCCGCTGTTCATGCGTCCGGCCACGTGGCTGCGCCCGACGGATCCGCGTCATCCGGGCCGCAGGCCCTGGGGGGCAGTCGCCCTGCTAACCCATTGAGCTACCAGACGCGAATCCAGTCGACCAGCATGTCCGCGGGGTAGGTTCCCGGTCCCGGGTCGCCGCCGCCCGAACCGGCGACCGCAAGGTTGAACACCGGGTAGACGGCGTAGCCGGGGTTGTTGAACGGCCAATCCGGAAGCGAGCTGGCGGGCACATCGAAGTAGGGCTGGGCGCCGTCGGAGTAGTCCTTCCAGAAGCGGATGCCGGTCGCGTCCCACTGAGTGCGCCAGGTGTGCCAGGCGCTGTCCATCGCGATGTTGTGGGTCTTCCATTCACCGCCGTTCGCCTTCGCGTGCACGGTGGTGGCCGAGGGCCAGTTGCCGTTGCCGTACCACTCCATGACGTCGATCTCGCCCTGATCGTCGTTACCCAGCCAGTAGGCGGGCCAGGCGCCGGCGGTCAGGCAATTGAGCTTGATCCGGGCCTCCCACGTGTGCCCGACGCCGCCCCGCCACAGGCTTTGGACCTTGCCGCTGAAGTAGGTGGGCCCGTCCTTGGCCGCGCGCAGCACCAGGTTGGAGTTGCCGTCGAGAAACACGTTCTTGCGATCATCGCGGTACTGCCCGATGTGCTCGGGCAACTCCCAGTACGTCGGGTCCTTGATCGTCTCGCGGGCCTTGGCCACCGCCCATTTCGACGGATCGGGCGCGGAGCCGGCCGGCCCGTCGAATTCGTCCTGGAAGATGTAGCTCTGGCCGCTCGGTGTGTCTGGTCGACCCGGAAAGGCGCAAGCCTCGGGGAGCGGCAGCGCGGCTGCCAGCACGCCGATCCCGGTCGTCAGCATCATCCGGCGGCGGTCTATCTGCGGCATAAGCAAGGCACCCTAGCAGCCGGTGCCGCCCTAGGTCGAAACGAGAAATCTGTCGGTGGCCGCGGTTAGCGTGTGGATCGCCGCTGGCCCGCAAAACGGACGACGGCGGGGCAGTGCGTTTGGATGACGCCGAAATTCATGGCTAATTCTGATATTCGGGCCGGCTAATCCATTGACCTGCGGTGGACGTTTCACACGGCCCCATCCGTCCGCAGGCCGTCCGCAGGAGCGTCCGCAGCCACCCGAGCGGTGAACACCTTGGCCACCGTTGTTCGGGTGGACTCGTCGGTGTCCGGCCACAGGTGCGCGTAGGTGTTGAGGGTGGTGGTGGCGTGTTCGTGACGCATCCGGGCTTGCACGGTCTTGACGTCCGCGCCGTCGGCGATCAACAGCGACGCGAAGTAATGCCTGAAATCGTGGAAAACGAACTTCTCCGGTAAGCCTTCGATCTCGCCGCGAACCTTCTGGACGGCGTCGTCAATGATCCACGGCCCGCAGGGCTTGCCGCGCTTGTTGACGACCATCATGTCGGACGGGTAGCGCTGCACCGAGGCCGACAGCATCAGCGCCATGTCTTGGGGGACCGGGATCGGCGCCTCGCTGGCTGGAGTCTTGAGAGGTGCGCCGGCCCACTGCTGCTTCGGGTGCACCACACCCCGGATGAAATCGACATCTGACACCCGCAAGCCGGACACTTCGGCGACCCTCAGCCCCGCGAACGCGCCCAGCAGCACGGCGACTTTCAAGTTGTCGGGCATCGCGTCGTAGATCTGCCACACCTGCTCAGTTGTCGCCACATAGGGCTTCTTTTCACCTTGCGGAGGCGATGTCTTTTTGGAGCATGGGTTACGCCCCAGCCGACCGTCATACACCGCATCGGCCATGATCTGGTTCAACCGGCCATGCAGGACATAGATGTAACTGGCCTTGCGCCCATCCGCTTTGAGCTTCGCCAGCCACGCCTTGACATGTGACGGGCGCACCGCCGAGAGCTGCATTCCGCCGAACTCCGCGCAAATGACCCTAAGTTGGGTGGCGGTCGTCCCCACAGTGCTGTCGCGGTTGATCTTGTAGCCCTCGATCCACTCGTCGCACCATTGCTGCACGGTCATCGTGGCGTCCCGCGGGGCGACGTGACTGCCCGTGACGACCGTGGAGACCTGGCTGTTCAGCCACACTTGCGCCTCGCGTTTGAGGTCGAAACCCTTCGCGTGTTCGCGGCCACGGTCATCGACGTAGCGGGCGCGGTAGCGTTTCCCCTTTTCGTAGTTGGCGCTAGGCACTGTGCGGGTGGTGCCGTCCTCGTCGCGGCTTTTCCGATACCAGCGGTCCTCGATGCCGGAGCGGGTTCTACGCATCGGTGCCGTCCTCTGCCCACTCGACGCGCAGCACCCGCCGTCGAGATCCGCGATGCTTGGCGATTGTGCCGCCGCATTGAGCGAGTAGTGCGGATCCTGCGGCGAGCTTGTCGCATGCGGTCCGCACCGCCGCAACCAGATCAGCCAGGTTCCCGTCTGGATCGATCTCGCTGACATCGTCGAGCCGGTCGGTGATGTCGCGTATCGCCACGCGAACTGACCGCTGGCCGTCGGCCGAGGCTTGCGCGAGTTGGCCCAGCACAAAATCGCGGTCGCTTGCAGGGCGTGCGCGTCGAGCTAAAAGACGGTCGACAGTGACGCCGAACGAATCGGCGATCGCCGCCGCTTCACTGATCGTGACGTTTCGGGCGCCGCTTTCAATCTTGGAAACCACGGCCCAAGTTGCGTCCGGAGCGCCATGCTGCCGCATGCGCTCCGCCAGCTCCCCCTGCGTCCAGGCGCGGTGCTCGGCTGTGCGCTCACGACGCACTGTATCCCGAAATCGTGTAAGCATCATATTGTCATATCCCATATCAGTGAATATATGTTTTCCGATGGACTCGCGCAATTCACGGTGCCAGACTAGCCCACACAACTCGAAATGAGTTCCTAACCAAGCGAAACGGAGGGATCCGATGCAGGCGAGCGCGTACCTGTACGCCGATGAAGTTGCGGCCGACTACCCAGTTAGCGCGGCAACGCTGAGGTACTGGGCCTCAATTGGCCGGGGGCCGAAGAGCTTCAAAGTTGGTCGGCGGCGGGTCTGGGTCCGCAGTTCGGTAGAGGAATTCTTCGCCAGCTTGGAGGAGGCGGCGGCGCAGTGAGAGGGCAGCAACACCAGCCCTCTATCCACCGCGACGAAACGAGCACCCGCCATGACAGAAAAAGGGAGCCGGGTCGGTCACCACACCCACCCGGCTCGACATCATCACAACAACACAGAGTCTAACCCTCAACTGCCGCTGCACACGGCCGCCGCCCCGCTGGCCGGTCACGGTTCGCTGAAAGCGATTGCGCGCCCGGCGATCTGCGACTGCCGGCGCCCGAAGATGCGCGGCGGGTTGTGCGGCTGCTGCGTTGGACGAACTTTGCTGGGTTATGCCTCCGCCGCCGAGCACCACGCCCACATTCGAATGATCTGGCCAGGCCAGGCGGCAGGGCGGCGGCGATGAGCAACGGCGTCGATCGCAGGGATGAACTGCTCGGCATGGCTCGCGAAGATCACCGCGAGGAAGCGGTGCGCAACGGCTCGCTGCTGGCCGACATGTTCGATGGGGCGTGGCTGGATGCACAGACGTTCGCGCCTCTTGAATACGCCGTTCCCGGCATCATCCCTGAAGGTTTCGGCGTCCTGGTCTCACCACCCAAAGGAGGCAAGTCCTGGCTGGTGTGCGGCATCGGATTAGCTTGCGCCGCAGGTGGAACCGCGATCGGCGCCATCCAGGTCCCCAAACGACCTGTTTTGTACCTGGCTTTGGAGGACGGCGAGCGGCGCTTGCAGTCACGATGCCGGCGCATCATGGCGGGTCAGCGGATTCCGGCCGGTATCCGCTTCATCACTCGCGCCGAAAACAGCGCTGTCGCTTTCGGCATGATCTGCGAATTCTTCACCAGCCACCACAACGAAAAACCGCTGGTGATCCTTGATACGTTCGGCCGGGCGAAACCCACCAAGCCCGCATCTGCGGATCCCTACCAGTTCGACTACAAAGTCGGTGCCCAGCTCAAGGCCGCAGTCGATGCAGCGCCAGGCGCAACCTTGCTCGCCGTGCACCACACCAGGAAGGCCGAATCATCGGACTTCATCGATGCTGTCTCCGGGACTCATGGGATCGCCGGGTCCGCCGACTTTGTCCTCGTCTTGGCGCGCAAACGCCACAGCCACGAAGCGTTCTTGTCCGTCACTGGCCGCGATGTCATCGAAGCCGAATATGCGCTCACCGTCTCCGACGGCATCTGGGAACTGGCCGGCCACAACCTGGCCGAATCAGCCGGTGAGGCCGAGACGCGGCGGGAGCGCACACAACTCGGTGACCGCGCCTTGGAAGTTCTCGCCTACGTCAACAGCCATGCTGAAACCCGCCCAGCGGACATCGAAGCGTTGGGCATCAGCAAAGACCAGACACGTATCTATCTGAGTCGTTTGGTCAAGTCCAGCCGGATCGGGAAAATCCGCCGTGGTGTCTACGGCCCTATAAATGCCCTTTTTACAAGTGTTCCTTCTGTTACATCCCCTAATCAAGAAGTAACAGACGTTGCGAATGTAATACCCCTGGTCAAGGGGCCTGGCCGCTGTCAAGAATGCGGCTTCCACACCCTCACTCAAGGCCACCGAGGCGACTGCAGCAAACAGCAGCGAGAGGAATCCCCGCAGTGAAAAGACGTGCGGCACCGCGCATCACGTTGCCCTCCCAGTTGCCGCTGTTCCCCACCATCCCCACTGAACTGGTGCGAGACGAGCGGCAACGCATCGTGGCCGAGCGGCTAGCCGAACTCGACAACAACGTCGAACGGAGGACCGATGACTGACCATTCCGCCCGGCTGGCCCGTGACCGCGTGATCGTCGAGTTGTACGCCCAAGGCTGGAGTCAGCGGGAGATCGGCAAGCACATAGGTCTGAGCCAACCTGGCGTCCACTTCGTCCTGCGCGCCGCCGCTGGCCGGCCGCGCGACCGCGCCAAAAGGCCCAAGGGAGATTGAATTATGCGGTGGACTGCATGGATGAAAGACGGGGGCAGCGTCGAAGTCGAGGCCGACGAAGTCCTCTTCGACGGTGCCACCCGCTTCGTTTGCAACGCCCTCGACTCGGCCGGCGATGAGCGCTACACCGACGTGCTCATCCTGGCACCCGGCGTCTGGACCCACATTGAGGCAGCCGATGCCGGGCTGAAAGTCACCCCGTCGCCACCACCCCGCATCGCCTGAAATCTATCAACGACGCGCGAAGGAAACCCAAATGACCAACAGTGACCGCCAAGGCGTCGGCGCTTCAGTACGGCGCTGGCTAAGTCTTCTGGCCGGGTTGTTTTCGCACCGCACGAGCCGGGCAATGTTTCCAGGGGACGAATGCCCGCATGCCGGTGACCCGAAATTGGCCGTGCGGCAACTGTTGTCGGCCGTCAACGATCCGAAGCGGTTCGCGGAGGTTGTGGCCAGCTTCGGCGATTGTGGTGGCTGTACTGCGTCGGTGATCGCGCAGTTCTCGTGCGAGATGGCCTGTCTGGTGACGGATATCAATGCGCAGGATGCTGACGATTTGCTACGGCGGTGTACATGCGATCACCCCGTTAGTCCGGAGGTGATGTGCATGCGGCTTGTGCTCGCCTGCAGCTCGCATAACGCTGACGCGCTAGCGTTGACGCTGGGTCAGGTCTGCGAGTGCACAAATTGTGTGATCGACGTGGTCCTGGCCCTCGTCTTTGCCAATGTGGCGCTCCTGGATGATACCGAGGTTGCATGGCGGCCGATGGTGGAGCGTCGGGTTCTCGCCATTCTGGATCAGATGGCTTGAAGGGCAGGTGAAGTCATGGATCACAGTGCTGATTGAGATGTGACGTCTGGTTGGTCCCGAGACTCGACGGCGCCCAATGCCCACTCGCCGTATCACTAGCGCCTGAAGCTGTACCACTCGCTGCGTGCGCGGCTGGTGCCGAAGCAGGGAATACGGACTGCCCGGCGAGGCGGCAGACGCGAAATCGCATAGTCGGTCAGGATGCCCTATTTGTAGCGCGTAAACCCAATCGTCCTTCCGGTGCGGTCCATCGGCAGCACCTCATCCGCGTCGCCGACCATCTGCCAGGCCTCTGCGACGGACAACAGCCGCTTAGGGCGCTGCGCACGGTCATGCTGAAGACCCTCAAGAACACGAGGTTTGACCACCCGCGACTGAGGTAACCGCTGCTCCGCCGGAGGACCTGACGAACGAAACGTCGGCGGCGGCGAATACGCCAAGGTCAGCTTGCCGTGAAAAATTCGCTGACAGTCGTCGCTGCAGTACTCGCGAGTCCGAGGACTCTGGAACACCTCGCGGCACTCAAAGCAAACGTTGCTGGTCATTCCATAATAGTAAAGGGTCGTGGCCCGCAACTGCCCAAGTCAGCCTCGCGTGTATACGCCAGTTGACTGGCACCACAGCGTTTTTCATGCGAGCGCGCGCAACAGATGTTCCGCTCCCGTGCGTTGACCATGCGTACAGGCAAGTCGCAGCTGGAACAACTATGCGACGACCAATCTGCGGGTTGCGTATCTGGCGCGCGTGCACGCGACGTACAACTGGCGATGTTTTTCGTTCGCGTTTGTCAGGCCGCGCGCTAAATGCTCAACTTCCGAATCCGTGAATCGGCACGCAACCACATCCCACTCCCGACCCTTAGCTTGATGGACAGTCATACCCGGTATAGCTTGTCCTGCGGCTCTAATTCGGGGCTGTAGCAGCTTGAGCCTTGCGGTGTAGTTTGCATGCACTTTCGGAAAGGTCACACGACTTGCGGGTTCGATGACGCTCACCAACGCGCGGTAGGCGTGGTTCCAATCGTCCTTGTTACCCGCCGCTTCTACCATTTCAAGGACGCCAGCGAGACCGTACTCGAGGTGCTGTAGATCATCCTCGGCGACACCTAGCGTCGACAAGGCGTCAGACAGGTAAGTCGCCTTAATGGCGAATAGCACCGATGTGAATTGGTTCAGCAGCAAGGTTGTCGCAGCTTCGACGATATTTCCTTTGGCTGAACCGAATGCAATCGGAACCACAATCGGGCCGGCAGACCACAAGTCGCCCCACAGCGACGCCAGGACAACGTCCGCGCCAACCGCGAGAAGATCCTGATCGAGAACAGGCTTGATAGCGACGGGTCTTCCAAGACGTAGCGCGTCTGCAAGCTCCGCTTGTTCCTCGGTTCGCCACCGAAAAGACTTGGATAATCTAAGAGTCCGTACCTCTGCGCTTGACAACAAAGCAGGCACCAAGTCGGGACGTGCGCCCCTGAAGCCGTAGAGCGCCTGCCATGGATCCCCGATCAGGGTCACGTCGACCCCGGCTGCTAACGCAAGCTCGATCACGCGGATATCAAGTTCGTTGGCGTCGAATACCTCATCAACGATGAGTTCCCGTATGGTCCGCGCGAGGTGACTTCGCAGCGCATTCAGCAAATCCGGACGCTTGAGCGCAAAGTCAACGATCCGACGCACGTCCTCGTGAGTGCATAATCCGTTCGACACCGCATCGGCAAAAGCCGAGGGGACCGGACGCGTGTTGGAGGCTTCGTACGTCACGCGCACTGCGACAGCGTCATTGAACAGATATACCTGAGCAACTGATCGCGTCCACTCGTGCTCGACCAGTACCTTCCACGTATCCTTTACCTCCAGCGATGTGTGACCGCCGGGCCATTTGATTAGACCGCGCGACAGCAAGTGGCTAAGAAGATCGTGGATTAGCGAATCCAGTGTCACGATTCGATGCGGCCAGGACAGGCTGGTTGGACCCCACGTCTTTCGCACTCGTTCTTGGAGCTCTCGGGTCGCCGATTTGGTGAAGCTGACGGCGAGGACCCCGCGTGGATCAACGGCGGCCGAACCGATACCGGGAATGCGGTACCGACACACGCCAAATCGCTGCGCGGCGACGGTGGTCTTGCCTGAACCGGGCGCCGCCTCCAAAAAGATCTTCCGGAAGTTTGTTCCTGCGGCGATTAGTTGCTCATCGGTGAGGCGGTCGGGCGCTCCCTCGCCGACGGGGGCGGCAGTCATGATTGGGACGATTCAGCTGGAGAATCTTTGCCTTCCTCAGCGGTCTGAGCCGGAAAGACGAAGTCCAAAGCGGCTTTGATGTGGTCCGGAAGGGCGATGTTCACGCCCGCATCGCGTGCCTGAATAATCTGCTCGGCAAGCGCGAGTGAGAACTCGCCCTTCCGCCGTGCGCCTGGACCGGCGAGAGTAGCCGGCTGGCCGTTTTTCGCTTTGATCCCTCCCCGGAAGACCGAATGGACCGTTTCCCGTGTAACCGTTTGAAGCTCGATGTCCAATGCGGCGAGCGCGCTCGACACCAATGCCTCATTGCCGGGTGTTATTGAAGGCTCAAGCGTTGGATGACTCTGAAAAACTCGCACGATGTCGGGATCGTGGTTCGCTAGCCATGGTGGCTCAACTGGCTCCTCGTCGAAATCTCTATCGCTGTCTCTCAGAATCGCCATCCGCCTGCAGATTTCATAGCTTCGCGTGCACAGCAGTTCAACGGCCCAAGGCCCAACCTTGGTACCCATCGGCACGATACTGAGGGCATCGATGAACGCTCGCTTCTCTACGTCGGTACCAGCCCATACCCATCCGAACTCGCGAAGCAAGGCCGCGTCGGTGACGCCTTCGACTAGGACGAGGGCTTCCGCGAACAGGGCTGATGACCGGCTTGCGTCCAAATGAAGCCGCGCCTTCCGAATAACCGTGTTGCGATCTGCAAGAGGTATGTGAGCGATTGCTACGGATCGCCGCTCACCACTATCTAACTGGCGCAACACCACAACATCGTCTGGAGCACACGAGGTGATCACATCTGTAGCATGGCTCGACAGAACTACCTGCAATTCTGGGCGGTTAGCCACGGTTCGTCTCAAGTGCCGCACAAGGGAATGCTGCAGTTGCGGGTGGAGGTGCGCCTCGGGTTCTTCGATGACGACTGTTGTGTGAAACGGACCGGACCCAAAAAATGAGTCCTCCAGTGATTCGGCCTCTGCACGAGCTTGTACGAGCCGAGCTTGGGCGGATGCGGAATCAGACCCCGTTGCTTCGGCGCTTTCGGACGGACTGCCATCCGCACCCGGCGCGCCCGTGCTGCTGCCGGCGTCCCCGCCACTCGACTGCGCGTTCTCCCCAGTTAGGTCTGGAATAGCCGCAAGGGTCACAGCTAGGTGAAGCAGGTTGACGTACCCTAACGCGGAGACATCCAGAGGCCGAGCAAAGTTGCGGCCTTCAAGCACCGCAAGCATCAACTCGAGCACCCGCGCTAAGTAGTTATCGTCCACCATTTGACCCCGCACATACGGCCACTGACGACGAACTCCGGCTGTCAATTGGCCGAGAGACTCATCGATTCTGGCCTCCACTGCAGTGATCAATCCATCGTTGGTCAGCGCTTCCAAGAAGCCCCAAGCACGCTGTCGGAGGCCGACAAGGCTGCGAGAACCGGTTACACGTTGTTGCTGCGCTCTGAGCAACTCAACGAGTACCCGAGCCTCGCGTCGAGCAAGTTCGTCGATTGGGTTACGCGATGCTGGCAAATACACCAGGTTGACGGCGTCAATGAGCTCTGTTGCAGGGCCGCCGACGGTCTGTCCTCGGATAGTTCCTAGGCTGCGCAGGAGCTGTCGATCCCAACGCAACGCCTGAGTGTCGACGACGTTGACACCCGCCTGCGCCTGCAAACTCCGCCCGAGTGGGCCTTCGGCCGCAGAATCCTTTTCGTACCAGTACTCCACCTCGATGGAACGGTCGCCTGAGCCGAGAGCCGCTGAACTGATCGGCGGCAGCCTCGGAAACGTTTGCCTATGAGCGAGGTAAAGCGCTTCCGAAATCGTAGTCTTGCCGGCGCTGTTGCTGCCGATCAGCACACTGAAACGACCTGGCAATTGAACCGTAATCTCGCCACTACCACTTGCGCGGAAACCTCTTACTTTCAACGTATGCAGATACATTCGTTGCCTTCCAGGCGATTTGGTTGATTCCGGCCCACAGTCGTTATTGGTATTCGAAGCCCAGCACTAGAGAGCGCCGCCGCAACTGCACGAGAGGCGGCGGGGGGCGGACCTGTGACCCGGCACTCTATGCTCGACCCTTTCGGAGGGCTTGTCGCGGTGTTCGCGTTCTCGAAATGTGTTCTATGCCAAACGTTCTCAGCGGCCGGCCTCGCAGGTTTAGCTCGCGACGCCGCCGTGCCGATGACAAGTCCCGAGGGATTCGGGATGCTTCCTGAATGGCCAAGATGCATCTGCGCAGGAGGCAGCAGCGCCGAGTGGCCGTGATCCCCGAGATCCGTTAAGTCCTTTTGACCCAGGTATCGGACGCTGGACGCAGCCACCGGACGTCGGCGGTGTAGCAACTGTCGCTTGCTCCGCCGCTTCCCCCTGCGTCCCCTTTGGCATGCGCCCGGTGACGCTGAACCGGCGGCGACGACAGCGATGGCCGCTGCGATGAACGCTGCACGGGGCAACACGCGTTAGCTCTCCTGGTTGAGTCATTCCTGTTGGTGACATTGCCCAATTCGTCGATGGGCAGCGTATGCGGCTGGAACCTTGATCGCGTTTGAAATTGTGAAATTTCAGTGGTCGGTTGCTTGGTTGTGCCGACACACCGCCAAACAAATCGGAGGACAGTCGCTGGCCTCCGCATCCGGCGACATTCCGTCGGTAAGCGGCAGGGGGCGTTCGACGGGGAGATTGACCATGGCTGTCGCGGCAGGCTGGTATGCGGACCCTTGGAAATTGGCGCCGCTGCGGTCCTGGGACGGAAAACGCAGTTGTCCAGACACGCCGCCGAACATCCCATCGTCAGAGGTCCCGCAACAGCTATCGACGCAGCCGCCTGTCCCACTTTGGAGTCGCGCGGCGCCGGTCCGCTTTCCGCTGCGGCGCAACCGATTCCCGTCAGCGCCTACGTCACCTTGGTGCTGGTGCCACTGACTAGATCAGTATTAGAGGAGCGGGATTCACTGTGTCACCGGGAGCAGCTCGATGAGATCACCCCTGATCGCCCACCGTGGACCGACCGGTTCAACGCCGAGCAACTCGCCGGCAACGCACAGGTGATCCGTCGGGTCCCACTTAACGCCAGCGCCGTAAGGGTAGACGAGCCTGTGCACGACGCCGAGCACAGCCCGGCGCTGATCAAGCAGGTGTTCCTCGATCTCTAAGGGATCTGCCGGAAGTATTGCCGCGAGCCGTGCCACGACCTCAGATAGGACCGCCCTGTCGGTGTGGGCCTCGAACGCGCAGATCACCCCATCGAAGATTCCCTTCACCAATCCGCCCCACACCGGCTGCCGTCCGCGCGGCGGCCGGACCTGGACTCTGACGGCGAATGGCGTCCCTTGCGCGCACGCCGCTTTGACCACCTCGACATGGCCGCGGGCGAGCGCCAGCCAAACTTGTGCCGCCCGCTTGTCGCCAGAGAACGCGCCCAGGTCGATCCAGCTGAACGACGCTAGCGTTCGCCCCTGCCGCCAGTCGGCGAAATCGCCCGACCGCGGCGCAAGCGCGTAGCGGTAGCAGAACCGATACTCGGCCCCGTCGGGGGCCTGCGGCACTGCTGTGCCGTGCTCGAAGCGGATTCCATTGCGGCCGGCGGTCTTAAAAGTGTCGATGTTGTAGAACGCGAGGTTTTCGACGTCAGCGTTTGGCGGCTTTGCGCCAAAGAACGTGGCGTGCAGCACTTGCCCAGCTGATGGTTCGAGCTGTCGGCAGCGAGACCGAATCTCGGTCCGCAGTTGCTCTTGCCAGACGGGTTTATCGTCGAAGCGAATGTAATTATCAGCCCAGGCCTCGACTACCTCGCTGCCCGCCACCGGTCCGTGGACCTCGCAGCGACCCTCGGTCATCTCGCCTGCGACCGCGGCGTTTGGATCAACGTAGGGCAACAGTCGAATGTCGAGTTCCAGCCGCCGCAGTTCGTCTGACCAGGCTGCCAAAGTAGTTCTTGCATGGAAGATTCCAACTTCGCCTTACCGAACTGCCTCTTGGCGGATTCGGCGTTCATTCTTGTTTCTGCGAGGCCCCTTCACGCCTAGAAACCCTACGCCGAAGTCCGACAGGAATCAGAGGCTTACGCGCAGCGCGTGAGCTACACGGCCACGTGGCCGCCCCCCCACCACGGGACGAGGTCATCAACCTTGGACGGCGACAACCAAAAAGTTGGCAACTGACGAAAGCAACCAGACCGACGGGCGAGGCTGATTCGCAGGACACCGCAGATCGGCGTGCGGCACTATTTGGGCCATGACATCGAGCGCTGAGTCCGATACTGCGACGAATTTGCAAGAGTGGATCGACCGGTTAAGCCAGGCGGCTCGAGTAGGTGAGCCTGTGGAGTTGGCTGGCTCCGGGTCTGCCGACCCCACCGACGCGCAGAGTTGGGGCCGAGATCGTTGTATCCCTGCCGCTGCGCTGCGTCACGTCCTCACCTGTCCTGAATTGGCCGTGGATCCAAGCGGACTACGTATTTCGGGAGCGCGGTTCCGCGACGAGTTGAATCTCGCCCATATTCAATTCGCTCATCCGCTGCACCTCGTCGGGTGCGCGCTGGACGAGCTTTTCGACCTTAGCGGAGCCGCACTGAAAGAACTCAGCTTGCAGCACAGCCGCACACATCGGGTAAAGCTCTACGGCGCTGCCATCAGCGGTGACGTTTTGGCTCCGGACTTGGACGCCGACGGCGCGGTCGACGCGATCCAGGTCCATATCGATGGGCGCCTTGACCTCAGAAACGCAAAGCTGCGCAACGCCGACGGCCCCGCTCTAAATCTCGACGGCGCTAAGATCACCGGTTGTGTTTTCGCCGGGGGTATGGAGGCCGATGGCGAGGTCCGCGCCATCGGGGTCCAAATCGGTGAGCAGCTCGACCTCAGAGCGAGCAAGTTGCGTAATGCACAGGGCTACGCTCTGATTCTCAACGCTGCTGAGATTGCCAACAGCGTGTTCGCCCAGGGCCTAGAAGCCGACGGTGAGATAAATGCCGTAAGGATTCGCAACCCTGGGCAGTTCGACATCCGCAATTGCAAGTTGCGCCGTCCAGACGGCATTGCGCTGGGCCTCGACGGCGGTACGACCGGTGATCTGTACGCGGGCGGTCTGGAAGTCGAGGGCGAATTTCGTGCAGTAGGCGTACATTTCGTCGGGCAGGTTGACCTCACCGACGCCAAACTGGGTCATGCTGGCGCTGGGGCGTTGACCCTCGACGGCGCTGACATTACAGAAGCCCTATTCGCCCGGGGCCTTGAAGCCGATGGTCAGGTCAGCGCGATGGAGATCCGCATCGCTGGGCGATTCGACCTCACGAATGCCAAACTACGTCACACCGCCGCCGATGTGTTGGTCCTCGATGGCAGCAGGGTCGGTGAACTGGTAGCCGGGGGCTTGGAAGCCGACGGGCAAGTCCGCGCTGTAGGCGCCCATATAGGTGGAACCGTCGACTTCCGAAGCGCGAAACTGCGCAATGACGGTGACACGTCACTCAACCTGGAATCCGCCTCGATTAAAAAGCTGATGCTTGACTCACTCAATGTCAGAGGTGGGGTCTCCCTCTATAGAGCGACAATCACCGACTTGAGCACCGACGCAAATCCGCCGGGGCCGTTGGTCGCGACAGGGTGGGAAGTGACAGATATTCATGGCCCCTTACGCGAACGCTGGCATGCAGCGCGGCAGTGGTTGGAGTCTTCCCCCGAGACATCCGTTCAGCCCTGGCACGCTTTGGCGGCCGTCTACGAGCGCAACGGCGATCCTACAGGCGCAAAAAGGTTGCGGCTCGCAGCGGCCAGCAGAGTCACGCGTCAGTCGCCGTTGCTACCGAAGCTGCTCCGATGCGTCTACGGTGCAGTAGTCGGGTACGGCTATTACCCTTTGCTAGCCGCCGCCTGGCTCATTGTGGTCGTTCTGACCGGCAGCATCGTTGTTGCCGCTAATCGCAACGACTTTGTCCCGAATCGCGACGCAACAAATGCCGCCGCGACCGTATATTTAGAGCAGACGCATATGAAGGTTCCCGACGCGCCGCAGATAAAACCACTCCACTACACACTGTCTGCGGTGCTTCCTACCGCGGTGGGAAATGCCACTTCTGACTGGAACATCAAGTCCACCTGGGTCAGCTTCGTGCTGACGTCGCTCAAATTGATCGCGTGGGTGCTTACAGCACTGTTAGTGGCCGGCGTCAGCGGGCTACTGCGAAAAGCCTGAATTCCGTTATGCCGTCCCACAGGACGTCCGCATTTCCTCTCCAGTTCATATCGGCGGAAGTCGGGCCCGGGTCGAATTGAGTGCGAAACAGTCCGTGCGCGCGCGTCTTTAACTAGCGACTCGCCGGACTCTGATAGGCGCGGTCGTGACCGAGTTCGTCGCGAACGGTGGGTGTGCAAGCGCCATGTCTGACTCTTTGCCATAGCCAACGCCGCTGGAGTCTCGTCGCTTGCATTTGAGCCGACGGCGACGCTGTATGAGTCGAAGTCGCCCAACGTCCAAGCAGTCGGATCATTCGCCGGTTCCTGTGTGTCCTACTTCGCGCGTCACGACGAGCTCGTGCCCTGTCACCGACTTCTCCTTTAGCGTCGCCGCCGTCAGCACGGCGGTGACCAACACCAACGCGGCGGTCGCGAAAACCAGCAGGTATGTCGCCTTGGTCAATCGCCGCGTCGCGGCGTGTTCGGCCTGGCTGTGGTCGCAGTCCGACATCACTTCACCTCGACCCGGTGGAACTCGAACACCAGTAACGTGGTCAGGGTCGTCCGCGAAGGCCAGCCCGCGTTGTGCGCCCGACAATGAACCTTCCCGCCCTCGCCGGACGCAATCTCGTTCCGCGCCCAGTCAACTTCGTGCCGGCCGTCGCAGACGCCTGAGCACGCGTCGGTTCGATTGGGGTTGCTCGTGATCAGCTCGAAACGGTCCGCGGTCGTTCTCATCTGCCCGCGCCGATCATGCGCGCCACGCCGACCAACACAGCCAACACTGAGAGCGCGATACCACCGAGGGCGATTGCTAGAACTGCGGACATCACTAACTCCAATCTATGGCTTGAGCTGGTCGGATTCTCGACCAGCTAGCATCGATTCTACGCCGCCGACAGTTAGCTAGCAACTACTCGAAGCAAGATCGCTTTCTGCTTTCCGACGCTAAATATGCTGCAGCCGAGCTGATTCCACGATTATCGAATATCCGCCCTGGGGCGTTCAGCAAAGTCTCAAAGGGCATCCTCACTACCGGCGAAGCCGGTTGTCTCGGACCCCGTGGATACATTGTTTGCTGCCACGCCAGCAAAGTTGCCTGCTCAGCGGTGTTGCTGGACGTATTCTGATTTGCGCATGAATTAGGGATACAGCGGGATACGCGGGGATACGTTGTTTGCTGGCGGTGGAAAGTGCAGGTCAGTGATGGTTTCTGGAAATGGTGCGGATCGGCGGCGGGTGGATGGTGATGCGGCGCTGAAGCGTGATGCTGAGGTGGCGCGGATGCGTGGTGAGGAGGTGCCGGTGCCGTTCCGTGTGATCGCGGAGCGTCTGGGCATCTCGGTAGGTTCGGTGCAGAAGGCTTTGGCGCGGCATCAGCGTCGGCAGGCTGAGCAGGAGCGCCGGGAGGCGGAGCTGGAGGCGATGTTCGCGGCGGGCGACGAAGACGGCGAAGAGGTGGAGTCGCTGTGGTCGGGGCAGTGCTCGTCGCAGGAGAAGCAGTTGGCCGAGATGTTGGAGGATCTGCGTGAGGATCCGAATGACGAGTTGGCGTTGTGGCGGCTGCGGCATATCCCGGTGACTACGCCCGGCCATCCGGGGGCCTCTTGACGGGCCAACCTGTCAGCGGGCGCGACTACTCGGAGTTCCCCCGCGCGCGGCGCACAATGTCTCGGGCTGTTGCGTCTGGGCAGCCAAAGCCCCGGTCTTCGAACTGCTTTTGAACGGCGCGTACCGCTTCGTCTTCGCTTCCGTCGGTCGGCACGCTGACCCCCTCGGGGAAGTTCTTCTTGACGTGCTCCTCGATCTGCTTGGCTACCTGGTCAGCCCAGTCGTCGTTTCCCATGCGTCCAACCTATCGCCGTGCGTAGCGGCAGAGCCAGGGTTGTGCCGCTAGCGTTGTTGTTCGTGCCGCATTGGGTTCATACGGTGTTGTGCTGGTTTTCGTCGCATTGGGGCGATGTGGTGCCAGCGTGGCTGGGGGTCTTCGTCGCCGGCATCTTCGGGTGGCTGTCGTTGCGGTCTGCGCGCCGGTCTGCGGCTGCGGAGCGCGAGTCACGTGCCGCCAAGGATGAGGCGAAGGCGCAGGCCGACCGCGCCGACCGTGCGACGACAGCCGCCGAGAATGCGGCTGCGGCGGCCGATCGGTCCGCGGCGGCTGCCGAACGCTGGGCGAGCGCCCATGAAGCGCAAACGGCTCTGCTGCAGGATGCGGCGGACGCTGCCGAGCGCGCCCCGTGGCGCATGGTGCGGCCTAGGGATCAGGACTTCCGGTTGGTCAACAACACCGACACCCAGAAGTACGAGGTGGACGTGACCGGCGAACCGGCGCGGGGGATGGGAAACAACCACTTCGATGTCGTGGACGGGCGCGAGACGGTCGAACTCGACCTGTTCGTTGCGGCGCAGACCCAGGACAGGCGGGTCACGGTGAGTTGGCGTCCGACGCCCGATCACACAGGTGACCCATGGACGCAACGGCTGGGGTTGCCGGGTTACCCGGGTTAGGTCTCGGGGCCATGCCGTCGTTCGAGCCGATATGGCTGAAGGTCTGGGATGCTGACGGCGGCAATCCCCAGGACATCCCTTTGCCGGGGCCGGGGGGCACCGTCCGCGTCGTCGTTGGAGAACCCGGCAAGCAGTCAGGTACGTGGCGAATCTGGTCGCCGCCCACGAAGTTCGATGTGTATGTGGGCGTGCGCGCCATCCTCGGCTACCAGAAATGGAGCCTGCACGAGACCGGCGATTGGCGGTTTCAGTGGATTAACGACGAGAAGGCGGCGGAATTCGGTGACGGCAGCGGCAACCGGGTCATCGACCAATGGGAGCGCCCGGCAGAAGTCGGTGAGACTGGCATGACGCGAGGCTTAGCGATACGGGTGCGTCATCAGGACTTGGTCGAGGTCGCCAACCCGCAAAAGGTGCCTGCGGACGCCATATGGGTTCCCGCACCACCCGAGGGCCACATGGTTGGTTTGCATGTAGTGGTCGCCCGCCCGAGTCAACAGCCAATCGGGTTAACGAATCTCATGCCGGTCGCTGGATACGGTCTAGTTGGTGGACTGGCCATGCTGCTCTTTGCATCCGTCGACCCCGTCACGGATGAGAACAATCAGACGATCGCGACTGCTCTAACCGAAGCGATTGGACGCGCGCGGGTGCGAGGGGTTGATCTGACCTCGGCGGTTGCATTACGAGCGGCGCTCGGCGCCAACAATTCCGATGGCGAACGGTCCGTGTGGGACGTGGCAGTGCCAACCAGCACCCAAACTGAAAGCGATCGGTGAGGCTGTCGGGGCCTCGTGCGACACTCCGGTGTATGGCAGTCAATGCTTTTAGGCGGAACTCATAGTGGACGCGGCGTTAGCTGGTCTCATCGGCGCGGCCATTGGGGCTGGCATCCCGCCGACCGTTAAAGGCATCTTCGACTGGCGCGCGGGCAAGGCTCAACGCCAACACGAGACTGACGACGCCGACCAAAAGCGCCGCGATGCGCGACTCACCGAGCGTCTTCAGCAGGTGGCCCAATGGCGGGACGGGTTGGCGGCGGGGCACGCGGAGTACCAAGAGTGGTTGTACATACTCAATAACTCGCCGCCGAAAGCCCAGGCGTTCAACAACCCGAAAATTCCAGACGTGGCCGGTACCGCTTGGTTTCAGAGCCTGCGACCCCACTTGTCCGGACGGGCTGGAATCGCTGAGCTTCGCGGTGCGTCCGAAGTGCACTGCGAGAGCAGCATCGTGGTTGCCCTCGGCGAGGAGATCAATCGCATCGAACAAGCGTGGCGAGACGAGGCAAATGGCGAGGTGGTGGGGGATGCCTGACGGCGAGTTCAACCCCCGCAGCGTCCGCAGCGCGTCCGCAAAACAGCTTGCGTCAGCTCGAACAGCTTGCATAGCTCGAACCCCTGAGCAGGAGGTTCTCGCGCGCCTCGCACAGCTAACGGAGCTAAAGGCCCAGGAGAAAATTCATGGCTAATTCTCAACTTGGCGCGTGGTTTGGTCACAGGATCCGCAGGGCATCCTGGAATTACGAACCGATAAACACTGTTCATTCTTTTGCGGATTGCTCGGGAGGAGTTGGAATCATGGCGGACGCAGACGGCGCGACGGTCATTTTCCTTCAATCCCATCCCGCATGGGCCGCGGCCCGGCGGCGGGACCGGGAGCGCCGCGACGCAATGCGCCGCCATCCCTCCTTCCTTGCCCGACGGCATGCCGCCGTGGCGAGCGGCCAGGTCACCCGCAACTTCAAGGTGTACTCGACCACCGACACCCCGGCCTGAAATCCGCCGCTTTTAACCGCGAATTGCGGTCCAATTGCACTTCCGAGGGTTCGGCCATTAATCCGAATTCCCTTGTAATGCAATCCAATAGCATCGGATGCGCGACGGCCCAAGCCGGGGCATAATTCCTCGCGTGGCCCAGACACGCAGGACGAAGGCGCTCGCGAACCCCGCCCAACCCCACGGCGCGCTCCTGCACGAATTGGAGCGCTACATCGAGGCCCACAATCCCGGCGTGACGGACGTCAACGTCGTCAGCGCGACGGACACCGGCCAGGCGGACAAGAGCCACAAGCCGCTACGCCACTGGTATCAGGTCACGTACGAAGCCTGAGGCGGGCAATCACACGACGCCCGTGACCATCGGCAGGAGGTATCGGCGCACGAATGCGCGGGTGTCCTCGACGGTGGCGAAATTGATGCTGGTGTGTTGGGTGACGATGAACGACAGCGTCAGGCGGGTGTGCAGCTCGGCGACCGAACGCAGGTGGCGCTCCTGCTCGGGCGTGATATCGGCAGTGCCGTAGATGTCCGCCCTCAAGTCGGCAACGCCCTGGTCGGTGGCGAATTCGATGATGGGGCCGGCGTCGGTGGTCAGGCTCGGCAGGATGGTCTCGGGCTCGGTGCGCAGCAACTTCTTGAGCAAGGCATGTTCCCGCAGGAACGTCACGGTGAACACGGTGCCGTAGACCAGGCGGTCCTCCAGGCCGGTGGCTTGCGCGCAGGCTTGCGCGTGGCCATCGAAGTAGCGACGGGCTTCGGCCAGGACGACGGCGTCGATCAGCGCGGCTTTGGTGGGGAAGCGGCGGTACAACGTGGCGCGCCCGACCCCGCTGCGCCGGGCGACGTCTTCCATGGTGATGCGCCGCATTCCGACGAGTTCGGCCTGCTCGAGGGTGGCGGCCAGGATGCGGGTGGTGATGTCGTCGGGGCGGTGCAGTTGCGCGAGCACCGCAGGCTCCGGCGCGGCAAGGCGCCGCACGAACTCCGCCGTTCGGCTCGTGGTCACCTGATTGCTCCTTGCTCACGCGTGCGGGTCGTCGTATCGTGGCCATTGATACGTGTGAGACATAATTCGTCTATTTGTATCGCAAAATGGTAAGTATAGCGAATCTTCGCTGCTAGGGGGCGTAATGGGCGTTCGTATGTGGGTTCGGTGGGTGGCCATGCACGGCGTTCCCCGAACGTTCATGCAGGTTCGGGCGCTGGGTGGCGACCCCTTGGCCCGCCTGATCGCCGGTCACGGCCGGGCCGGCGATCCCTACCCGCTGATGGAGGAGATCCGGGCGGGGGGACCGCTGGTGCGCACACCGTTCACCTGGATCAGCGTCGACCACGGTGTGTGCCGGGAAGTGTTGCGCGACAAACGTTTCGGCGTGACGGGGCCGTCCGCAATGGACCTGCCCCGCGGGGCTGTCAAGATAACTGTGTAAGATGTTGCGGCCGTTCATCTTTGGGTCATAGTGGGAGTCGGTCGGGGAATTGG